>JADGQA010000150.1 GCA_017882185.1 Bacteroidota bacterium
TGTCATAAAGATTCATGATGACCGGAAGAGCCGTTTCCTCCGGGGAGTTGCGAAGGGCATAAAGCGCCGTCAATTTGACGTCCTCGTCCTCGTTTTCCTGCATCGATTGGACGATTGCTGCATACTCGGATTTTCCTTCCTTCGCAAGCTGCGAGCCAATTCTTATCATATTGGTCCTCGCATCGTCTGCCCATTTGCTGCTGGAATATTTGTCGACAAAATCCTGATAGCTCTTGAAGACGTCTTCAGCAGGATCACCCATTTTTTCGCGCGCGTAGCACTTCCAGTACCGAGCCGCAGTGTTGTAAGTGCCTCTCGGATATTTGTTGAGAAAATTATCGAGCTCTTTTTGCGCATCGGCCCATCTCTTGTCGAGGACAAGATTGTACGCTTTTTGGTAGGCTGTCTGCGCGGCCTGGTCTTGCGCAACAGGAGCGTCCTGAGGGGAAAACAGATCGCTACTCATAGCCGCGGTAACATCCGCAAGCTGCGCCTTCAATTCAGCCATCGCACCCGTGGACTGTGCGATAGCCATGGGTGCAGCGTTCATCCTCATGGATTCCATATCAGCGAGAGATGCCAATTCCTCCGCGACAGGTGCCATCATATCCATCCCCAGATTTTCATCAATCGCAATACCCGGCGATGTAAAATCAAATCTCGCGAGATCGAGTGCCATGTTCGCCTCATCCATTGCCATCGGGATTTGATCGAGATTGAACGTCATTTCATCGAGCGCGTGCAGATCGATTTCTGGCATTGGTGTTCTCGGCCATTGATGAGGAATGACAGGTGCAACGGCCCGGCCTTGTCCCTCAGACTTATCCTGAGCTATGGCTCCCAACGTGGCCAGGGTGAACACGAGCGCAATCGCAACGCAATGACGAGAATGTAGTTTGTTGACTATTCTTGATTTCATGATGCTCTCTCCGCTAGATTGTCCGTTTCACAGTTTTGTCGTTCTTGGAGGCAGATTTAGTGGTTCTTTGAATTTCCTCAAGATTGATTTTGAAAAGCATGTCGTTGTGTTCGATGCCGCCTTTGATAACCTCCACCCCAGGCAGATCGTGGTGGGTTCCGAGATTGGCAATTTGTACCAAAATGAGCTGAAGATCGGAAATCAACTCCTTCAGTCTACGCTGCGACGGGTCGTTGAGCTTCGAAGTGAGCTCTCCGGATTCGGCCACGAGTTTCCTCGAAATCTCTTGTTCACGTTGCAGCAACGGCCCTGACGAACCGAGCGCTTTTGTATCTGTGTTCATCAGTCCGATGAGCAATACTTTCGATTGTTCAATGTAATCCTGGGCCCGCGAATCCAACGATGCTCTTTGCACAGTGATAGATTCGTTCATCGCCGACTGTTGTGCAGTCTGGTCGAAGCTGGATGTCTGAGATACCGGATTTTTCATCCACAGAGTCCAGATCCCGAACGTGATCATAACAAGTGTTACTGCCGACGCGAACCCGATGCCGAAAGGCTTTCGATGTTGGACAAATGCATCGAGAATTTGTTGGACGATCGATGTCTCTGTGCGTTCCTGAGTCTCCTGCTCGATCCTATGTTGAACTTTGTCGGCAAAATGCTGCCAATAGAGCTCGCTCCGGCGCTCATTCGGTCGTTGTAGGTTCGCGTCCAGGAATTTAGTCGCCTCGCGGATGGATTCCAGTTCAGCGGAACACGGCGTGCACCTGGACAGATGGGAGTCTATTGCTTCGCGCTGGTGATCGCTCACATCGCCGCGAATATAGTCGTATAAGTATTTCTTGATCATTCTATGTGATTTCATGGTACTCCGTCCTTCAGGTATTGCAGTCTGTCTCGCATTTTTTTCAATCCACGGTGCAGATGGGTCTTGACCGTGCCTTCCGAACACTCGAGGATCTTGCTCACCTGCCGCGTTGAGAGGCCGTTCATATGCCTCAGCATGACCACCGCGCGTTGGAGCGTCGGAAGTTCGTGGAGCGCACGCTCGACGTGTGCCCTTGTATCCTCCGTGGTCGCGACGCCTGCATTCAGCGAAACCAATTCGTCATTGGCAATTGCCAATTCCACTTCGCGCCTTTGTTTCTTCTTCCTTTGTTTGAGTCGGTTCAACGCACAATTCTTGACAATTCGAAAAAGCCATGTGCCAAAATCCGATTCTCCGCGGAATTTCGTCAGCGATCGATGCACATTGACAAATGCTTGCTGCGTCACATCATCAGCATCGTCGTGATCGCCGAGAATACTGTAAGCGATGTCGTACGCCTGCTTCATATGTGTCTGCACGAGCACGCGGAATGCATCGTGGCTGCCCCGCTTGACTTCGATCAGGAGTTCTTGCTCATTTGACGCCGGCATGCAGACAGATATTCTTATTCGGATTCCTGTGAATTAGACAATCGTATGGACGGATCGGTTGACATCAATCGTGGCTTAACAAACAAATAATGAATTTTGCCGCGAGAAAGTATAGAAAATTTGAGGGGTAGTCAAAGAGTGTGCCAGAGACAAACGTTGCTTTTACCTTTCGCGATTTTTCGTTATACTGTAATGAGCAAAAAGGCCCAAAACAGATGAGGATTGGAGAAGGAGAATTTTGTTTTGGCTGTTTTCAAACTCCCGGTCGGATCCTCTCGGTGGCTCCCGAATTCAACAAATAAACCGCAACAATGCTTTCTGTTCACAATACGCCAATTGATCCGACCATTGCAGAGGTGAAATTTTCCTGCGATCTCGCGCAGTGCAAAGGTGCTTGTTGCACCATGCCGGGCCCCAAAGGCGCGCCCCTGACGGAAGAAGAAAGCAAGGAAATCGAGAAGGCATTTCCTGTCATCAAGAAGTACCTGAGCGAGGAGCACCTCGATGCTATAGACGAGTTCGGACTGGTGGAACGTTCCTGGGGAGGAATCACCACCCCTTGCTTTGAGCATCGCGCTTGCGTCTTTGTGACCTATGAGCGGGGCATCGCGAAATGTTCGTTCGAAACAGCCTATTACAAGAACGAGATTGCTTGGCGGAAGCCCCTTTCGTGCCACCTTTTCCCGATTCGCGTGGATCACGGCTTCACCGATTATTTGCGATATGAAACGATCCCGGAGTGCTCACCTGCATTGAAGCGTGGTAATGCTGAGAACTCGTATCTTTCAGATTTTCTCAAGGATTCACTGGTGCGGCTTCACAGTGAAGCGTGGTACTCAGAATTTCAGAAGGCTTGCGCTTCCCACAAGACAGAATCTCTCGTAAGAGCTGCAAAATAGCATAGCGATGAACCTCTCCCAACAACTCCGACTCGGTCTCAGGCTGACACCCCAGCAGGTGCAATACCTAAAATTGCTCCAGCTTCCGAACCTGGTCCTGGAACAGCGCATCAAGACAGAACTCGAACTCAATCCCATGCTCGAATTGCAGGATGAAATCGCCGAAACGGCCGAGCAGGAAGAGCTCGAGCCAATGAATGAGGCCGAGGAACTTGCGGAGTCAAAGGTTGAAGACACATACACTCTTGATGATTATATGAACGACGAGAGTGCCGGCTACAAGAGTGCCGATTCACGCGGTCAGAAAAATGAAGACGAGGATTCTTTCGAACCGACGATTACAGATGTAATCCCCCTTTCAGAACGTCTTTTGAGTCAGTTCCGTCTGCTCAATACCGATGAGATGGAAAATCTTCTTGCAGAAGAAATTTTGGGGAACGTGGAACAAGATGGCTATCTCCGTCGGGACCTTGCACTCATCGTACAAGATCTGAATTTGTCTTTTGCTCTCAATATTACTCTCCAGAAGGCTGAGGAGGTAGTCCAAAAAATCCAGTTCCTGGAACCGCCCGGAATTGCCGCGCGATCGCTGCAGGAATGCCTCATTGCTCAGCTGAAAGCCGGATCGTATCCGATTGCACTCAAAGAATTGGCGCTTTCGATTCTCGAAAAGCATTTCGAGGATTTCAAGCTGAAACGGTACGAATTACTTTCCCGGAATCTCCACGTGGGTATGGAGACGCTTAAGAAAATCGTCGAGATGATCCAACATCTCAACCCTAAGCCCGGGGAAGGGGAATTCACCGCCCAAGAGAACTACGTTACTCCTGATTTCATCGTCGAGAAAGACAACGGGGAGTTCATCATCACTCTCAACGACAGAAACATCCCGCCGCTTCGAATCAACAACGCTTACCGTGAGCTCATTGCGCCAAAAGGAAAGAATGTTTCGGCGGAGACCAAGGATTTCGTCAAGAAGAAATTTGAGGCTGCAAAGTGGTTCATCGCATCAATTCACCAGCGTAGGGATACACTCCTCAAAGTGATGCACTCCATCGTGGAGCGCCAGCGCCAGTGGTTTGAGAGCGGCGAGGTCCTGAAGCCGATGATTTACAAAGATATATCCGGAGTGGTCGGGGTTGATATTTCGACGATCTCCCGTGTGGTGAACAGCAAGTATGTTCAGACGGAATTCGGCGTTTTCCCGCTTCGGCACTTCTTCACGTCCGGATTGGAATCGGATTCCGGCGAGGACATCTCCAACTCCGTCGTGAAGGACCGCGTGAAAGAAATCATCGGCAATGAATCCCCGGACGACCCTTTGAACGACGACAAGATCGCCGAGATACTGAAGCAAGAAGGTATCAGAATAGCCCGGCGCACTGTCGCCAAGTACCGGGAACAACTGAGTCTACCGATCGCGCGACTTCGAAAAAAGATTTGATATACACAAACCTCACATTGTCCTTCAGGAGATGAGCATGGACTCCTCAACGTTGCATGCCACAACCATCATTGGATTGCGCCATAAAGGAAAGGTTGCGATTGGCGGAGACGGACAAGTGACGCTTGGTACCACGATGATGAAACAGCAGTCGAACAAAATCCGTCGACTCTACAACAACTCTGTGCTCGTCGGGTTTGCGGGTTCAGCGGCCGATGCCTTCAGTCTGGTTGAGCGGTTCGAAGAGAAGCTTGAGCAGTACCAGGGTCAACTCGTGCGGTCGGCCGTCGAGCTGGCGAAATTGTGGCGCACCGACAAGTACCTGCGCCAACTCGAGGCATTGCTTGCGGTGCTGGACAAGAGTCAAGCGCTTATCATTTCAGGCACCGGAGACGTGATTGAACCCGATGACGGCATCGTTGCGGTCGGCTCCGGCGGCAGTTATGCTCTTGCTGCAGCGAGGATGCTCGTCAAACACACCGATCTTTCCGCCAAAGACATAGTCCGGGAATCCCTCGACGCGGCCTCGGAAATCTGTATCTACACCAACAAGAATTTTCACATCGAAGAACTCTAATGTTTTGTTTCGCTGTTTCATCGACAGAGAACTGAAATTATTATGGCAAAGAAGAAAATCGACGACTCACAAAAGGAATTGACGCCGCGCCAGATTGTCCGGGAGCTCGACAAGTACATCATCGGACAACAGAATGCGAAGAAATCCGTAGCTATTGCTCTTCGCAACCGGTGGAGGCGTCTCCACTCGCCGGAATCCCTCCGCGAAGAAATCATGCCGAACAATATTATTATGATCGGCCCCACGGGTGTCGGCAAGACGGAAATTGCACGCAGGCTGGCAAAACTTTCAAACGCTCCCTTTCTCAAAGTCGAAGCTTCCAAGTTCACGGAGGTGGGATATGTGGGCAGGGACGTTGAATCCATCGTCCGGGACATTACAGAAATCGCAGTAAACCTTGTGAAAGCTGAGAAGGCGGATGAAGTTCAGGATAAGGCCTCAGAGCTGACCGAAGAGCGACTCCTTGACATCCTCGTGCCACGACCGCGGCGAACCCGCCCACCTGAATCTGAGATCCCGGAGAACGCAGTAGATACGGTCGAAGAAGATGCCAAGACCCGGCAAAAATTCCGGGAAAAACTCCGCTCAGGATCGCTTGATGATCGCGTCATCGAGCTTGAGATGCCCACCCAGCAGATGCCGTTGATGCAGGTAATGGGTCCGATGAATCTTGAAGAAATGGGAATCAATATTCAAGACATGCTTGGTAACATCCTACCGAAGCGGAACAAGCGGCGGAAACTCACCGTGGCGGAAGCAAGGCTCATCCTTACGCAGGAAGAATCCCAGAAGCTTATCGACATGGAAAAGGCCGTGAAGGAGGCGATCGAGCGGGTTGAGAATTCAGGGATCGTGTTTATTGATGAGATCGACAAGATCGCAAGCGCACGTGGACAGCAACATGGACCCGACGTATCGCGCGAAGGAGTCCAGCGCGATCTTCTTCCCATTGTTGAAGGCTCGAACGTGCTGACAAAGTACGGGATGGTCCGGACCGATCACGTGTTGTTCATCGCTTCAGGGGCATTCCACGTCTCCAAACCTTCGGATTTGATCCCCGAGATGCAGGGACGATTCCCCATCCGGGTCGAACTCAAAAGTTTGACGGAGGACGATTTTGTCAAAATCCTCACCCTCCCCCAAAACGCACTTCTCAAGCAATACACGGCCCTCCTGGCTACCGACGGCGTCACGGTCGAGTTTGACGACGAGGCCGTTCGCGAAATCGCTCGCACGGCGTTCGAAGTGAACGAACAGGTGGAGAACATCGGTGCACGGAGACTCCACACAATCATGACAAACCTGCTCGAAGAAACCCTATTCGATGCCCCCGATGGGCTTGAGAAGACGGAACTCAAGATCACAAAAAAGATTGTCCAGGAGAAGCTGCAGACGATCGTGAAGAACAGAGATTTGAGCAGGTTTATCCTTTAAGCTGAACTCCCCCCACAAATAAAAACCCCCGGCCAACCACTCCGGGGATCATCCAACAACAATTGATGCGCACCAGTTTCAAATATTTGTCAAATGAACGTGAACATAGAAACGTCCGAGGCAATGGTCACTGGTTATCCGGATGACCATCCCCACGATCGTGTCCGCCTTTTCCTTTCCCGAAGGACGCATAAATCGCGCGACGAATCAGCTCACGATTCGGGAATGTTGTATCCGTTGGGTCCAAAAGCGTGCCTGTCGATGGATTGACAAACCAGGATCCCATATTGAAATTCAACGCTATGTTCACGTTACTGATCGAGGAGGAAACAGTGAATGTTCCTTTAATCTTGAATTCAACTTCGCCATCGAAATTAAACGTGAAGCTGGTCCAGACACCATTTTTCAACACAGCCCCCCACACCGTGATGCTTGAGCCCACTACCGCTGAATCGCTTGTGCGCGGACGATGGTTGTGCTCATCGCTGTCTTCGAACGGTTCACCCCCCATAAGCCGGTGGATCTTGAACTTGATCCCGTCGTACGTGCCGGCCGGAAGCACTTGATTGGCAAAGTTAATTGCCACGGTATCTCGCACGTGAATGACGAACGGACCTTTGAAGGCGATGCTCTGATCGTTGTCCAAATCTTCCGTGTGTCCATTGACGGTATCAACAGATACAGTGTCGACGTGGGATTCGAACTTGATTCGGGCAATGACAACAACAGCACTGTCGATTCGAAGTGAATCTGTCGACAAGGTTCCGTATCCCTTCATCAATCCGGGAGACCCACTCTTGGAAAATGAAACTGCCATATTCACCGGTGCAGTGGAAGATGATGGGCCGGTCATGGTGCTCTTGGAACAGCCTGCTAGCACTCCAGCAACTACACCTGTCGCGAGGATCGCAACAGTCCGCCAATTGAACGTTTGCTTCATTACTTTCTCCCTGGTTTGTTGAACAAATTCGTTGATTAATGCTTTGCTATTCGTATTTTCGTTCGTTCTTCTGCGTTACGATACATTTCTTCAACCTATTTCAGAAGAACCATCTTCTTGCTTTGGACAAAAATGTCCGATTGCAGTTTGTAGAAATAGACGCCGCTACTGAGCCTCGTTGCGTCGAACAATACCTGATGTGCCCCGCTCTTCTCGTATCCATTGAGAAGTGTGGCAACCTCCTGCCCCAGGATGTTGTATACCTTCAGGGTCGTGAGTCCTGACTGCGGCAGAGCAAAGGATATCATTGTCGAGGGATTGAACGGGTTTGGATAGTTTTGTTCAAGCCTGTAATCCTTTACTATGTTAGAGAACGGTGCAACCACCGATGTAGTTCCAGATACTGTAAAATTGACGGTCTGGGTGACGTGATTTCTCAAATAGGCTCATACGGCAAGAGAGGTTCAAATGCTCTCTCCATAGAAATTCGTTATTGATTATCGAAGAATCAACTGGCAAGCCCTGGAAGTCAGGGATTCACCTTCAACATCGACCATTAACG
>JADGQA010000151.1 GCA_017882185.1 Bacteroidota bacterium
TGTTGAAGAGTCTGAAAGCACGCAGTATTGGACCCGCCGTCATGGGTGGAAGGGTGTCAAGCATTGCGCTTGATCCGACAGATCAATACACCTATTACGTCGGTCTCGGGACAGGTGGAGTGATGAAGACTTCGAACGAAGGTGCCACATTCAGTCCCGTTTTCGAAAAAGAATCTACAGCTTCCATCGGTGCAGTCGCCATCGCACCATCCGACGCCAAACAGGTTTGGGTTGGAACTGGAGAAGCAAATGACCGCAATAGCTCAAGTTGGGGCGATGGCGTGTATCGCTCGACCGACGGCGGAGGATCGTGGTCGAATGTTGGATTGAAAGACAGCAAGACAATCGCGAGAATTGTCGTCAATCCGGTCGATACAAACATTGTCTACGTAGCGGTGATGGGTGATCTTTGGACTCCAAGCGCAGAACGGGGCCTCTACAAGACTACCGATTGCGGAAAAACGTGGAACGCCGTACTCCCTGCGCCCAAGGGATATGAGACGAAAGTGGGATGTGGTGACGTTGTCCTTGACCCGGAAAATCCCAACACGCTTTACGCCACTCTCTATGCCCGGCGAAGAACTCCCTGGTCGTTCAGTTCGGGACCTCAATATACCGATGGCAAGGATCTTGGCGGGATTTTCAAATCGACGGATGGCGGAACAACGTGGAAGAAACTGGAGGGGGGGCTTCCGAAGGAAACTGGAAGGATTGGTTTGGATATTTTCCGCAAGAACACGAAGATTCTTTATGCGGTCGTGCAGAGCGATGCAGGGGGAACGACGAATATAGACAATGTGGAGAGCAAGACGGGCGGCGTGTTTCGTACCGACGACGGCGGTGACCACTGGATACGAATGAACGCCCTTGACCCTCGTCCTTTCTATTTCAGTCAAGTCAAGGTCGATCCGGAGAACGACAAGAGAGTTTACGTACTTGGATACATGTTGCACGTTTCCGACGACAGCGGAAAAACATTCCAGGAGGATTTTTTCAAGGTCGTGCACTCGGATTGTCATGCGCTCGCCATTGATCCGCGACACCCGAAGCGGATCATTCTCGGCACAGACGGCGGCGTCTATCAGAGCTTCGACGGTGGCAAGCTTTGGCAATTTCTCAACAAATTTGCGGCTGGAGAGTACTACCGGATTACTCTCGATATGAGCACTCCTTACAGGATTGCAGGCGGTCTCCAGGATAATCTCAACTGGCTTGGTCCCAGTATGACCCGCTCAAAGGAAGGCATCTTGAATTCCGATTGGATCAACCTGGGGGGCGGCGACGGATTCTATTGCGTATTCGATCCCTTCGACACGGCAGTCGTTTATGCGGAATCTCAGGAAGGATACGTTCATCGTTTCAATCTCCGCAATGGCGAGATCAAGGGTCTTCGCCCTCAGCCTGCAGAGGGTCAACTGGCCTTCCGTTTTCATTGGAACTCACCGTTGATTCCGAGTCTTCACGAAAAGGGGACGATGTACCTTGGAGGAAATCGTGTGTTCAAACTGTTCGATCGTGGCGAACACTGGAAGGTCATGAGTCCTGACCTCTCAGCGCAGGACCCAAAGAAAATCATGACGACGGGAAGTGGCGCTGAGAATTATGGCGTTGTCTATGCATTGGCGGAATCTCCTCTCGCCGCTGGAATGCTTTGGGCGGGCACGGATGACGGCAAGCTCTGGGTAACGCGAGACGGCGGGGAGAATTGGACCGATCTAACCGATCATCTCCCAAAGATCGTCAAAGGCCAATGGATCGGAAGAATAGAACCGGGTCATTTTGATGCGGAGGTTGCCTATTTGGCTGTCATTGGATATCCGAGCGGCATTTACGCTCCTCTTGCGTTTCGGACTTCGGACGGCGGAAAATCCTGGTCGAATATTGCAGGTAATCTTCCGTCCGAAGGACCAGTGAAGGTCGTCCGTGAGGACTTGAAGAATCCGGATTTGTTGTTTGCCGGAACAGAGTTCGGACTCTTCCTCAGTCTGGACAGAGGAAACAAATGGGAAAAATTCGGAGAGATGCCACGTGTTGCGGTCGATGACATCGTCATTCATCCGCGCGACCTCGACCTTGTTATCGCCACTCACGGTCGAAGTCTCTTCATTGTGGACGATATCAGGCCGCTGGAAGAACTTACGCCTGATGTTCAGGAAAAGCCCGCCCGGCTATTTCAGCCGCGAATCGCATATGGGTATTATCTTTATGATGGATGGGTGGATTATGGCGGAGGGGCCGAATATCGCGGGGCCAATCCACCGCCAGGTGCTCTCATCAGCTTCTATGTGAAGGAATTCACCGGGGATCAGGTGAAACTTTCCGTCACGAATTCGGAGGGAAGAACGGTTGCCAATCTGACTTCACCGGGAAATCCGGGCGTCGGTCGTGTTGTATGGGATCTGAAGCCGACAAAGGATTTGCTGAACGATTACGGCGGTCAAGGGCAGAAATTCCTCTCTTCGGGAGACTATACGGTAACTCTCTCCTATGGCAAAGTGAAAGAGTCACAAAAATTTCACGTTGATATTGCTCCGGGGATTGAGACCAGATGAAACAGGGCGCATACCTTCGACATTGGGTATCGCACTTTCTTTCATTGAGTGAAATCTAAGAATACCTTCTAAGATGCTTTTCATCTACTTGTTCGAAGGTATTATCGTTGGGTTTCTCCTTGCGACGCCCATAGGACCCATTGGAATCCTCTGCGTCCGGCACACCTTGGCGTATGGCCGTCGACACGGTCTCGTCGTGGGACTTGGAGGCTCCTCGGGTGACGTTGTGTACGCCACTATCGCAGCTTTTGGCGTCAGGCTGATTTCGGGGTTTATCACCGAGCATCAACATTTGCTTCGAATTGTCGGAGGAATTCTCCTCCTTGTCGTAGGATTCTACACCTTCCGGTCACATCCAAAGAAATCGGTCATATCCCACAGTCTGTTGTTGCACACCAAAGTATTCATTTCCACGTTCCTTCTGGCGATCTCAAATCCAACGACTCTTGTCGGATTCGCAGCTGTCTTTACGATGCTTGGCGTGAAACGGATCCTTCCTATCCAAGCTGATGTTGCGGCGCTGGTTGGCGGAGTCTTTGTGGGTTCGTTTCTCTGGTTTTCTTTGTTGACGTCGTTAGCGAGGCTTTTTAAGGAGAGACTTACCACCGATGGATTGGAGAGAGTGAATAGAATTGCCGGATCCCTTCTGATGTTCTTAGGCGCGGTTGCGTTCCTGGGAGGAGTTGGAGCTTTCTGAAAGTAAGACTGTTCTTTGTGGTGTGCTGATCTGCGAAGACCAGCGAACCAAGGTCTATCGGCGGAATCCTGGAGAAGGTATTATGGACGTCGTGGACCCCGCCGTTGGTTGATCGGACGGCGCCGATTCCTTTGTTGGTCCTTCACCGGAACAAGGCGGGCGTAGATTTCAGGGATCGGAACGAGGAGATTCTCATCAGGGTAAACACATTTGACCTTCGTGCCCAGGAACTCTTCCAGTTTTGGCAATTCGTACGAATCAAACTCATCCGCAAAGCTAATGGATGTGCCGCTCGCACCCGCGCGGCCGGTTCGTCCGATACGATGCACATAGTCCTCGGTGTCCTGCGGCAAATTGTAATTAATGACGTGAGAAATTGCTTCGACGTGGAGTCCACGTGAAGCAACATCTGTCGCCACGAGCACACGAACCTTTCCTTCCCGAAATCGTTCCAGACGTCGGATGCGCTGTTCTTGGTCGACCTCGCCCGAGAGGAGCGCGCAGCTGACACCATAATTCTCGAGGGTCTCTTTCAATCGTCGAGCCTCATCTCGACGGTTCGCAAAGATGAGAACGCGCTCAAGATGTTTTTGGATAATGAGATTGTAGAGGAGGGTTGGTTTCTCTACACTCGTCGTTATGTAGGTGATTTGATCGACAGTGTCCACCGCAACGTTGTCCGGCGTTACATTCACCTCGAATGCTTGTCGTGTCCACGATTCGGCGAGCCTCTTGACGTCGGTCGAAATCGTCGCAGAAAAGAACATGGTTTGTCGCCTCGCCTTTGGCGGTGTGCTCAGCACGATCGATCTCACCTGTGGTATGAAACCCATGTCCAGCATGCGATCGGCTTCATCAAGTACGAGAATCTCGACTTTGCCGAGATCAACTAATTTTTTCTTCTTGAAATCGATGAGACGACCGGGAGTGCAGATCAGAACATCACAGGCTTCTGTCCGCAACGCCTGTTGTTGTTTTCCATAGTCGATGCCACCGAGAAGCGAAAGGATACCACACGAGACATATTTCCCGATGTCGCGTGCATCGCGTTCTATTTGCATCACAAGTTCTCGCGTCGGTGCAAGAATGAGTGCCCGGGGAGTGCCGCGGTGCCGTTTCACTTCGTCAGGATGCTTTAGGAAGTGAGAGAAAATCGTGATGAGGAATGCTGCTGTTTTTCCTGTACCTGTTTGCGCCTGGGCGGAGACATCCTCCCCCGCGAGTGATTTCACAAGTGTCTCTGCCTGAACAGGAGTACAGTACTGAAATTTCAGGTCATAGATCGCGTGCATCAATTCTTCGGGGAGATGAAAATCATGAAACCGTGTCTTGCCATCGACGACTGGGACCTTGAAGAGAGAATGATCCCACGATTCTCGTGGAACGGCTTGTGTTTCTACAGGTTTCTGTTGGTCCCTTTTCGCGTGTCTCGCAGCGTACTCCTCGCGGGTTTCCCTCCTTCGCCCATCCCTCGGGTGGTGGGTGGCCGGAGGCTGCTTGTGCGGAAATGTTTTATGCTGCGGCTGGGGTGGTTTCGATTCCTTGCGTGCTGCCAGAGGAGTTGACTGGGGATGCTTCGGTTTTGCGCCGAAGATCGACTTGATTCTTGCTGCTAGACGTCTAAGCAATGGAAAGGCTGATTGAATGGAACGATCGTAAACTATGTTTCAATATACGGAAAAAGAAGGACGGGAATGAAACTACATACCGTTCAAGGAAATACCTCCCGATAACGGAAGAATATGTCTGCTAATACGGCGTGGAAGCCGCATTCGGGGTGGCCTTCGCTTGCTGCGAGCGAAGGCCAGATTACTGCAAAAGTCCGTTAATTTCGGCTTCAAAATTCTCCTACGGCCTGAATCCTTCGAATCTGTTCACAATGTTCCCATTCTTGTCGACATTTGAATCAGGGAAAGAGTACATCGTGTTGAGAATTCTATACGTGGACGCAAACGGAAATGGCTCCATTTCGCCAGGATGAGGCATCAGCGCTCTGGCATAAGACTTGTAGAAAAATGAACGCGGTACAGGCACCGCAAGACAGTCCTCGATACGGGGAATCTCGATCGTATCTTCAAAGCAATTGTCAAGCCTTTTTGGTTGAAGAAATAGTCGAAGGAGAAGAACACATGAAATACCTTTTCTTTGTCGGCGCTGTGGCAATCTCATTTGTCGTCTCAGGCTGCATGACTGGATACACAACCATGCACCGCGAACGAAGGCAAGTGGCGGAACGTGATTCCCTAACCCCTCCACCGATGACGATCAACGATATCATTGCGCTTTCTCAGGATAGCGTCAGCGCAGACGTGATTATCAGTCAAATGAAGGTCACCGATTCGTATTTTCGGCTCTCGACGGACGATATCCTTGCACTGAGAAAGGCCGGCGTCAACGACAAGGTCATTAATGCGATGATCCAGACGGGTAACCAATCTTCAGAAAAGAGAGAAAGGAACGTAGCGAATCCAGCTTACTACCCGTATTGGGGTTATGGGTGGTATCCCTACTCTTGGTATCCGTGGTATTCTCCCTTCTATTTTGGTGCTTCATACCGGGGAGGCTTCTATGGCGGATACAACTACGGGGGCGGTCACTACGGTGGAACTCGGGGCGGTCGGGGCCATAGGTGATCGTGCAGGGTAATACATAGAAATGGGACGCGGGACCTTGTGGCCTCTCGTGAGTGATACGGCAGTAAGAGAGGATCCGCGTCTTAAAATCTACCAAACAATATTTGCTGAAAAGAGCCAGCCTGAATGAAATGTAGGGCTGGCTTTTTCGTTTTTTCACGTGCAAGGAATTCTTTACTTTTCGCCTCAATCCTCACCTTCGGATTTCGCACGGCTCTTAGACAGATTTGTGACAATCGATTAGTCGCAATCCTGAGAATTTCAATTTTGAGAATGGCGTAACATTTTCGCTTGTCTCTCGAAGTACCGTTGAGTAAACTTCATAGCGCACTTTCTGTTCAGCCGTGCGAATCCGTACATCCTCAGCAGTTCCCACATCAAAGTCAGAGCAAGTATGATCACTGCAGCCGGTAAGCTTCGGGTAGCGAAAGCAATCGTTTCTAATCCAGCAATGATCAAGGCCAAGCCATCCGTCAATTGGTTCTTCTGCCAATACCTTAGAAAGTTCACGGTCATTGATGTTGGCGGACACCTGGTCATCCATTCGCATCTCCCTCCGTTGAACAGCGTCGCGTACAAACGATTCATCAGCGAACATCTTCTTGCGAAATCCGCCGGGCCGTCGCATGCACAGATCGGCATTACCAATGCCTGTCCGCAACACTGCGAGTACTGTTATAACAAAGGGCGGGCAGGTGACCTTATGGATTCGGAAACGATCCTTGGTGTTGTCCGCGATCTCAAGAGGATGGGAATATTTTGGATTGGTCTCACAGGTGGGGAACCATTGCTGAACAAAGACCTTGTGAACATCGTGGAAACCATTGGAGATGATTGTGCGAGCAAATTGTTCACGACCGGTTGCGGTCTTACGAAAGAGCTTGCAGCAGATCTCAAGCAGGCAGGGTTGACGTATGTGACAGTGAGCCTCGATCATTGGGAAGCAGAAAAGCATGACACGGTTAGGAAATACAAAGGAGCGTTCCGGACAGCTCTCAGGGCCATCGAGACATTTTTGGGGTCGGGCGGAATACACGTCAGCGTGTCTGCTGTTCTCTCCAAAGAAATGCTGAAGCTGGACGCAGTTGAAGAATTCCTGCGTTTCCTGAAGGGATTGGAGATCCACGAAGCCTGGCTCAGCGAAACGAAGCCATCGGTTCAGGCGTATTGGAACAAGAATCTGCTCGTCACCGAGCAGGAACGGCAAAGTCTGATTGCGCTTCAGGACAGGTACAATGAGCAGGGTGGAATGACCGTCAACTATCTGAGTCATTTTGAGGATGCGAAACACTTCGGGTGCACGGCCGGACACAAGATGGTCTACGTCGATGCGTTCGGCGAAGTGAGTCCGTGCGTATTTATTCCGATGTCCTTCGGAAATGTCCGGGCTCGGTCGATTCGAGAAATTGTGGGCGACATGCGGGAACATTTCCCCTCTGAAAGTGAATGTTTCATCAACAGGAATTACGAAATAGTGCAGAAACATTTTGAAGGAACATCCCCCATTGAAAAGGAGGCTTCCTTGAAAATCATGGAAGAAGTGGAATTTGGGCCGCTCGCCAGGTTCTTTGCCTTGCAGTACAAGCAGTGATAGTCATACGATGAATGGTCAAGCAGATGTGGACATTTCGCCCGGGACTCCCTCTTTCATGCGGCAAAAAGTCTACACATCGATAAGTCTCACCATGGCGCTCGTCTTTGCCATCGTTGGAATGGTGTTCCTCGTTGTCCCCGAAGGAGTATACACTCTCTTCAATACATTCTCGCGTACTTTTGGCATGATTGAGTCGAACGAGCAAGGTGCCGGGTTTTATCAAATTCTTGCCGTTGGATACATGTATGTCGTCTCGCTTCTGGCATTCATGATGTACCGGCATCCGGACAACAAGGAGTTCCTTTGGATGCTCATCCATGCTAAATCTGCAAGTTCGGTTCTTTCTTTCCTGTTCTTTATTCTTCTTTACCCTTATCTCATATTTCTCTCCAACGGCATCGTCGACGGGGCTATCGCCTGTGGACTTCTTATTCTGCTCGCAAAGTCCAAAGGGTGGCAGCAGTGAACATGCTTGGAAGAATCGCCGGGATCTACGTGCCTGCTTACTTGAAGAAGCGTGAACTAAAGAATCTCTTCGAGATTACCGGCTCGGCGTTTGGTGCTGAAGTCCCTGGCTTGGCCCATCTCTCGTATCCCGAATGCCTGATCGAATTTGCACAATTCACGAAAAGGGTTGTTGAACGGTCAATCGACAACCTCCATAACCTTGGGATTGCGCGACAGCAACTTTGCCATCGTTCGTACGAGATGG
>JADGQA010000152.1 GCA_017882185.1 Bacteroidota bacterium
TGTACCATGTCCACCCTCCCCTCCCGTAAAAGGGAGAATCTGGCCCGTCGCTGTTGCCGGGAGTGACATATGGTTCAGCGCAGTATTCTTCCGGCTTCACGCCTCGATTGATCGGATTGAGCTTCGAGAAAATCCTGTATGCAGATTCTCCCCTTTTTAACATCGCTTCTGCAATTACCGTCCACGTGGCGGCGTGAGTGTAGACACCGCCATTCTCCCGCGCTCCCGGTGCATACCGAGTAAGGTAGCCAATTTTTTCGTCAGGAGTCGTGTATGCCGGGCTCAAGAGTACAGGACCAGCCTTGAACTCCAGTTTTTCCTCGACGACATCCATGACAGCGTTTCCACGTTCTTCGTCAGCAACGCCGGCAATGATCGACCACGTTTGTGCATTGAGGAAGACTTTCCCTTCCTCATTTGAGCTCGAACCAATCTTCTCACCGGAGTCCTTTGTCGCACGATAGTACCATTTACCGTCCCAGCCATGCTCATTGATGGCCTGCTTCAGGCGCAAGGATTCTTCCACGTAGCGATTCGACCGATCACTGTCTCCTCGCACCTTGGCAACTGACTGGAAATCAATCAGAATTTTGTGAAGAAAATGTCCAAGCCAAATTGATTCACCTTTCATCCGAAGACCAACAGCACTCAATCCATCGTTCCAGTCCCCTGCACCAATCAAAGGCAGACCCCGTTCGCTCTTGCGATCCAAAGCCTTGTCTATCGCCAAGACACAATGATCATATAGTGACCGCTTAGTGTTATCGTCAACGAAGGGTTCTTCGGCATGGAGGACGTTGAAGTCGCCGGTTTCGTCCAAATAGCTCTTGACGACGAAAGGAAGCCAGAGAAGATTGTCGGAGATCGGCGTGACGTGGCCGATTTCTGTGATGGGATGCCACCAATGGTACACTGTCCCATCCTTGAATTGGTGACGGGCGTGAAGAAGGATTTGGTCCTTTGTCCGATCTGAATCGATTGGGAGAAATATCTGGGAATCTTGTAGTTGATCCCTGAAGCCGTACGCGCCCCCTGTCTGATAGTAAGCCGTTCTTCCCCACATTCTTCCGGAGATTGCCTGATATTTGAGCCATGTATTCAACATGATATCCATCGCCGGATCGGGCGTCCGAACTGCGGTGCTCCCGAGTAGATTTTTCCATCGGTCATGAACCAACTGCAATGATTGGTTTACAGCGTACACATTCCGATATTTTTTGATGAGCGAACGCGCTTCCGCTTTTGAATCTGCCGCTCCGAGTGTAAATACGACTTCTTTCTTTTCTCCCGGCAACAGCGTGACATCAACCCTGAGACACGCGACAGGATCGACCCATTTACCGGATTTTTCCCCTAGCTTGCCCTCGACTACTGCCTTAGGGTGTTGCTGATTTCCGTACGGTCCCAGCACAGATTCTTTGTCAGTATCAAATGAATGTGGTTTGAGGCTTGAAGAATGAAACGCTGTGTATGGCCAATCGGTGTTCCAGTGGCCATTTTCAGTGGGGACCTCCCAAAGCCTTTTGGTCGCAATAATCGCTTGATCTTTATCCGAATACCCGGTTTCGATGAAGCACTTATGGAATTCACGGTGCCAGTCAGGTGCGACACCGAGACACCATTCGAAGTATGAATAAACGCTCAGCGATCGTTTGCGACGTGTGGTATTGGTAAGACTGAGCTTCCAGAGCTCGAGAGGCTCATCATTCGGCACGAACATTAACAGCTCGGAGTCGATGCCGTAATTACGAGACTCAATGATTGTGTATCCGATTCCGTGACGACAGCGATAACGATCTGGATCTTCACACGCAGGTTTCCAACCCGCCGACCAGACTTTCTTTGATTCACGGTCCCGGATGAAAAGGTATTTTCCCCATTCATCCTTCACGAGATCCTGTTCCCAGCGTGTCAGGCGATTAAGCTGGGCGTGCGTCCGCCAACTATAGCCGCTTCCGGACTGTGAAGCGACGATGCCATAGTCCCCGTTACTGATAACGTTTATCCAGGGTCGCGGAGTTTGAGGATTGCGAATGACGTACTCATTCCCATCCCGGGAAAAACTGCCAAATTTATTACCAAACAAGCTATTCCTGCTCATCGTTGGACGATCATGATTCAATTAGAAAGTTGAAAGGATGACGGATCACAGATTTGCATCACCCGATGATTTTCGCACACTGTTTACTAACCACCATCGCGGTGAAGACGAGGAGAGCGTTCAGAGACCAATCCCCAAAGTGATTCGCTGGACATTCCCGAGCCTGCCGTTTGCTGCCCAGGCATAGTCGAAATGAAGGTCGTACCCGTCGCCTTCGAACATAACACCGCCGCCAGCAGTGAGACCGACTTCCGAATCCTGCAAGAAGAGGCTTTGATATCCAATCCGTGCCGCAAGAAATTTGTTGAACACCCACTCCGCTCCGACATTGACGCTTTCTGAATTGTCGCTTGGATGTAATGCATCCACACCCACATTGACCACATTTGAACCGTCGATGGTAACAGGATATCCCAACCCCACCCTGAATACCAATGGGAGCGCATAATAGTCGGTCGAAATTTCGCCTGGTATGCTGCTATTGTCGCCATAGCGTGTCGGATCCAGGTCATAGCGAATTTTCAAGTCCGTGCCAGCGAAGTGATCTTTGGTGCCAAAATTCGTGAGACTTGCGCCGATCCTCAGGCCGTCCGGCGAGAGCTGGTACAACGTGCCGAGATTGATACCAAAGACAGCGACAGAACTGTGCCATATTCGTTCGGAGATGTAGTTGACCTGCACGCCGAATGAAAATTTGTCCGTCATCTTCATGCCAAAGCCAAGCCCCAACTCAAGATCGGTCACATTGTATTTTTCACCGGTGCCAAGGGGTTGGTCAACCGTTGCGACATCGATATCTCCCGACGAAAGCTGCGTCATTGTGACAATGGCCGAGGCGTTATCCAGAATTTTAACGGCAGCCATCGCATAATTCAGCGAAATGCCTGCAAGCCATGAATTATAGGAGAATTGGATATCCGTCCTTTGCAATGCACCAAGAGCTCCCGGATTGTAAAAACTCGCCATCGCCTCGTCTGTCGAAGTCACACCCGCGCCTCCCATTGCGGAGGTCCGTGAGCTCGGGTCGATAAGTGTGAATTGTCCTATTGTTGTGCCGGTTTTGCTTTGACCTAAGATCCCAGCGACAGGTACGATCATCATAATCACCAACGCTGTGACGCAATTCCGCGATACGTTCACTACGGGATTGATACAATTCATATCTTTCCTGCGTTGAATCATTTGATAATTGCAAACTTTCCGACAAAGGAATCCATGCCGGGCGCCTCAACTGCATAGATATAGAGCCCTGGAGCGACATCGAGATTGTCCTTTGTCCGTAAATTCCAGGCGACAGAGCCGGCAACCGAACCGTCCTGATGAAGAGTCTGGACCAGGTCGCCGCGGACAGTATAGATCCTGATGGTTCCGTTCAGAGGAATATTACGGAACTCCATCCTTCGATCCCCCCGCCCGGTCGTCGCAAAACGCTCGGGCTCAAAACTCGCCGCTCCGGCATAGGGGTTTGGCACAACGTACGGTTTATTACTTGCCTGCGTCCTCGCGACGCTCTGACTGATCGATTGCCCCGTCGTTGTAAATGAATACATGTCGCCGAGACTGACGGGAACCGACAATTTCGCATCATAGATATCGCCAAGCGTCGGCGCAACGAGAGCTCCCCGCAAGTATTGACCCGTTGTGTCCAGTGTAACACGCCAGGTTTCACGCGGAGTAGGATCGCCATAGTGAAACGTAATGATATCGATGAATTCTCCCGGTGCGCTAAGCGAGCCGTCACCATTAGCATCATTGAAATAGATCTTGTACTGCATGACCCCGCCACCTGTGTCGGCTGTGACTTTGAATTTTAGGGGCACAGAAGCGCGGCCTATCGCGATGAGGCTTGTGTCCAGATAGGTATTGGAAAACGTGATGACAAAATCGTTGGGATAGCCCTGACGACGCGCATCGGCAGAATCAACGTTGAGGTAGATAATCTTGAGCCTTGCATTCGTCGCGCCACTCGGACGGAATCCACTCCTCGTTGTATCCACTGAACTAACGGCTGGGGTGCTTATGATCGGAAGTATCCCAACACCGACAGGTCCGAGTCCCGCCCCCACAAAATCTGTACCCTGATCGAATATTGATTTTTGAGTCGTGCTGTCGAAGAGTTCATAACGCGTCGCGTGGATTGCACTCGGGGGATCAGCGTAAAAGCGAAGCAAGAATGTCTGTTTGTCCGGCACAAGCTTTGGGTCGACAATGCGCAGGTTCACCGCGGCCGTTCCGGTGCCGGAGGAATGCTGAACCGTCGAGGTCCCGGCTGGAACATACCCCAGCACTTTCGGATCGGGCCTCACTTCGATCACATTGGCAGGCAAGATGGTCCCACCACGAGGAGTGCGCGACACCGCGATGGAATTTTCCGACGGGAAAAAGTCAAGTGAATCAGAGCCATAATTGTAGGCGCACACGGCGTAGTAATAATCCTGGCCGTTCGTTACGGTCGTATCAAGGAACGTGTGCGTGAGTCCGGTTTCGCTTCCGAGGTTATATGCAATTCCCTCAACCGTTTGCTTCGAGAATCCCTCGATGCCATCTTTCAGGTCGAACTGTGCGATCGGCCTGCCGTTCCCAAATGGACCTGTCCCATTGGCGTTGGTGACAACTCTGGGGTCTCTGAATTCAGGATCGGTCGACCGATATATCTTATACCCTTCAAAATCGTTGATACGTGTTACCGGATTGATGCCCCGCTCCGAATAGTCACTCCACGAGACGCGCACATACTTGTCACCGGCGTCGGCGGTGACTGTGGGCAACGGGGGAGGTACTGCAAACTGGTAGCTCGCATTGTAGATCTGTTGGACGGTGTGAACCTGCGTTTTCAGTTCACCAAGGTTCGCACCATACGCCAGCGCGAGACTGAATCTCTCGTGCTCGCCTGCTACAAGTCGGAACGTGCCGGAGGCAAACAAAAATGCAATGTTGTAGTTCAGTACGCCCACATTATTGTCGAATCGGTTCGCCAGGATCGAATTCGTCCACATCTGATAGAGTCTTGGCGGCCACAGCCCGTAGAATACGATGTCATCGACTGTATCTGCCTTCGTGGGCCCTTTGATTCTGTTCATCTTGAAGCCGGTAAGACCGATTTGATCTGATTCGTCAGGATCAGTCTGATCGAAGTCCGGTTCTCCTGCCGTTGGCCTGCCGTCTCCTTCCCCAAGGTCGTGCGTACCCGGGACTCCGTCAACTCCTACGTCATCGTAGTCGGCAACCCAATCCATGTCTTCGTCTCCCGTCCACCATCTCCCCGCCTTGAATGCTGGACGATTCTCAAGCTTGCCGTAAAACGCCTCGAAGTTTGCCATGTTGTAGTGTGCGGTGACGTAGGCACGAATACTATCCTGCCCGGTGATGAGTTGTCCAGGTCCGCTATCGCGTCGTTCATCAGCGATCCCGTCCTGGTCATCGTCAATACCGTTGAAGGGGTTACCTGGTGTCTCCATGTATGCATATCCGAGATATCCCGTTGGTGCGCAATTGCTGCTCAGGCTTACTCCGTGCCCGTATTTGTCCCACGTATAAACAAGATTTACGCCGAGAGAGCGATCGAAATAGGCGTTATCATCGTCGGATTCTGCAACTCCGTCACACGAGTATGATTCCCCCCCTACTCCCGAATCCATGTAAAGTCCGAAGATGATATTGTCCAAATAGTCGGTCGTGCTTTCGTTGGTAATATCATAGTGCCAGAAAATGACATTCGTTGCCTGAGGGTTTGCCCATTGAAATCCACGCACTTCCATCCGCAAGCCGAGTCCCCTTCTCGTCAAGTCTCTGGAATCCGGGTAGAAGTTCCAGGCATCGTAGTAGTCATCGTCGATGACGAAAAAACTCTCCTGATCTGCGTTGGGCCTTTTTCCAAAATATCCATTCCAGCTGCCCTGCCATCCAGGATCATTGAGGTCATTCAGTTTGTCCGGCCAGGAATCGGGCCATGTCCGTGGATCATTGCTGAGCGCGATCGAGCGGCCTCGGTTGATGGTGGGGTCTGCCTGAAGATACCCCGGGCGCGGCTCGAATCTCATGATCTTCCCCGTGTTCGAACTTTGCACCTGACGTTCTCGATAGCCAGTTTCCATGATGTAGGCCGAATCACCGGTCTGCTGTTTGATTTTCGCCAGCACAAATGGCGTTATTCCATCCGCATAGTTCAGACCGGATCCTTTGGGAACCTCGACCGAATGGAACACTGAAAGATCGACGTTAATTGGATCGAGAGGATAGTCGCCAACCATGCCGTAGTTCCAAAATACAGTCCGGATATTCCCCGCATCGTGGAAACCGGATCGTTCCCAGTCATTTCGACCCCGCTGATCCTTTGGAACCACAGGCTGCAATGAAATCTGTGCAACGCCCTCTTCAGTCGTCACCAAGTCCAATACCAACAATAGTACAATCAAAAGGCGATAGTTCATTCCAAGTACCTGAACAAACGTTTGCTAATCATTAGAATCGTGCACTTGCTCCTATCTCTATGCGTCGTGGTGCTGCAAAGCGCGACGGATTGATTAATTCTGACGCATCTCCCCCCGGCGTGAGAGAATAGTAGGCGCTTCCTGTTGTGGCAAAAACAAACCCATTGGAATACCGGGAATCAAAGAGATTCAGTACCCTGGCAAAAATGCTTAGATTCACGGCGCCAATGGGCAAATATTTTTCCGCACGAACATCGACCGTTGTCCAGGATGGCTTCACAGAAGAGTTCTTGTCAAGATTGGCGCCGAAACCTGATCCGATGGAGGTGGTGTACGGGTTACCGCTCCCATAGCGCAAGATCGCGGTAACAGCATAACTGTTTGGCACATTCAACGAGAGGGAGAGGTTCAACGTATGCGTCTGATCCCAATCAAAGGGAACTTGTCTAGGCTTGGGATCTTCTCCGGCCGCCGCCCGGTTTGCGGTTTCGTACGGATCGCTTGCATTCCCAATAGCGTTTTGATATGTATAATTGAGGTTTGCTGACGCAACCGTGGAAATGTGTTGGTCGACAGAAAGAGTAACGCCGTTAACGGATCCGAAATCGACATTCGTAAAGCGCGCATACTGAGCATCTGCGTATGTATCGATGAATTCGACTCCGAGAAGGTTTCGGATGTCTTTGTAGAAGACGGTCACGTCGGCGCCCAGGAAGTCTCCAAACTGCTGTTTGAATCCAAATTCATATTGGGTGGTAAACTCCGGCTTGATGTCGGGATTGCCCAAAACCCCATAACTAACGCTCCCCGCCTGTAAATTGCGGAGGATGCTGTAGTCCGAGTTCGAATAAAGTATGCCAAGCCCCGGCATTTGATAGAAGTGTCCGTACGAGAAATAAAGAGCACCTCCGGACAGAACCGGATACGATATTCCAAGACGGGGTGCCACTGCATACTTCACTGTCGTGTGTTTCAGATGAGACGGCGGGGCGCCTTGAATTGAGTTTGCGGGATTTTCGAGATCGCTCGGGATCCTCGAATTTGCATCGTAGTACTCGAACCTGACCCCAACTCTGACCAGGAAATCTTTGAGTTCAATCCTGTCCTGTGCGAAGAAAGCAAAGGTAGTAGGAAAATACGATCTCAACCCTGGATACAGTGAATCACTCACCACCGGCACAATCGTCTGAAGACCATTCACGGTGGTTGATACAAGTGTCCCGGGCGATCCGAACGTGATGAGGGAATTCTGTACTTCAAATCCCACCTTCACCATATTGTTGCGATCGATCTGACTTGTAATTGATCCTTTCAAAAGCGTTGAATTTGACAATTGTTCAAATCTCCCAAGATCATAACCCTGGATGAATGCACCAAGTTCGTAGTTTGGATCGCCACGGGGAAAACCTGCAAAAAAGTAGCGCGGATCATCCAGCGATGAAAAGGCATAGTCGGCATACTTGAAATAGTTTTGCCGCAGACTTAACGAATAGAATGTTGTCTGGGAGAGTGAATGGGTCCAATCCAAGCCATGCGCCAGCGAGACGCGATGTTGACTCTTCCTTCCATCTGGATTGAACCGGTACGCAAAATCGTACAGTCTTGAATCACTGA
>JADGQA010000153.1 GCA_017882185.1 Bacteroidota bacterium
ACCGCGCATCATCTCAAACTCGGGTCTCATGTTTTCGGTGAACCAGGCATCCCCTCCCATCCAATCGGCAGCCCCATCGACGATGCGCGGTAAGTGTTCCGTTGTGGTGTGCGATTGCATGTACGTGCTGTTGGTCGTAACGTTGATAAGGGTATCATTTTCCAATGCAGTCAGGAGCGCGTCGAGACCTCGGAAATTCGTCTCGGGGTCAATACCATTTCCATAGTCCACCAACCCCGTCGCTTCAGCATCCTGGTAGTATCCTATAACAGCGGTTCCGGCAGTGTCCTGAACGAATTTCTGATTAAGAAAGTTGATGACTGATGAAGGATCATTCGAGTTAATCGCGTTGTCCACCAGTGCGAGAAATTCCTTGTCATCTTCGAATACGGTCATTTGCCGGCCGTTATACTCAGTGGATCGTACCTGGTAGAGCGATCCAGTTGCACCGCTGGCCTGTAGGATGTGATCTTCGACTGGCACGTAGAGATAGCCGTTGTCGGCCAGCAACTGGACAAAATTCTGCGTCCACACGCGTTCGGCATTCCAGAACGCCTTCGGGGTCACGCCCAGTACTCTTTGGATTTCCTGCTTGTGGATCTTGATCTGGTGATCGTTGAATTCAAAATCTGTCGAGTCCATTCTTGTTGAGTACATAATATTCTGTACATACGTGCTACCCATGATCTCGAATTGTCCGTCCTCGATTCCCGCACGAAGGATTTGAAGCGTCGAATCTCCGAACCACTGGAGGTCGTGAATGAGCGTTCCTGAAAAATGAATCATGAACTTCTGATGCGGATGGCCACGCAAGGTAGAAAGGAGCCTGCGAAAGCAGATGTGATCCGCCACCTTGCCGTAAGGAACGAGATTCTGATTTGCGTGGAAAAGAAACGTGACATGGAGTTTCCGGTTCGAGGAACCGAGACCAGTAGCTCCTGAATCTGATTGACGGCCGAGAATATCGCGGACAACAAGGCGGACCGAATGTGACGGCGCTATCGGTTGCGGCGGAACATAGGACACCAATCCT
The DNA here is from genome assembly GCA_017882185.1 of Bacteroidota bacterium. Lineage (GTDB taxonomy): Bacteria > Bacteroidota > Ignavibacteria > UBA10030 > UBA10030 > JADGQA01. The sequence goes on from JADGQA010000153.1 coordinate 1,034, forward strand.
ATTCCAGCATCGTACGACGATGTAATGTCTGTCGAATCTGAGTCAACGAACAGAATGACCTTTGCAATTTGTGCCGTGCCAAAACATCCGGCTACAACTTTAACAACAGAGGAACCGGGATTTCTTTGGAACTGAAGCTCGAAGATAAAGACCGGTTGAACATTCAAGAGCGAGTTGCCGAACTGGCTTCCATCGGTGAGCGGGTTCAACGGATCCTGAAGCCATTCGGAATCAGCTGCAGCACTATTATAATCGACGTAGAACTTGTAGGCATGGCTCTCCCCGACTCCCAGACGGATGGATTTCCAAAAATACCCCCCCGATGCTGAGAATTGCATCTGGGAGACAGCGCCGGGAGAAATCACACCCGGCACGGATTGTGGTCCCCAATTATTGAAATCGGCTGGGACATAACATCGTACTGCCCTGCCAGTCGTGTCAACATACCGAAAGGTTACCGTCACAGAATCTGCGGAATGTGCATTCGGAACCAGGAATGCGGCAACCACCCACAGACTCAAGATTCTACCAAGCAGACGGAAATTCTCTGTGTGGGATTCAGTGGTTGTTGAACTTTCGTGCTCGCTTTCAGGCCCTGCAATCATACGACAACGCTCATGACTATGATTCTTCCCATGCGGAGAGGACACTTGGCATTGTAAGATTCCTTCGTGGTAACTTCAAGACAATGTTTAGATGTGTCTAATCCAATCTCTTTTATTGGCAGGTTTACGGCACTCAAATGACGAATCTAGCCAAAATTAGACGAATACCTTTTGACGAGCCCTAGTTCGATCGACATCCCTACGGCCTGCATGGCCGTTGCTACAGACACGAAAGGCAGTATCTCGTTGTTGGAGGAGGGAAAAAAGGGGATTGCTAACAGAGTTGCTAACAATATTGCAGAGGACAAATCAAGATGACAACTAACGTCTTCCTAGAACTTTCGTTTAGCGGATTCAAATCTTTGATCGTTGCATGCTATTGTGCAATCGTCGAAGCAAGCATCTTGACGGCATCGTAGATATCCTGATCTCGACATTCTTCACACATCACTTCACGACCCCGAACCACTTTTCCTGTCTCTACATCAAGAATGCGTGCGGTAAGAATCATGCTTGTCCCCAACTTGCCAATACTGCAGAGCAACACGTGGTCAGCACTCAGCAACTTGCCGATCTGCACGCTGGTTTTTTCGTCGGTCAGGTCGCTCGCCTGGAACTTTTGTTCTTTAAGGACGGTTTCAATCTGCTTTCGCTCAATGAGCGTGATGTAATCAAAATTGGCAAGTGAATTGGACAGTGAATTCAGACAAATGTCACCGATTTCTTGAGGCATTCCTTTGGCTTCAAAACTTAAAATCGCTAGGTGCACTGGTACGCCAGGTTTCAGCGCGGGTTCGGTGCCTGAATTCGTCCGAATCCGGCCCGACAATGAGGGCAAATCGGCTCGAGTTACGCTTGCATCGCCTCGAAACTGGAGTTTCCACACGGAAACTTTTCCGTTCTCGGCACCGGCTGCCATCCAGTTGTTGTCTTCAGAAATCGCAAGCTTCTTTGGTCTATCGTTCATCGAAACAGTGCTGCCAAGCTCGCCCTTTCTCAAGTCGACGAAAGTGATATTGTTACCTTCATCGGCGATGGTAGCGATATGGTCATTTCCAGGCCCAAGGACCATTTGGTCAATACTTGCATTCGTCTTGACTCTTTTCACTTCGATTCCTGAATTCCAATCATAGGCGATGGCACTATTGTCTCTAACAAGATCCCTTGGATTTGACATACCACTCAGGCCCCCTCTGGGCAATGCGACCTCTTCAAGACCCACGACAAAAATATTAGCAGCTCTATTTGTTGAAGCCGAATGAATAACTGATCGTGATCCGTGAAGTTCGCCACCAGAAAGAGTCACTTCCCGGATGAGCTTTGTTGTGGAAGGATTCCACGCAACAACGTTGGCGAGGCCATTAATGCCCACCAACTGCTGACCTAATCTGTCAAACCCCAAAAACAACAAGTCATCGATCTTGTTGCGCGCATCAATTTGACCAAATGGCATCATCGCCTTCAAGTCGAAGATCTCGATCCAATCGTCCCTTGTCGCGACGGCAAGCAGGTTTTTTCCGGCGTCGATTGTTGCTCGATTTGGTTTTGCTTTTGTCCGAAACGTCGTTGCATTCTGGCCCTGGAGCAAGTCAAATACAGCCACATTTCCTGACTTGTCAACTGCCACGAACGATCGATCGCCTGATAGAAATGCGGTAAACACGATGCTGGATTTCATCGACACTTTTGCGATCGACCTTTTACCCTCCAAATTCCAACACTGCAGCATTCCATTATCATCCCCGGCAAGTAGTTTTCCATCCGCAGAAAATGCGAGCGAGGTAATGTCTTCACGGTTTTCCGTTACGAATTGTGCGTACGGTTGAACAAGCACATCCTGACCAAATGATACCTGCATCAAGAACACCATTCCCAAAACAATAACATTGGTTCGACTCGTTTCTCGTACATTTTGCCACATGGCTAGTCCTCGTGAATTGGATCAATTCGCAAATAGAACTTCAAATCGGTTGTCGCCTAAGTCAACAATCAAAAGAGGAAACTGAGACCGATCGTGAAGAGAAGCTGACCGCCCGTCTGACCTTTATTCAATGAAAAAAGATAATTGCCTTTGAGATCCATTGCTGTCTTTCTTGAAAAGAAGTATTTTGCGCCAGCGTTTATTCCTGCAGCCCCGTGGTCGTCACTATTGCTATAGTCTGGCCGATAGAGTATCACCCCCAGGTAAGGAACTGTTTTGGCATCTTTTGCCAAAAACGAATACGTGAGGTAAATACCCATTCCAAAAGTGGTCTTTGTAGTAGATGAAGTTTCGAACGTTGTTGTGTAATGAGGCAACCCTGTGATTGGATCAATGACATAATCCGTCACGGGAGTCGTAGACGTTGTGGTAATAATCGAGAGCGTTGGTGAAACTGCAATTTCCAGGTGATCGGTAAAGAAATTGCCATACGTGACAGCAATATTTCCCGTACTCACTTTGAAGTCACTCTTTCCAGTACTAGTAAAATACATTCCATAAAACCCGAGTTCAGTGTCTCCTTTTTGCTGTTGGCCATAGGAAGTGACGCCCGTTAAAAGCAGGATCGATATCAGAGAAACAATAGCTGACGTTTTCATCTTCAACTCCGAATGATAATGTTGAGGTTATTCTCCTCGTTCACTCAAGGAGACTACATTGGTATTCGATGGACTATTTCCGCATTCACTCATGGTGTTGCTGTAAGACGGCTGATCGGCTCTGAAATAAACGGACTCGATTGTTCACAAACAGATTGGAGAAAGGGTTCTATATGCCTTCGGCTGAAATCAATCAATATCTCACATTCGGTGGCGCTCTTTGGTTCGTTTCCGTTCATAAATAACCGCAACCAAAGTTTGACATTGCTAAAATGCCCGAACAGCTCGTACATGGTATGTCGAAGTCTTATAGTACCCACCCTCGGGTAGATATCCATCGTGGCCCCATTGTGAAAATGCCTTGCTAGCGGCTGATTCGGTTGAGCTCCAATAAAGTGTATCCGCAAAACCGCCAATACGTCTCATTGACTTCAGGTTGAAATACATATTGAAGCATTCATCGCTTGATGGCAAGAACCAGTCACTGTAACCGTTTAGGGTCAGGTCGTAACAGATTCTTGCCGCGTAGTGCCCTGTCCCTTGCATAGCGACTATGATGTCTGTGTTGATTTTTCCCATTCCGATATCCGATCCCATCGCACCTGAGGCGAGACTTCCAGCAATCGACCAAGGAATGGCTGTGTCCTGATCAGTTGGTGCACATACCATCCCATGCTTTTTTGTGCTGTCAACTAAGAAGATGATGCCTCCAGCATACGTCTTGCCTATGGCAATGTTGTTGTTTTCGTTATCATTGACTCCTTTATTGCAGCTGCTATTCAGCAATAGCACTAATCCCAGCAGTATTAATTGGCTTTTTACAATTCTGACTTCATGGTTCATAGTAATGCCTATTAGTTAAGTTGGGTTTTCCTTCCCACTATCCTCCATCACAAATTACCTGGTCGAAGAATGCTCAGTGAGATCTGCTGCGTTTTGAATCATGATGGCGAGCCTCTTCTCGTTCTACTGAATACAAACCATTCCAATATTCTTTTTCGAGCATGGGTCTCCTCCGTGATGGTGCGCTAGGTAGTCTGGCTCTTTCCTCTAACCTATCGGCGACCTGCAATGGCTTGAATCCCTCTAGAGTCAAGAAAACAAAAAAGCCTCCTTCATCTTTCGATTCCGGAGGCCTTCATTAAAGAACCTATCTGCACGAGTCCAATCCCCAAAACTCGAATATGTGTCTGCTATAAGTTAGAGGTGAATTCGATGAATGTCAATGTGAACACCACGCTCATTCTCACATATGAGAATTCTCTGCGGCAATTCTCGCGCGACCGAATTGTAATCACTTGAATAGTTAGTGCTCGTCTACACGGCATTCTGTGCAATTCGAGATGTGCAAATATTTTTCTGCTACAGCAATCTGACATACTCATCGAGACATCGACACAGGCCTCTTAGGCCGTTGGCCAGATTCAAAAATGGCATTTGGTGTTGAGGTCGGTAATAGAAGTGATTTGTTTGCTAACAGGAATGCTGACAGTCGCCCATTAGAAATATGGGTTCTTAGTTCCCACTATTTTGAGAAGAGCTTAACGTATTCCACGAAAGAGAACACGCGATTGCGACGACTCCCTGTAATCTCTGCCAATACACCGAGATTGATCATGTCCTGAATCAACTCATTTGCCGATTTCGGAGTCACATTGAGAAGCTTACAAACGTCAGCTGAGTTAACTCGCGGATTTCGGTAGAGGCTCACCATAAGAATTCTCGCTTTTGGAAGTTTTTTACCAAGCCGGACAATCCTCTTCCCTTCAACATCATCACGCAGCTTTTGAATCTTCTCGAATGTGGTTATCCCTTTCTTACAGGTCTCGCTAACAGCGACAAGGAAAAACAGTATCCAATTCGCCAAATCATTTTGCGTTCTTGCAATCATGAGTTTGTCGTAGTAGACATCTCTGTGCTTTTCGAAATAGTCCGAAAGATATAGTGTCGGTTTGTCTAGCACTCCTTTGCTGACCAGATAGAGCGTAATCAGCAAGCGACCGATACGACCATTACCATCGAGAAATGGGTGAATGGTCTCGAATTGGTAGTGTCCAATAGCAATTCGAATGAGGTTTGGAACATCAATCGCTTCATTGTGAAGGAATTTCTCCAGGTCGCTCATTAGGGGGTTGATTTCTTCGTGGGAAGGCGGAACAAACAATGCATCCTTGATAGTAGATCCACCAATCCAGTTCTGGCTTTTGCGATACTCTCCGGGCGATTTTCTTGCACCTCGTCCCTTGCTCAAGAGAATCTTGTGCGTTTCCTTCAGGAGTCGTGTCGATACAGGGACCTTTTGCAGGCGTTTTACAGCATAGTTCATTGCTGATATGTAGTTCTGAACTTCCTGCCAGTCGTTTCGTTTTTCTGGTTCGATTTCATTCGCCTTCAACAACGCCTCTTCAATATTTGTTTTCGTGCCTTCTATTCGGCTTGACGTTGTTGCCTCCTTGATAACGTGCATCCTTATGAAGTAGCTGACATCTGGCACCTGTTTGGAGAAAGCATTCAAGGAGCCAATATTGTGGTTCGCTTCTTCAAGGAGCGTGTTGATCTTCGGATTGCCCCATATCCAGGTTTGATTTATGAGCGAGGGCGTGAAACTCTTATACTGGTGTTGCTGCTGATATGTCCCGGATTTGTATTCTTTGAGGTCCATGGCGGCTATCCTGTCAAGTAAAATAAGAATTCGCTTATTTTAGTTTACGGCTCTAAAGTAAAATAAGAAAACCCTTATTATAGTCAAGCAAATTCGCGAATCAGGTGGGGGTGCAGGCGGAAATTTGCAGGCGAGTCACGGGCAACTTCGCCAATCGTCAAGTCCCTATACAATCCGTGGCAATGACAGTATGATATTGCCAAATCGCTACGCTCTATAGGGATTGGGAGTATGACATTTTGAAATGCAGCCATCTGTGCGTATAGGTGAGTTGGCAATTTGGAAAGTGGCAGAAGCCGTCAGCTCATTTATCGAACTTGCCTGGTTTGCCTTCTCGCCATTCCCTTTGGGGTGAGTTGTCGAAGTGGCGAAGTTTGGATCCCTTCAGAGCGTGCTAATGTCGTCAAGATCTTGTCGACGGTATTTTGCATAGATGTTCCTTTCGTTGTCTATGCTTCTTACACCGTTTTTAGGGAGGGGGAGGACAGATGCGGGTGAGGTTGCTTTGAGTGGACCTCAACGCATCCTTCCATATGAACCAGTATTCAAAAAACGATCGTGACGGATAATGGAAAGATTCCTGATACTTTCACAGGTGATTCCTGTTTTTCATGCATATCGACAACCCACGTTGTAGTAAAATAACCGAGCGCTGCGCCTGCGAACGTATCTGAGACCCAATGTTGATCCTGATACACCCGGGATACAAAGGTTAATGCCGCAGGTGCGTACGCCAGCACTTTCAGCCATCCAGGTCCGGCATTTCTTGAGAGAACGGTAGATAAGACGAATGCAGCCGTGTTGTGCCCGCTGGGAATTGATTTATAATCCTGATTAAAGATTGAGGAGAATGGGTGAAATGTCGTTGGGCCTTGGTTGAGATAAGGTCGTGCCCTTCCGATTGCCGCTTTCAAGGCAAAGTCGATTACGCCGGCATAGATTGACGCTTGCCCAATTTCGAAAGCAATCTTCCTCGTCCGAATATCGTCGGTCAGCATTGAATGCACGGCAAAACCGCTGAAGAGCACCACAGGCGAATAGGTTTCTCCCCAAATCCTGCCGAATTCTATGGGGGCACTTTTAAAGTAAGGGCGGTTATTTATAAGGCTCTCGCGAAAACGATTATCGATGGTTTCCATAAACAAGACAGAAGTTGCAGTCACCACACCTAATTTGACATAATCGCCTCCATCCCATCTGGCGGGTTGCTTGACGAAGTCAACAGTCTCATTTCCGAACTGGGAGAAATTGTATTTCAGTTG
>JADGQA010000154.1 GCA_017882185.1 Bacteroidota bacterium
TCCCGTCGGTGCAAGGACCGTCGCTTGCGAATTGCGGATTCCATACTCTTTGCCGTATTTCACGACATCCTTCCAGACACTGCACTGCGCATCCCACAGATCCGAGGCAATGTAATCTTTGCTGATCCGCTCGGCGTAAACGCCGTGCTTCGTCATCACATTGAGCATCGGCTCGCGGTTCTTTGCGAATCCGTTGAACGGTCCCATCTCTTTTGCAATGAACGCCGACTGCTTGTAAGCCTCTCCAGACATCAAGGACGTGATGGCTGCCGCCATGGCACGACCTTCGTCGCTGTCGTACGCCAGTCCGCGTGCCATCAAGAGGGCGCCGAGGTTTGCATAGCCGAGTCCGAGAGGACGGTACTCGTGGCTGTTCTCACCAATCCTTGGAGTCGGATAGCTTGCGTTGTCGACTTCGATCTCCATCGCCGTGATCGTGACCTGGACTGCCTTGATAAACGATTCGACATCGAATTCTTTGTCGGCGCGGCGGAACTTCATAAGGTTCAGCGAGGCAAGGTTGCACGCTGTGTCGTCCAGGAACATATACTCGCTGCACGGGTTCGATGCATTGATCGGAGCCGTGTTGGAGCTGGTGTGCCAGTTGTTGACGGTGGTATGGAACTGCATGCCGGGATCGCCGCAAACCCACGCCGCATCGGAAATCTGTTTCATGATGTCTCGGGCCTTATATTTCTCGACCGGCTTCCCCGAAACGACTGCGTACGTTACCCACTCTTTGTCTTCGATGACGGCTTTCATGAATTCATCCGTCACCCGCACGGAGTGGTTTGCATTCTGATAGGAAATGGAGTCGTACGCACCGCCGGGGACGTTGAAGCCGCCGTTGTATCCCGCATCGATGAGCGCCCACGCTTTCTTTTCTTCATCCGCCTTGCAGTTGATGAAATCCACGATGTCCGGATGTTCGGCATTCAGGATTACCATCTTTGCCGCGCGACGTGTCTTCCCGCCCGACTTTATCACACCTGCGAACGCATCAAACCCTTTCATGAAGGAGACGGGACCGGAAGGTGTTCCACCGCCGGAAATCTTTTCGCGTGACGATCTGAGTGTCGAGAGATTCGATCCGGTTCCCGAACCCCACTTAAAGAGCATCCCTTCAGTTTTCGCAAGAGTGAGAATCGAATCCATCGAATCCTGCACAGAATTGATAAAACAGGCGGAACATTGCGGTTTTTCCTCAATCCCAACGTTGAACCATACGGGACTGTTGAAGGACATATATTGGTTGACGAGGAGGTAGAGAAGCTCATTATAGAAGACCTCGGCGTCCTCTTCGGAGGCGAAGTATCCCTGCTTGAAACCCCATGCGCAGATGGTGTCGGCCACACGCTTCACCAATTGCTTCACGCTATGCTCGCGGTTCGGCATTCCGAGTTGTCCGTGGAAATATTTCGACACCACGACGTTCGTCGCAGTCATCGACCACGACTTCGGAATCTCGACATCCTTTTGCTCGAACACTTTCTCGCCTTTCTCGTTCGAAATCACGGCGTTGCGCATCTCCCATTCAAGTTCGTCGAATGGGTGGACGCCGGGCTTTGTAAAGTAGCGCTCGAATTTTAGTCCGCGCTTTTCTTGTCCGGCTTGCGACTGCTCGTCTGCTGTCTTCACGTTGGCGACTTCTCTCTCGAGCATTTCAAATCTCCTTCTGCATTAAGCGATCGTTAAAAAATTTCGTCTCGACGTTATGGGTAGAGCGAAAAAAGCTCCTTGAGCCCGCTCACGCGTGCTTGAGCTATCCTCTTGATTTTTTTGAGATTACAAGATTGAAAGGAACTGTTGCTTAACCAGTGTCAGTCTATCCTTCTGCTTCCTCGGATGTTGGGTGGGGTTTGGGCAGACACGGAACGTTAGACCTGACTCAACTGGTTGTGAATATACTTGGAAGGGGTAATGTTGTCAAGTTAAAAATCAAAGAATATGTTTCGAAAACGACGATTTGACTTGACGCTACATGAGCAAACCCGATATTCAGAGCTAACTCACCGAAAACTATGATAATTAGACCCCGCGTGTTGAACAACACTCGGGCTGTGCATGGGCTAAGATGTTGTACTGGGTTTGTCCTTGTTGTCGACTTATGGACGTTGTGACGATGCTCGCACCTTTCTTGCATCTCATAGGGCGTTGGTTTAACTTGACAACGCTTTGACTGCACAACAACCCCGAGGTATCAAAACATCATGGCAACCATCGTAGAATTCAAAACGATCAGCGAAATGTTCGACCGTGTCACGACGAAGTACGCGAACGAAAAGCGTCCGGTGCTGATGCATAAAGTGGAGAAACAGTACCGGGGAATTTCCTACGCAGAGTTGCGGCGAAACGTTGAGCTCTTTTCGCTCGGCCTTGCGTCCATGGGAATCGGAAAGGATGACAAAGTCGCGATCGTTGCGGAGAACAGACCGGAGTGGGTCATTGCGGACATGGCAATCGTGATCCTGGGTGCCGTGAACGTACCCGTCTATCCGACACTGACGCCGAAACAAATCGAGTACATCTTCAACGACGCCGAAGTGAAGATGGCGATCGTTTCGAATACTTTTCAACTGAACAAAATACTCAAGATCAAATCGGCCGTGAAGTCTCTCAAACGCATCGTCATCATGACCGAGAAAGGCGCGATCGAGGAAGAGGATGTTGTCGGATTTTCGAAAGTCTATGCAATGGGGAAAGAGTTTGAAACAGGCAATTCGAAATTCTTCCGTGAATGTCTTGCGAAACCAAAACCGTCCGACCTTCTCACCATCATTTATACTTCGGGAACAACCGGAAACCCGAAGGGGGTGATGCTGACGCACAGCAACCTGGTCTCGAACATGATCGCAGCCGCCGAGGTCATTCCGTTCGATGCGAACGATGTGTTCCTCTCGTTCCTCCCGCTGTGTCATTCGTTCGAACGGATGGGGGGGTACTACACGGCGTTATCGTGCGGTTCGACTATTGCGTACGCGGAGAGCATCGAAACCGTGCGCGACAATTTGCTGGAAGTGCATCCGACCGTCGTCACAACGGTGCCGCGATTGTTCGAGCGAATCTACGGCCGCATCATCAAGCAGGTCGATGCCATGCCGGCGGTGCGGCGAATGATTTTTCAATGGGCGTTGGGTGTCGGAAAGGGATTCGTCGCCGCGAGGAAAACTGGTATGGTCAGCTCGACCCTGGAAATGCAGCACAAGATCGCATCGAAGCTTGTGTTCTCGAAATTGCAGGCGGCGACGGGAGGCAAAATTCGGTTCTTTGTATCAGGTGGAGCGGCTCTCCCACGGCACCTTGGAGAATTCTTCGAGGCAATCGGCATCACGATCATCGAAGGATACGGACTCACGGAAACCTCGCCGGTGCTTTCTGCCAACCGGCTCGACGACTACAAGTTCGGGACTGTCGGGAAACCGATCCCGGGTGTGGATCTCAAGATCGCTCCGGATGGCGAAATTCTCGCAAGAGGACCGAACATCATGAAGGGATATTACAGGAACCCGGAGGCAACAAAGGAAATGATCGACAAAGACGGCTGGTTCCACACCGGAGACATCGGGAGATTCGATGCCGAAGGTCACCTGGTGATCACCGACCGGAAGAAGCATATGTTTGTCAGCTCGGGCGGGAAGAACATAGCGCCGCAGAACATTGAGAGCCATTTCCTGAACAGCAAGTTTATCGATCAGTTCGTCCTGATCGGGGATGGGAGGATGTATTGCACGGCCCTCATTGTTCCCGAATTTGAGGTTCTCAAGGAATTCGCGCGTGGCGCATGGATAATGTTTAGTACGGACCATGAGCTCGTTGCGCACGATAGAATCAGACAGCTTTTCCAGAAGGAAATTGACCACCTCCAAAAAGACCTGCCGAACTATGAGCGCGTACGGAGATTTGAGCTGCTGCCGCTCCAACTCACGGTTGAAAATGGTGAGATCACTCCCACTCTGAAGGTAAAGAGGAAGGTGGTCGAACAAAAATTCTCCGAACTGATCGAGAAGATGTACCAGGATGTCGTCTGAACGATTTCCGAAATCTCTCCCTTGCAAAATCCCCGAAATCTTCCTAAAGATCTCAAGCGAGATTGCGGGGATTCATCTCTGAAGATTTCGGAAATCGAGCTGAGTCTTACTGACCGGGGGAGCGGGGAATCTGCAGGATCTTGCGCCTCACGATGTTATCCGGCACAATCCATGCGTCGGGATAGCCCATGCCGACGACCGTGGCGAGTTCGATGCTGGCGTCATACCTCGTTGGATAATCACCGAGGCGGATTTTGTAGATGGGGGGATCATAGACGACATAGACGGAATCACGCGGGAGCTTGGCGATGAAGTTGGTCTTGATTTTCATTGCCTCGTCGATGCTTGAAGTCGAAAAGATCTGAACCCTGAACCCGAGCTGGGATATTTCCTGCACGACCGTGCTGTCTTTTGGAATTTGCAGCTCTACGGTCGGCTTTTCTTCTGCCTTCTTCTTCTGCACAACCTCAACATCTTCATCATACTGCGACGGGTCAAGCGTTGCTTCATACTCCGGAAGAGATTTCTTCATCTCCTTTTGAACTTCCTGCCTTGACTTCTGCTGCTCCGTTGTGTCGGGATTTGAAGATGAACAGGCGACGCACGTACAGATGAGCAATGCCGGCAACGGAAGGGGGAGAAGGGCTATTTTGCGATATAGTTGACCCAACATCCTGAATAATCCTTCGGATACTTCTTAATAATCTGTTGTCGTGCCGCGATGGCTTCGCGACGTGTGATGAACTTGCCTATGCTGACCCGGTAATACTTGGACCGCGAGTAGTAATTATTGTAGACGGAATATTTCGGGAAGCGTTCCTTTGCCAATTTCTGATTTCTCAACGCATTCTTGGGAAGAAGGAACGCACCAATTTGCAGCGTGAATGCCGGGTTTGCGGGCCGTTCGATCTTCGGGGGACGGGGCGTTGGTTTATTCTTACGGACCAGCGATGCTTTCAGCGTGTCCTGTCTTGCCGTGAACTTTGTTGAACGGGAAGGTCGTTTGGTCTGAGCACCACTTTCTTTCTTCTGGACGGTTACTTCTGCCGGCACCATGGCCCGCGATGTATCGATAGGCCCCATGCTCTGTTGCGGCCCTTCTTTGCTTTTCCCTCCCGGACTTGTTCCTTCCGACGAAATACACCCCGCCAGCAATGTCGCGCTCAGGACTGTGGCAACGACAGTGGAACAGTGAGCGTTTGGTGTCACGTGGCTGGCCTTAGTAAGTGGTAGAGGCAGGAGTCGTTTCGCCAGTCACGATCTTGACGCTCGCGCTGGCTCCGATACGGTCGGCGCCGCTTTCGATGAGGGCCTTCGCCTGTTCGAGAGTCCTGACCCCTCCTGATGCCTTCACCCCTAACTCCGGGCCAACCACTCTGCGCATGAGCGCAATGTCGCCCACGGTTGCTCCGCCCTTCGCGAACCCTGTCGAAGTCTTGACGAAGTCAGCCCTGGCTCTCTTCGCAAGAATGCACGCCTTTACTTTTTCTTCGTCCGTCAACAATCCTGTTTCGATAATGACCTTTGCCAGCACATCGAATTTATGGGCGGTGGATGTCACTGCCGCAATATCCTTCTCGACGTAATCGTAGTCGGCGGATTTGAGCATGCCGACGTTGATGACCATATCCACTTCCCGGGCTCCGTCACGAATGGCGCGCTCGGTCTCGAATGCCTTGGCTTCTGTAGATGTCGCCCCGAGCGGAAACCCGATGACGGTACATACTTTGACACTGGTATCCCGCAATAACCGGGCGCAGAGCTTTACAAAACCCGGGTTGATGCACACACTGGCGAAACTGTACTGTTTTGCTTCTGCGCAGAGTTCTTCGACCTGCTGGCGGGTTGCTTCGGGCTTAAGAAGTGTGTGATCGATCATGCGCGCAAGGGAGACGTCGAAAGTACCGGAACTGACACCGACACCGGAAGTAATCCGATCAGCGCCGGTGCTGATAATGTTCCGAACCCCTTCCTTGTTGTGAACGACGCAGAGTTGATCGGTACAGATGCCGTCGTGACAGCACGCATTGGCGTTGCTTTCACGAAGGACTTCTTCAATCAATTTTAGGATTTGCGCCCTATCCATACTCATTGTTCAATAGAAATCAATGCCGCGATCTTGTTCCAAATATAAGAGAATTTGAGAGAGTTACAAGAGATTCGGGACACAGGTCAATCGGATCTCCCGTTCTCATCCGAAATCCCCATTCGATTCAAGAGGTCATATCCGGGGCCGCAAATTTCTCCCGAAACTTTGTAGGGACACTCATCGTCTTCTTCGACGCATAGTCGTAGAATACAATCCCCGTCTTTGCCCGCGCAATTTCCTTTTCCGTGTCCTTATTCGTGATTCGGTACAAGAAATCGCAGCCCGCGTTCTGAAATTCGCCCACAGCGACCTCTACAACAAGCGTATCGCCGTGAAATCCCTCCATCTTGTAGACGACAACGGAATCGGCCATGATAATGCCGGCTCCCTCGATGTCTAGCTCGGTATAGTCATAGTGATTCAGAAACTGTACGCGCGCTTCGTGGATCAGAGTGAGGACTGCATCATTGCCGAGATGTCCTCCGTAGTTAATGTCGCCGATACGGACTGTCAACTCGGTGGAGAAATCGAAATGGTCGGGGAGGTCAACTTTAACTCTTGGCATGGCATGTTCTCAGGTGGGTGGATGCTGTATCGAACGTCGGCCTCTCAAGGAAGGTACCAATGTTCCACGGACCGATGCTGGAGGGCGGCGCTCCCAAGGAGTATCGGTTCCAATTTCCACAACAGGTATGTGTCCACTCTGAGAAACTAAGAAATTTCCATCCCAACGTCAACGCGTGCTCAATGGGGATTCAACGGCGTAGATAAATGAGAAGGGGCTGTCCAAGATTCATCCCGGACAGCCCCTTGCTGCGCAAAGAATACGAGGCGCTGTTATTTCGATGGAAGCTCGAGCGGCACGATCTTGACGAAGAGTTTTTTCTCAAGACGAAGGATCGTCAATGTAACTTCTTTCCCGATGGCTTCGTGCGTCAGGTGTCGATGCAGGTCGTCGATGCTTTCGATCCGCTCGGAATCGAATTGCACGATGACATCTCCCTCCTGGAGACCGGCCCGCTGTGACGGACCCTGGTATTCGACCTGCGACACCATCACACCGCGTGTTCCCGACATTTGGTGTTCGCGGAGTGCCGCACGGGAAACATCCACCACCTGTCCGCCGATGCCGAGATAGGCGCGCGATATCTTCCCATCGCTGATCAACCGCGCGGCGATGAGCTTCGCGGTATTGACTGGGATTGAAAAACAGAGGCCCTGCGCCCACGGAATTGCCGCGGTGTTGATGCCGATGACGTCACCGCGTGAATTGACGAGCGGTCCGCCCGAATTGCCGGGATTCAATGCAGCGTCGGTTTGAATGACGTTGTCGATCAATCTGCCGCCGCCGACTCGCAACGATCGACCGAGCGCACTGACGACTCCCGCTGTCACCGTCGCCTGGAACCCATACGGATTGCCGACAGCAATGACAAGCTGGCCGATTCGGATCGCCTGCGAATCCCCGAAAGTTGCAGAAGGCAAATTGTCCGCCGTGATGCGGATGACTGCGAGATCGGTATAAGGGTCGTCGCCGATAAGTTGCGCCTTCATCTCCCGGCCGTCCGCAAGAATCACACTGATCGACGCCGCGCGGTGAATCACGTGGCTGTTCGTGAGTATGAAGCCGTCCGGAGTGAAAATGACTCCGGATCCGCTTCCGGTGATCTGTTCGTTCCCCTGTCCGCGATCCCTTCTCCGTCCACCGAACCCGCGGCGTGCGACGTGATGTGATACATCGATCTTCACGACCGACGGCGAAATAGGGTCAACGACTTTGGTGACGGCGGCAGAATAAGCATCCAGGACTTCCAGATCGCCGTTTTGAGGTTTTCGTTCCGGATGCTCTCCAGCATAGTGCGAAGTACTTGCAGCTAATGAAAGTGCGTTGTGCATGAGGTAACCCCTTGTTGGTTGATCTTTGGACCTGAGACGCTAAGATGCGCCTGCAGTTGTTTTTTCTTCACCCGGATACCACCCGCACCGCCGGCGCCATTCTTCTTTGTACTTTTCA
>JADGQA010000155.1 GCA_017882185.1 Bacteroidota bacterium
ACGAAAGCTTTTGACACAGGTTCTCCGATCACCGTGCCTGTCGGGCCAAAAGTGCTCGGTCGGCTTATCAATGTAATCGGTCAAGGAATTGATGGCCTTGGGCCGATCGAAGCGGCGAAGCACTATCCAATTCACCGTCCTGCACCTAGTTTCGACCAACTCATCACAAAGAAAGAGATGTTTGAGACGGGTATCAAGGTTGTAGATTTGCTCGAACCTTATACAAAAGGGGGCAAGACGGGCCTGTTCGGGGGGGCCGGCGTCGGTAAGACGGTCATTATCCAAGAACTGATCCACAACATTGCAACACATCATGGCGGATACTCGGTATTTGGAGGGATAGGGGAACGGACACGCGAGGGGAACGATTTGTGGCTTGAGATGAAGGAATCAGGTGTATTGGAGAAGACGGCGCTTGTGTTCGGTCAGATGAACGAACCTCCGGGGGCTCGTCAACGTGTGGGACTTACAGCGTTGACGATGGCGGAATACTTCCGGGACGAGGAGGGAAAAGATGTTCTTCTTTTCATAGACAACATCTTCCGATTTGTACAAGCAGGCTCGGAGGTCTCGGCTCTTTTGGGACGAATGCCATCTGCGGTAGGATACCAACCGACTCTTGGAACCGAGATGGGTGAGTTCCAGGAGCGCATTACTTCGACGAAGAAGGGTTCTATAACATCGGTGCAGGCCATCTACGTCCCCGCAGATGACCTTACCGATCCAGCACCGGCGACGACGTTTTCCCACCTCGATGCAACTACCGTGTTGAGCAGACAAATTTCGGATATGGGAATCTACCCGGCAGTTGATCCCCTTGATTCAACATCGCGTATCCTGGAACCCAGTATTGTTGGTGATGAGCACTATGGTGTGGCAAAGTCTGTTAAGGAAATCCTACAGACATACAAAGATTTGCAGGATATCATCAACATTCTAGGTATGGATGAGCTGTCCGATGACGATAAATTGACGGTCGGGCGGGCGCGGAAAATTCAGAAATTCCTTTCGCAGCCATTCTTTGTGGCCGAAGAGTTCACCGGACTTCCAGGCAAATACGTCAAACTCGAAGATACAATCCGCGGCTTCAAGGGAATTATCGAAGGTCAGTACGATGGCCTGCCTGAAAACGCATTTCTGTTCGTCGGGACTATTGAAGAAGCAATCGAGCAGGCGAAGAGACTTCAAGCGGCATAGTTAATATGACAGGAAAGGAATTTGATCTCGAAATCGTGACCCCGAAACGGGTGGTGTTCAACGCTCAGGTCAATAGTTTCAGTGCTCCAGGTGTCATGGGGGGATTTCAAGTGCTGCACAGTCACGCTCCCCTGCTTTCAAATCTCACAATTGGAGAAGTGAAAGTCATCGATGCGGAAGGGAAGGAAATTCATTACGCAACGAGCGGAGGATTCGTCGAGGTTCGAAACAACAAGGTGGTGATGCTTGCTGATACAGCCGAACGCTCCGATGAAATCGATGTTGAGCGAGCGAAGGCATCCGTCACCAGAGCCCGGGAACGGATCTCAGCGAGGCAAGATGGCGTCGACATTGAACGTGCTCGAGTATCTCTCCTCAGGGCGCTCAATCGTCTGAAAGTAAGCGGATCGCAGTGACGTAGCGAACCCACAAAGCAACGCTTTGTGGGTTTTGTGTTTTAAGATGGCTTCGTTGACAATCAGAGTCATAAGAAGTATATTCCACTTCACCTCCAGAAAAATCACTTGGTTCGCCGCAAAAATATACCCTTGCTTCCCACCCGCCCCAGTCGAGCAGAAATAGACCTGTCTGCCATAGCTTACAATCTGACCGGAATTCGAAGAAAAATTGGTGAAGCGACAAAAATTTTGGCCGTCGTCAAGGCGAACGCGTATGGGCACGGTGATACGATGGTTTCCCGATTCATCGAAAAGAAACATGCTGACTACTTCGGTGTCGCTATTGTCGAAGAGGGAATGGCGTTGCGCACGGCAGGGATCACGAAACCAATCCTCGTATTTACGCTTCCTGTGAGAAATCAAATTGAACCATTTTTTGATTTTGGCCTTGAACCGACCGTAAGCACTGTTGAAGATGCGGAAGTGCTGGAGCGGGTCGCTGGACGCCGGAAGCAGACGATCGATGTTCACCTCAAAATTGACACGGGAATGAACAGGATTGGTGTGAAGCCCAAAGAGTTGGAGTCCTTTCTTGCATCCATTGCCTCATTGCGCCGGATTGAAATCAAAGGTGTTTATTCCCACTTTGCGACAGCCGAAGATAAGGACAAGACATTTACCCTTCAGCAATTCGAACGTTTTCAGGATACTCTCCGAACTCTTCGTCACCACGGCATTGAGCCTGATCTCGTTCACTGCGCGAACAGCGCCGCAATTCTCGATCTTCCGCAGACCTATTGCAACATGGTCCGGCCGGGCCTGTCGATGTATGGTTGTTACCCATCGCGGGAATCCACCCGCTCAGTCCCACTAAGACCTGCAATGTCGCTTTTGACGAATGTCTCTCTCGTGAAAACGATCGACGCCGGTGAGAGTGTGAGTTACGGAAGAAGGTTCGTCGCGAACAAGCGAACAAAGATTGCGACATTACCGGTGGGGTACGGGGACGGCTATAGCAGGCTTCTCACCGGGAAATCGGTCGTATTGATCCACGGGATGCGGTTCCCTGTTGTCGGAACAATTTGTATGGACATGATGATGGTGAACGTTGGAAACACCGATGTAGCTGTCGGTGACAAAGCGATCCTCATGGGAAAGGAAAACGGGCAAGAGATCGCATGTTGGGACTTAGCAGAGCGAATTGGGACAATTCCGTATGAATTGCTTTGTGGTTTTTCAGCCAGGATTCCACGAACTTATGTGAAATGACAAGGCCATGGATCGAAATCAACAATATCTGACGATGCTCCTTGAAAAAGTCCCAAAATGGGAACTGTCGGATCCCCAGCATCTGGATGCGTTCGACAAGATCAAGAATAGTCTGGCGAATGCGACTGAACTTCATGATCAACTCAAAGCATTGTACAGAGTCTCCAATCTTTCCGATTTTGCTCTCGGATTGATGTGGATCGTCGATAGAGTGGACCGCGATCCTTCAAAGCTGGAATCCACGCTTGAAGAGGAGAGTTTTGTCCTTAACCTCCTGAAAAAAGCTTTCGGCGGATCTTCAAGCGAACCTGCAGTTCCGGACCAACCGTTTGGATTTGACTTCCCCCAGGCTGAAACGATGTCGACACCTTCTGATGCTGTCGAATCGGTTCCCGCACGATTACTGCCCGATGGCACCGCGTCTCTTGCACCACCCGAAGGAGCTGGCGTTGAAGGTAGTGAAGCAAATTTTTCAAGCACACTTGAAAAACTCCTCGAGGCAGTGCAAAGCGGCTCTGAGGAACGCACAGCGCTGCTTGACGAACTCACTCTTCAGGCCGAGGGAATCGTTGCTGCCCAGGCATCAGCCTCAGACTACAAGACGTTCTGTGGCTACCTCATGGAATTTTTGAGATACGTTTCAGCCAACCAATTGTTTGACGATATCAGAGTCATGAATCTTATTTCCAATGTGTATGATCCATTTTCCCAGTGGGCCAAGACTGATCCATCGGTCCGTTCAGGGATCCTGGAGCAATCCATTGAGATGTTGCGCGATTTCAAGGCGCTCTTCGAATAGAAAGTCGGAAGATGTCCAATACATATGCAGTGATAATGGCCGGCGGCGTAGGTTCTCGCTTCTGGCCAAAAAGCCGGGAACGCTCTCCGAAGCAATTTCTTGAGATTGTTGGCTCCGGCACGATGATTCAAAACACCGTAACGAGGATCCAGAGCATCGTTCCGGCGATGAATACGTTCGTTGTGACAAATAAGCTCCAGGAGGAGCTGACCTACAAGCAGCTTCCATTCATTCCCAAAGAAAACATTCTCATAGAACCGGTTGGCCGGAACACGGCCCCCTGCATTGGTCTTGCGGCCTCTCTCATTCACAAGATCGATCCGAAAGCTATTATGATTGTTTTACCGGCAGATCATGTCATTCGGAACGTCGATGAATTCCTGAGAGTATTGGACCAGGCGGTAAAAGTTGCCGAAATATCGGATGCCCTCATCACGATCGGAATCAAGCCATCCCGACCGGAAACGGGTTACGGGTACATCCAATTTGATGAAGAACCGCAGACCAGCAATCCCTATAAAAATGAAGGTGTTCTTCGGGTCAAGACTTTTGCTGAGAAACCAAATTTGGAAACTGCTGAGAGGTTCTTGCAGAGTGGGGATTTCCTATGGAACAGCGGCATGTTTGTTTGGAAAGCTCAATCAATTCTGAAAGAAATCGAAGTTCACATGCCGGATCTCCATGTGCAGCTCAAGACACTCAATCAGAAGCCGGGGACGGCGGAATTTAGAGGCGCTCTCGAACAGGCATATGGTATCATCAGAAGCATATCCATTGATTACGGGGTGATGGAGAAAGCAGGCAACGTTTTTGTTGCAAAAGGAGACTTCGGGTGGAGTGATGTGGGATCGTGGGATGAAGTCGTAAGACTGGCATCCACCGACAATGACCACAACAGCATCAAGGGTGTTGTGATCGCAAAAGATGCTACGGGCAACTACATAGACGCAGGGGACAAAATTGTGGCTGTTGTGGGGGTCGAAGACCTCATCATCGTCACGACTGCTGACGCTGTGCTTGTCTGCAGGAAAGGGCAGTCGCAAAATGTCAAAGAAATTGTCGACTATATGCGCCGGAAGCAGATGAATGACGAGCTATAGATGGTCTACGACATCAATCAGTGTTGTTGCTTCCCTTTTGATCTTTGGCTGTGCATCGACCCCTCGTTTCACCGAAAAGGAATCACACGACCATGACGGTACCGTCCGCCCCCGGGAAGAATCGCCTGCCAAGGAAGACCAACCGGCACATGTTGCCCCATCAGGCAAAGCCTTATTGACGTTAGAAGGGGTTGTTTCGTACTATGCTCATGATTTCCACGGGAAAGAAACTTCAAACGGCGAGACCTTCAACATGAACAACTTGACCGCCGCCCACCGAACCTTTCCTTTCGGCACGAAAGTGAAAGTCACAAACCTTGAAAACAATAAAAGCGTAATAGTCCGAGTGAATGACCGGGGTCCCTTCGTAGTAGGAAGGATCATGGATCTATCGATGGGAGCTGCAAAGGAGATAGGCCTCATCAAAACAGGAACGACTCGGGCCCGCCTTGAGGTTCTGCAGTGGGGAGATGGACAATAGTCCCGGAGAGCACACAATGAACAAGAAGCTCATCACTGAACAAGATATTGTGGAAATGGCGAAGCGTGGAGAAAAGGTCCTTCGCGTTGACGCGGACACAATGTTGACTCCTTCGGCGAAGGACGCTGCACTACAACATCACATCCAAATCACAGATTCACACGACGCGACGAGCTCCAAAGGTCAGAGCGTTAGCCCCGTTGCCTACACACCGTCCAAGGTGGGCAATTCACCGAATGCTTCCACTATAATCGCTCTGGGCTCTGACCATGGGGGATATCGTCTCAAAGAGACCCTGAAGCAGTATGTCGGAGAATTGGGATATTCAGTTGCAGACGTGGGAACGACCTCCGAAGAGGCGTGTGACTATCCCGACTTTGCTTACGCAGTTGCGGCATTGGTGACCTCCGGGCAAGCTTCACGGGGAATTATGATTGACGGAGTGGGAGTCGCATCCGCGATCGTTGCAAACAAAGTCCCCGGTATACGTGCCGTCCCTTGCTATGACGAGTTCGTCGCCAGAAGCAGTCGCGAACATAATGACGCTAATGTGCTCACACTCGGAGGTCGAATTGTCGGATCCGAGCTCGCCAAGTCAATCGTCAAAGTCTGGCTCGAAACCTGGTTCGGAGGAGGAAGGCATCAGGCGAGAGTGCAGAAGATTTCGGACGTCGAAAAGAGGTTTACCACGCAGAAGTAGTGTTGAATATTATTCCTCTTTCTTGTCGTAGCATTCATCTCCCACTGCCACGTTATTTAGGCAATCTTGACGCAGCTCCAACAGAGTCTCCAAAATACACCCCTACGTTTATATCCACCAAGGCTATCGAGAGAAACAATTTATCAGCGATTCGACACAGTGTGGCAGAAGCCCGATTTGAAAGGATCATTTTGTCATGAAAATCAGTGTGAAAGTGAAGCCAAATTCCAGAAAAAACGAGGTAGTTCGGCAAGAAGACGGATCCCTCCTGGTGAGGGTAACAAGTCCACCGGTAGAAGGGAAGGCAAATTATCAATTATTGGAACTGTTGGCTGAACACTTCAAGCGACCGAAACGCGACATCACGATCTTGAAAGGTATGAAGGGACATCTCAAGATTGTTGAGATCCTCTGACATGAAAAGATCACGGGCCTAGCAAAATGGGTCGGCCAATCCTGCATATGACCTTGGGCACAGAATGAGACCTCGGCCAAGATCCAGTGTTGCCAGAACTGGTATTCAGACTTGCGTCCTAGTCCGCCGCTACATCCATCGATGACTTCCACCTTTGGCAATCGCACCGGCGGTTCCTGCCAATTCCTCAGCCTGCTCCTGCCAAAAAATCAGCGAAAACAGCTTGATTTTCGTGATACATTGTCGGACACAAGAATACCCTTGATTCTCAGAAAAGAAAAGAGTATGTTTGAAACATATGAGACACATTGCAATAGGTGATCCACAATTGTCCAACGAATTGGAATCGTAACTGATGGGAAGACAGCATCAAAACGTAAGAAGCCTTACAAGTAACGTTATATTCGGGTTGTTACTTGCGGCAGTATTGGTTCTTGCGTCTGCAGGTTGTGTTAAGCCTGCAGCAAGCAGTTCGTTCATTGAGAAAGGTCAAAAAGACGCCGAAATCGCCAGCGAAAACCAGCAGATTATGGCACCCAGTTCGGCTGTTCTTGAAGCTCCTTTGCCGCCGAAAAACTACACTGACTTGGTGAAGAAATACTCAGATCGGTATCACCTTGACTGGCCACTCGTGTTGGCCTTGATGAAGCAGGAATCCCGGTTCGACCAAGCAGCCGTCAGCTATGCCGGGGCCTACGGTCTCATGCAGATAATGCCAACAACTCAATCTGAGTTGGTTAACAAGCTTGGTGTTACTGATGCAGCCACGCCAGGGAACAACATTAGAGCAGGAGTGTACCATCTCAGGTCAATGTTTCGGTCGTTTCCGAAAGCAAAGGGAGCGGATAGGATTGAACTTGCGCTAGCTGCTTACAACGCAGGACCAACAAGGATTTTTGCCGCAAGGGAAATTGCCAGGTATCTTGGCCAGGATCCGAACAGCTGGGAGGTCGTCAAAAGCACACTTCCTTTACTGTCAAACAGCTACTATTCGCTACATCGCAGTATCTGGCACCAGGACAAGCCACCCTGCGGCTACTTCAACGGGTATCGTCAGACTCTGACGTACGTAGAGAACATAATGCAATACTACGACGACTACAGCCTCGCACTGAAGTAGCTATACCAATCTTGTTTTATGCCCATCAAGCCGTTATCTAGGTCACACCTTTGCTATTGTTGCTTCTCTATCCACAATATTGAAGTCTGCGCAGTCGTAGAGATATGCATGGCCCAACTTGTTCACCTGAAAAGATTTACTGTTGCGGATTACAATGGCTATCTCAATGACTTATGTTATGCAACTTGGTTCAAATCACGATTTTCTTTCTCCGAAAGAACTACGACTTTTAACGGTTGACAATACTCCAAGTAGCGTGTATATTGCCAACACTGTTTTGACTCTTTTTTTGCAAAATCGCTAACTAACTGATTCTCAACCAAACTCAAAGGAAGATTGCTATGAAAAGGCTACTAGTCGTGGTTGTTATTATGCTTGCCGTAACTGCAGTAAGTTCAGCACAACTTGCATTTAGGGGTATCGGTGGTGCAATTGGGTTTGTATCGGTTTCGTTCAACGGAGGTTCCAGCACTGAGTCGATGAGTGGGTTTCTCATTGCTGCTCACGCCGACCTTGGTGAATTCGCGAAGGACTTCGTGTTCTACCCAGATGTCGAGTATTTTTCTACTTCCAAAAGCATTGGTGGTGGGACGTGGAAAGTGTCGGATTTTGCTATCAATGCAAATGCCCATT
>JADGQA010000156.1 GCA_017882185.1 Bacteroidota bacterium
CACAGCAGCAAGTGTTATAGGAGTCGTGCCGAATTCGTTGGAGAATCGCATCCGCAAGCTGTCTCCGCCGAGCGAAACGCGGACTACTTGCCGGAGTGTGTTGTGACTCAACCCCGGTTCCGGCGGCATATTGCGCGGTTCGACGAGTTGTAGTGCAGTGCTCCAAGTTCCGACCCATTCTCGGGCAGAGCCGTCAAAAGAGAAAGAAGTAAGCGTGAACAGTAGCCCAGTCAAAGCTAGTGAGATAACGGTAGAATGGTGGAAAGACGAGAAGAGTTTGTGAAGGGAGACGGTATGCATACGAGGTGTATAAGACATCGTTGGAAATCTTCCTTTCTTGTTCAAATACTTCGAGTGATCAGGCCATCATAGTAAGTTTGTACTTTGTGGGCCGCCTAACGGACCAGCGTACAACTGAAACACACGAAGTGTGTCAGCAACATTGCGCAGGCCCTTTCTTTGAGAAGCTGCGCCATTTCCTGAACTTGCCTGCCCACCATCTTGTTGGGCGGGTTTTGGTTCAATAGTACGCTTCTGAACAGTTTACCCCGCATTTTTTCCGGGGTAATGTTTATTCATCTCACCAAACTTAAGAATTTACCCGCCGTCTTTTTGGCGGGCTACCCCAATGCCCTTTGATCGTCGCGATAGGCTTTGTTTCTACTTCAGTAAAATCATTTTCTTGGTTTGAAGGAAATCGCCGGCTTGAATTCTGTAGAAATAGACTCCGCTTGGGATACTGCTCACATTGATACTGAACTCGTAAAACCCTGCGCCCAATTCTTTATTAATCGGAGTCTGTACTTCTCTGCCAAGAAGATCGTAGATGGTTATTCTTGTCAGCGCCCTTTGTGGCAATGCAAATTTTATTCTGGTGGTAGGGTTGAATGGGTTGGGATAATTCTGACTTAATGAATACTCTGTTGGCGTTCCTTCTTCTGCTTTGACATCTGTTCCGGCTTGTGGGAATACCGATACATCACTCCATGGACCGGAACCGATAACATTGCTCGCTTGAACCCGCAGGTAGTACTGTTGCCCTGATAGAAAGCCAAACAATTGCTTGACTGTATCTGACGTTGAAGTTGATGCGTTAAGGTGAACGAACGTGGAATCATTAGCTATCTGCAGTAAATATTGATCGGCGTATTCTACTCTTTTCCAACTAAATCTAAATCCAACATAGCCAAACTGAGCGGAATCTTGAGTGGCAGCAATCGATTCCGGCTTGCATGGTACAGGACCTGCCGTGATAATCTGCCAGACATCGCTCCACGGACCAAGACCAGCAGTACCTTTTATCTGTACGCGCCAATAATAGCGTTTGCTCTTCAATAAGCCGGTGATTGTTTTTACTGTATCTGTCGTCGAATCAATCCTGGCATTATTTGCAAATGTGAGGTCGTTGGATAATTGGACAAAATACTCTTCAGCGTCGCTTGCCTTGTTCCATTCAAAGGTAATGGTCGTATCCATACTTTGTTGAAGATTGGGAGGAGAGATTAAAGACGTCCTTCCAAAGTACGATGTACCGTTCGAGAGTGTCGGGTTAGTCCACGTAATCCATGGGGAAAGATCGACATTATAGTAAGTGTCAGCGACGTTTGTATTCACCGTGTTGTTCCCAAGAAGGAACTTATCGACAAATGCTCCAATTTCCGGTAACTGACTGTCCGGGAGTGCGCAGTGCGAATGTCCACCGACAATGGAGAAGCCGAATCTATCAGATATGCCGAGACCATTATAAATTCTCTGCGCAGCCATACTATTGACATAGCATGACGGATTGGACAGCCAGGTATAATCCGGGTTTCCCGTAACGAACAACGCACGAGGCGCGCACAGTGCGCATAACTCATGATGATCTATTGGCAGTTTGGAAACATTGGCGCCGCCAAATTGGAACATTCCCTCACTAAACCACTGATGACTGGTTTGAGCCAGACCTTCCACGCTTCCCGTTGGCGCGGTCGCCGAGTAACGCCACGAAGTAGCGCCTCCGCCACCCGACTCCTGGGCAATTGTGAGCGCAACACGCTCGTCAAACGCCCCGGAAAAGAGTGCCATCTTGCCAGCATAAGAGCAACCGGTGACCGCTATATGCATTAGGTCGATGGGGAGAATGTTCTGAACCAACTCCAAGCCATCGATGATACGACTTACTCCCCAAGCCCACGCACTGTATTGTCCCGTATTATCAATAGTAAGAGTAGGCCCGTAAAGTCGATAGTAGGGATCCGTATTCTGCGGGTTGTTGTACGTTGTTACCTGATCATGGTGGTATGTGATTTGTGCAATATTTCGACTGCTAAAAATGCTCGAAGGGATACTGCCAGTGGGACTATTCATACCGATCACTGCAGGAAAGGGTCCGCTCCCCGATGGGAGGGTGATTCCGCAAGTCAGCGTGAGCGTTTTGCCGTTCACAGTTACATTCACAGTAAGCACGCCCCCGGAATAACTTGCTACTATGGTGTCCGGGCGAGGCGGCTTTTGGCCGATCTCATAATTTTGGATCTGGGCGCTGATCTCGGCACGCCGGTACCGCCAATCGGAGAAGTTCGAAATCTGGCCTCTGCCATCGGCCCACTCGAACGGGTCGGGCAATGCCTGAATGGAGGGGAGGTGACCAATGGTGGGCAACGTTGGTTTAGGAAAGTTCGCGCCCGTGTTTTCAACACCATAGACGAGCGGTAATTGTTGAGCTATCGAATGAACGAAAATCTGCGTGCTCAACAGTAACGTTGCTAGAACGACGAGTCTTCTCACTTGGATTCTCCTCACATTGTGAAATTTGGTCTAACGGCATTGAGTCCAAGCGCCGTTCAACGACCCGGACTTACGCTCCCTCGTGATTGTCTTCAGAGAACACGATAACCATACTACTGAATTCTCTGCGTAAACAGCAATGTCTTCTCCCTATTTCAGGTAAATCATTTTCTTCCCTGAAGTAAACTCATCAGTTTTGATCGTGTAGAAATATGTTCCGGAAGTCACCGCTTTCCCGGAGCTATCCTTCCCATCCCAATTCACTGAATAGTCGCCACCGGCTTTGGAGGTATCAAGCAGTGTCCTGATCAGTTGACCCAATGAATTGTAGACATTCAACACGACGTGTGACGGTCGCTGGAGCGAATACTTGATGGTCGTAGTCGGATTAAATGGGTTAGGATAATTCTGCTTGAGATCGAATTGCCGAATCGCTTTTTCAGAGTTGCCCACAGACGTCGGATTATCGATCAGCACCGGCGTGTTCCACTGAATCCAGGGTGTGACGTCGATTGTGTATGGACTGTCGGCAATATCGTATGTGTAGACATCCTTGCCGAGAAGGAACTTATCCACAAAGGCTTCGATTTCCGGTATCTGGTTGCTCGGAACCGCACAGTGTGAATGTCCACCGACTACGGAAAAGCCAAACCGATCGTCGATGCTTAAAGCGATATAGACCTCCTTGGCAGCCCTGCTGCAAACGTAGCTAGAAGGGTTTGACAGCCACGTGTAATCGGGGTTTGCTGTGGCGTACAACGCACGCGGCGCACACATCGCCATCAACTCATGATGATCTTCCGGCAGGCGCGAGACATTGTCGCCGGAAAATTGCTTCATCGAATTCTTAAACCAGTTGTAATCAGTGTTATCGATTAACTCCACGCTCCCAGAAGGCTCGGAATGCGAGTACCGCCACGACGTGGCGCCGCCCCCTCCTGACTCCTGAGCAATCGTAAGCGCGATACGCTCGTCGAACGCGCCGGCAAAGAGGGCCATTTTGCCGGCATAGGAGCAGCCGGTGACGGCTATGTGCTTGAGGTCAATGTGGAGTGAATCTTGAACCAGCTCCAACCCGTCGATGATTCGGCTGACTCCCCAGGCCCATGCACTGTACTGTCCAGAAGAATCAACATTGAGAGCAGGGCCGTAAAGTCGGTAGAAGGGGTCGGTATTTTGCGGACCGCCATACGTTGTTACCTGATTATGGCTGAATGTGATTCGTGCAATATTGCGACTGGTAAAGATACTCGATGGAATACTGCCACTGGGACTATTCATGCCGATTACCGCGGGGAAAGGTCCGGTTCCAGTCGGTAGGAGAACTTTCGATTTCAGCGTGAGCGTTTGGCCATTCACAGTAACATACACTCTCAGTGTATCATCGCTATGAGTATAGCTGGCAGTAATGGTATCAGGACGAGCGGGTTTTTGCCCGATCTCATAATTTTGGATCTGAGCGCCGATCTCGGCACGCCGTTTACGCCAATCAGAACGGTACTTGATCCAACTGCCAGTATCACTGGCCCACAAAAACGGATTTGGCAGGGAACTGATGATTGGGAGTTGGTTCAACGAAGGCAATGGGGGTTTTGGTAAACCGGCACCCGTGTTCTCAACATCATAGACAAGGGGCAAGGTCTTGTTCTGGGCCAACGAATCAACGGCCGTAGAGATGTTCAACAGAAGCACTACGAGAACGACTATTTTTCTCACGTGGATCCTCCTCTTATTGTGACGTTTGGTCTAACGGCATTGACCCTAATCGCCGTTCAACGGACCGGACTTATGCTCCCTCATGATTGTCTTTCGGGAACATGGTTAATATAATACTCAATTCTCTTCGTACACTGCAACGTGCCCGTGTTCAATTCTGGGAAACATCGCAAGAGGGCTCTCTTTAATTCGCAACATGCGTGCCAAACCCTGACGGAGTGGAGCTCCGCCAGCAACGGGGTGATCAGCAATAAAGAATACCGTCCTAAATTCTATCTATCATTTACGGTGCGCTGGAATATTGATTTACTCGCTCTTCGTTGCGAGAAAGTGCCCACGCTTCAGCCGTTTGTCAGTGAGCGCCTCTAAGCCTTCGTAAAGCTGGCGCCACTTGAGCGCCTGGTTAGGCAATATTTTGGGCACGGTATTTTAGTGCGCACTATAATAGTAGGATCTGGTTGTGCTGTAATAATGCCGATTTACAGTATCAATTCCTAAATGCCTTTACAGAATCAATAAATGCCTTTGGTTGTATGATCAATGCTCCACTATTTGTTAAATACGCTGACTTGCGTATTAGAAGTATCATTTCATCTCCGGATATATCCGGTCGAACTTGCCAACCAAGTGCTATAACACCAACCAGATAGGGTTCTGCCCAGCTTAATCCACCTCTACCGGTGAATTGGTATGAGAAGTTACCCTCATCGTATTCTTCTGCTGTAGTCCTTAATGAAGTTGGTATACAAATTCTATTAGCATCATTGGTGAATACCAATCCAGGCCAACCGGGGGTACACGCGTCTACATTGTCCGGATCATCTATATCATAATAGCATGGTGCTGTAATACCGTGGTTTTGAGTACAATCGATTATAAGAATACCAGCATTGACTGCATGAACATAAGCAGAATCCCAATCGGCATTATTCCTTGTAAAAGGAGTTCCTGGGCCTGAAGGAGCTGCTGAAATTGAGACAGCCCGAATTTTCGCATTATCTGGTAAAGAACTGTTTTTGGCAATAATCCAATTTAGAGCATCTGCTTGGTATTTTGCGTCCTGTGTCCATGAAGGAGCTGCTACAAAGTATAATTTTGCATCAGGGGCCGTTCCGATAGAGTCTCCGACCAAAAGACTCGCCACTGCAGGCCCATGCATACTTGATTGATTTGATGGCATGTTGCATCCCACATCGTGATATTCGACAATTTTATTTGCGAATTCAGGATGGTCAAGACAGATATTTTGATCAATGATTGCAATTGCAATACCTTTTCCGGTTATCCCTTGTTGGTGAAGCTGACGAATTCCTAATCCAGGATTCTTCCCTTTAATGATGAGAGATTTGGAATAGGCCAAATATTTTTCGGGCCATACAGTTTTCTCGTTGAACCAAAATGTTTTGATAATGCTTGAATCAAGTTGTGATTCAATTTTCCGCAAATCTTTCCATCTAATATCCTGATATGAAGAAATCGAAGTTATCTCTTGGATATCTTGAAAGCTGGCCGGGTTTGAATCTTTATTACAGCCCAACAAACAAAATGAAATGACTATTGAAACTACGATTTTGATCTTCTCCATATTTATTGCCTTTCCACATCAGAAGTTTACGGTCAATTATCACGGCATGTAATATTCCATTGAGTTTCAATTTCAGTAGCGTGCGATTCTTCCTTTTGTCGTTGTGCCCAAAATATTGTCTAACGGACCGGAGCTAAGTCCCGATTCGACTTCGGTCGAATCGAGGATCCCGTAAAGCGGGACTGCGGCGCTGAAAACTTTCCTTACGTACTATCCGAACTTCGATTTCCATTCGCGGCGCGTTGGCTTTGAACGACTAGTTTTCCGAGGGCGGCGAGTTCGCACCTCGGCTTCAGCCGTCAGCTTGAGGTTTTCTTCTTGACTTCGTCAAGAATCTTCCTATCTATGACATCAAATCATCTTCGCGCAAGCTATAGCAGTCCAAATCGCGTGATGCGTTGTTTTGCTCGTGCTTGAGGTTTGTTTCGTTGGCTGTGAATTATCATTTGGTGCTCTTATGCCCGTTTAGTAGCCTATTGTTGTTCCCGTACACCCAACGAGCGCGAAGCATTTGTTTCACTCTTACAGGAATACACCCCTATGCCCTCATTATCCAAAATCAATCCCCATTGTGCCGGCATTGATGTCGGCTCCGAGTCAATCTTTATCGGTCTTGAAGATTGCGATGTCGCGTCATTCGCTACCTTCACCGATGATTATCTCAAAGCAATCGCCTATCTCAAAGAACACCACATTACTGCGGTAGCCATGGAAGCAACAGGTGTCTATTGGATTACATTGTTCGATATGCTCGAAGCTGCCGGCATCATCGTCACACTCGTCAACGGCAAACAGGTCAAGTATCTCCCCGGCCGTAAATCCGATGTCGCTGATTGCCAATGGTTACAACAATTGCATTCCTTCGGACTGTTGCGACCTTGTTTCATTCCCGATGATCTTACACGGCAGTTGCGCACCTATACCAGACTCCGCGCCGATCATCTCTCCATGGCCTCTTCTCACATTCAGCACATGCACAAAGCCTTAACCCTGATGAATATCAAACTACAGAATGTCATCTCGCAACTGCACGGTGCCAGCGGCATGCGCATCATGAGCGCCATTGTCCAGGGCGAACGCGATCCCCAATGCCTTGCCGATCTCTGTGAAACCAGCATCCTCAAGACCAAACGCGATCGTGTTGTCGCCTCACTCAAAGGCAACTTTAAATCAGAACACATCTTCGCTCTCAAACAAGCGCTCGGTGCTTACAACTTCTACCAAACTCAAATCGGTGAATGTGACAAGCAAATTGAAGCATTACTCAGTGCCCACACCGATCATAAACCCGCTCCTCCGAAAATCACCCTCCCAAAGAACATTCGCCACAATGCTCCCAAGATCGATGACTTGCATACCAAACTGATGAAAATGACGGGCGGAAACGATCCATCCCAAATCACCGGACTTACGGACAAGACCCTTCTGGAACTGATTGCGGAAACTGGCGTACAGTTGCAGGATCATTGGACGACAGAAAAACAATTCGCTTCATGGGCTGCCCTGGCTCCCTCGATGCATCAATCCGGCAAATCCAATAAAAGAAAGAAATTCAAAAAGAACTCCCGTGCCGGACAGATCTTTCGTGAAGCCGCTCTCTCGATTTCGGCCAGCAAGCATTCCGCCCTTTCCGCATTCTTCAGACGCATGAAGGCCAAGAAGGGTTTTCTCCATGCCATGAAAGCCACCGCCCGCAAAATCGCCGTCATCTATTACAGAATCATGACCAAGGGCATCGTCTTCGTCGAACGCGGCATCGAACTCTATCAACAACGTTTCAAAGAACAACAACTCCGACTCTTACAGAAAAAAGCTCGTTCACTTGGATTGCAGCTCGTCCCTACCTGATGTCATTAGTAGCGACTGGTTAGGCGGTTTGGTATTCGTTAGTTCTGATCTTTCTGTGGATTTCGCGCACAACTCTTTCTGCAAGTTCGGGCAATGAGAAATCAAAATGTGCTTCGAACCTACAATGATCGCAATACATGGTGATAGCATTCGGATCATAAGGTACTCCT
>JADGQA010000157.1 GCA_017882185.1 Bacteroidota bacterium
TGCCGCATTATGTCCGCGAAGATATGAAACAAGTGACTAAAGACTTGCAAGGCGCAGGTTTCGGCTTTGAACTGGAATGGCTGGAGCCATTTTTCGAATTCCGCTTTCCACGCGCTTTGGCAAGAGTTGATGACGCTCACCCGATCGTTCTTGTGCGTGTCCTCATGCCATAGAATAGCTTGCGCCGAAAGGTATTTGACTTTGTATGAAGGGTCGTTTGGATCTTGAAACCCGTAATTCAATTGAAGATGCAAATCTCTCAGCGCCCGTTTCGCGTCGTAAGAAGGTACTTCATTACAATCGTTAATCAACTCAAAGTGGTTTGCGGTGATATTGGCGTAGCACAAATCTTGAATCACATTTAGAGTGATTTTGGGCACCTGGAATCTCCATACCAAGCTATTAGAGTCAAAGCATGGATCTGCCGTTATCGGGGCAACAAAACCCCTACCGCCTACGGTGGAAAATATGCCTACCGTAAACGTTGTAGAGCTTGGTGTAATCCTTGGTGCAGGACAATAATTGTGACCTAGGTAGCCGTTAGGATGAACATCGAGTAAAATCGGCGGTGGCGTGACCATTTGTATAGCTGGACACTTCGGAGCATCTTCACACGCCTTCTTCTTCACCACCAGATATGCCACACCATAATGCAACCTGTAGTCATCCTCTTGGAGCGTTAAGGGTGTCTGAATTCCCTGTGGTGTTGTGGTCTTTCCAAGGATTCCTGGTGACACAGAACCGGGCCCTGACCTCTTACGGATGAGATCTTCAATTCTCCCCCCAGTCTTGATTTTCGTCTTCGATCCTGCATTTCGTACGCTCAAGAGGGGTCCCTCCCCGTTGTCTTGAATCTTAGCCCCCACTGCTTCAAGCATCACCTCCACCGAACCTGTTGACGCACTCTGCGGTACGGTTTTCACTTTGAACCCAGCAACCGTTGCGTCGCACCAAGTTCCCCAAGACGTGCCATCGGCCCCCCAAAGAGATGCGACTGTCTCGCCATCTAAAATCCCCAACGAGGCCCACCAGTCAGAGGGGATTGGCGACTGCGATCCGTCCGGATTCTTTAGCACGACGCTTACCGCCGTACTGTCTCCAAAATAGATTGGGTTCTTTTGCAGAACGATCTCGAGGTCCAAAGGAATTATGGGAATAGTGAGATAGACGGGTGCTATTCGGTCATCATTGGTCCTAACCTCGATGCGCGCTTCCGGCATGTACATGTTGTCCCTTAAACTGTATTCCACCCGAGCAATACCATCGGGTGCGTATATCGAATCGATCGCCTTACCCGTTTTTCCAGTGACCGGATCCCGCATTACCCCGGGTCCACTCACTACAGAGAACCGATACATCCCGAGAGGGGGCAGAATCGCGAATTCCCACTTGCAGTCGAGCGCGGCCGCTTCGATATTAGTCTGAAGTCCGAAGACCGCCTGGGGCCAATAGTATGTATATAAGACCGGCGGCGGCTCGTTCTTTGATAATGTAACGACTGCCGTCTCCGTCTTCCCGGCGACCTGAACACTAATTGTTACTTGACCACCTTGCTCGCCGGGCAATGGATTCCAGGATAGTTGGCCGCTCTTGTCACCGGCCTCTAGGATTGTGCCCGAGCTTGTTATGGATGTGCCATCAAGTGAGAGGGTGGGTGAGGTGGTAGCGGTTGAGGTGAAGGAAACCGTCATCGTCTCAGTATTAGCCCCACAAATACCCGAGGGATAGGGACGATTTGCAGCGTCACGCAACTGGATGGAAACGGTTGAGTTGTTGTCACACCTCGTAAGGGTTGATCGATCAGATGACACGGTGATGTTCGACAAATCATAGCTGTTATCCGGTGTCGCCGAGAAATTCGCTGTTGCAACATACGGCCATATTCCCCCCAACTTACCTGTAAACACAATCGTTGCCGTGCTTCCCGCAACAGTCCACGTAACATCCTCCAGCTGAAGCGCATGGACAGACGACCAAAGCTCCGGTCCTATGTAACCGCATCGAACGTTGCGGGTCACCGTCCCGGGATACACTCCAGGCTCACCGTTTACAAATTTCCAGTAATTTACAAGGGTGTTCTGGCCCCAGAAGACTGTTAGGTCATAGTTGGGATAATCACCACCTGGTCTTGGACTGACTTCCATTGTGCCTGTTGCTGTAATGATGGCCGGGCGCACCACAATGATTGCGCCCCCCTGGTTTCGATTGAACGTTTGCAGCCCTGTAGTGAACAATGGGAGTTCTTCGGTTGTTGATGCGGTTGTCTGGGGGGCATTCACTTTGGGCTTTATCTCGACCCGCTCCTTGATCTTCACCTGAGAAAAGAGCGTGGTTGAGCAGAAAATGAAAAGAATAGAGAGTACGATGTGCAGGTAGGAAAAGCTGCGGTGCATAAACCCCTCCCCAATTGCATAATAGGTTTTTCTGCCACACAAGCACGTCCGTTGAGGCGGGACTAAGTGACGGATGTGCGTTTCAACTTCACGAATAAAATGAATCGGTGAGAACTCGTGATGCAAGTCTACCAAGTCTTCTCAAGAATGTCAATCCGTACAAATACGGATGGCTCAGATTCTCATTGCTGACAATTGCGCCTCACTCGCCGAGACGACCGATGAAGAAGGGAGATCCGTGTCGAAACGCCACAGTCGGGCTTACCCGGCGTTGCAGCGATGACGGTTACAGTGATGGCGAATGAGCAGGATGAGAGTCATGGAAGGGAACAATCTCTCTCTATGTCAAGAGTGCGAAAAAGAGACGGGGCTGTCAGTGGGCGTGGCGGAACTGGCCACTGGTTCCGGGCTAGTGATTCTTTTCTATGAACCTATACTTCCTCAGTTTACCCTTCACGACGGAAAGCAGCATATCGGGCTCAAAAGGCTTGGTTAAGTAGTCATCGGCACCCAGTTCCTTGCCCGCCCTGATAATAGCTTCATCAACGAGACCACTCATGAATACGAACGGGACGTTATGCAAATGACCGAGCTTTGTCATTTTTTCGAACAATGTAAATCCGCCAAACGATGAATTCTGGAGGTTAACGTCGCACAGAACAAGGTCTGGCTTGTGACCCTTAAGGTATTCCAATGCGTCTTCGGATTTTGTGAACGACTTCGTCGTGTACTTGTTGTCTTCGAGTAACTCCACCAGCGCCATCAGCATTAGTTCGTCGTCGTCCACCAGCACGATGCTGCCTCTGCCAATGGAGTGGGGATCGGGGGAAACCCGCATCCAGCCAGAGGAATCGAGAACCTTCGGTTGCTGACGTTCCGCTGAGCGCAAAAAATCATCGATTTGTCCTGTCACATTCTCCGCCAATTCCTGTGTTGTGACTTCGTGCGCGATTGCAGGAGAGGTAAGAGCACTCAAATCTGACGATGTGTGCTGAACAGAGATGGCGGGTGTAGATTCTGCCTGCGCATGGAGCGGCGACTTTATTGTTTGCAAGCGCTCTTCATAGGCTTGAACATACGGATTTGCAGGTTCGATTTGTTTTATCTCGGTAATCTCCCTGATGGCGTCACCATAACGCCCTGCTTTTACAAGAACATCGACAAACCTGAGTCGCGCGCTGACGATGCCATGGTTCTCGTTCGATATATGGTTCATAACTGATGATCCTTTCGATTCTGACGTGCAAGAACCAGTGACTATTCCAGTTCAGCGGTTTCGATTGCCCGATGTGGCGACAGTAAATTGAAAAGCGTTAAGAGATCCTTGGACAAAAAGCCGCGGCAGACAATGATCCTTTTGCCTGCCGCGCCTAACCCAATCCGGAGAGAGTGTGTTAGTTCGTAAGGGTTAAGGTAACGACTTTCGCTGTCGATGTAAGCGTACCGGCTGAAGCATTCGCGGAGAATGTGTAGGTGATTGCCTTTGCAGCATCGGCACCCATCGCAATTGCCGTCACGACGCTCACAGCGCTTGCAGACGTCGCATTGGAAATGTCGACTGTCCCTGCACTTGTTCCTTTGGCGCTGGCGAGATTGACCTGAAGCATGTATCCCGCGGGAAGAACTGCGTCGAGGTTCGCGGTAATCTTTACGGTACTTCCGAAGTTCTGCGTAATGCTGTACGTTGTCGAAGCATCAGAAACTGCGGTAAGAGCATCTGTTCCAGCGGTTCCGGTGCTGATTGTCAACGCACCCGGGTTTCCGGAGGTGGCAATCTTGTAGATGGTGTTGACAGCAAGTGTCAAATTCTGTGTAGCACTGGCTTGTGCAAACGATGCCTGAAATGCGAAGGCACTTAGGGCGACGATGGCGGTGATGACGATTGATTTTTTCATTTTGAATCTCCTTGGTCTGGGTTTTAGTTTGTTTTCTTGTTCTGAGACGTATATGTCAATAGCCGTGCCAAGCGCAGAATTCAAGATTATGAGCGAAAATCGAAGTATTCTGTAAATCTTAGGTCTCATTGTGAGACCATTGACTCATTGTGGGAATTGGCCTATTTCGAGGGAAATCAACAAAAATAGAAGAACTTTGAGCGGCGAGAACCGATTGCATCCTCTCATGATACGGTCCTGTGGTCTTGAGACAGAAATCGATAAACGGGAATTCGGTGCGACGTAATCGCGGATTGCGTCAACGATCATGGTAGACCAGGAGGGGCGGTAGTGTAGGCACGGAGATCCAAATCATTGCACACGCGATCTCAGATGGGTTGCGAAGACGGGCTTGGTGTGGATGTTCACTTCGCGGTGCGCGGAGCTTTTCCCAGCCACCTGACGTTGTAGTGTATACCAACGACACAACAAGGTGAATTCGCGATGATCATTGAAATGCTCCGTGCAGAAACGCCCGGCAAGATTCTATCGGGGATATTCCGTACAAGGGTGTTTCTTTGATGTCACTCCACATACTGACATGGATAAGCTTGTCTGTCGGCGGCTGAGCGTTCGCCAATGACGTCCTGCACGACATCGAGGTGATCCGAGGCCATTACACGGAATATGACCGCCATTTTCTCTATTATCTATTGAATGGTCATATCGTTGTGTTCAGCGGCATCTTCCAAATGATCTCGTACGCACCGATCAATGACGGTCAGGTGTGGGGATCCGTCGTCTCCGGCACTGCCGCACTCGGGATGATCGTCTATTGCATCATGATCTGGAAGTTCCTCCCGTCGTTCGTGACGATGCTGATGCAGTCGGGACTGTTGATCGTACTTCTGCTCCACATTCTTAGAATAGTGTAAGAAAAATAATGATGATTCCCTGGATCGTTATCGTTGTTCTTGTTGTCACGCTCGGTGTAACATACATCGGCAGGCGCCTCATACGGACTTCGCGGCTCCGCAAGCCGTGGAATATCGCCGCCTGGGCCAGCCTGATTCTCTTCTTCGTTCTTCCGATTGTGTCTATGTCGTTCATACGGCGAAGCGGTGGGACATCCGTTTTCCTGTCGTGGATTACCTATGTCGGACTGGGGTTCCTCTCATTCGTCTTCTTCATTCTGCTTGCCCGGGACATACTCTGGTTTCTGGTGTGGATTGGTAGGAAAACTTCCGCTCTTGTTTCCCGCACCAAGAAAGAACCCGATCCTTCACGAAGACAATTCCTGCTTCAATCGATGAACCTTGGCGTTGTCGGTGCAGCGGCGCTTGCCACGTCGTACGGCATCTACGAAGCGAGGAAGACTCCTGGACTTGTAACCCTCGATCTTCCCATTCCCCGTTTACCGCAAGCATTCGACGGATTCAAGATCGTCCAGATTTGTGATATCCACGCTGGACTCACGGTCGACCGGGATTGGATCGAGAAGGTGGTGGAGGAAGTGCAGAAGCAGTCGCCGGACCTGATCGCGTTTGTCGGCGATATGGTGGATGGATCGGTGCCGGCTCTTGAAAGCACCGTCGCGCCGTTTGCCGACCTGCGGGCTCCGCACGGAAAGTTCTTCACCACGGGCAATCACGAATATTATTCCGGCGCTAACCCGTGGATCGAACACGCGGGCGTCCTCGGATTCGACGTGTTGATGAACGAACACCGGAAGATCGAAAAGGACGGCTCGACGATCGTCCTTGCCGGCGTCACAGACTATAGCGCTGGACAATTCTATAAAGACCAGGCATCCGATCCGCATAAAGCGGTCGAGCAGGCCGCGAATGACGATGTCAAGATAATGATGGCTCACCAGCCCCGGTCGCTGTATCAATTCGGAGATCTCAGGATCGATTTTACGATGCACGGACATACGCACGGCGGGCAATTCATCCCATGGAATTGGTTTGCGACGTTCGGTCAGCCGTTCATCAAGGGATTGCACCGATGGAACGACGGTCTGGTTTATGTGAGCAAGGGGACGGGTTATTGGGGTCCTCCGGTGCGCCTCGGCGCGCGGTCGGAGGTGACAGTGTTTATGTTGAGGAGAGCGTAGCGGAGTTCAAAACGATTCGGGGAGTGTCGCTGAGACGATGCAGAGGGATTCCCTCATTTTGCCAAGTTCGTCAGATCCTGACACAAGTCGTCGGGATGACCACAGAAAGCGTATGGCAGTCGTGGCTTTTCCAAGGTCTGCTCCTCGAGTGGCAGATCAACATTTCATCCGTCGATATAATTCTATCGGTGAGTGTGTTGACGAGTCAGCTTATCTCCAATGTGCAGCTCATTGCGTTGTTCCAACCGATGCTTCTGCACGCCGGGACTACGTTGAAAGAGCTAAAGGCGCTTGCGGCGGGGAGATTCATGGAACGCCCATTCCTTCACTTCCATATCTTAAATTTCAACTGAAATTTATTCTTTTGAATTAGCGAACGCCAGTCAATAAATAAAAGAGCGCAGATAAGCAGTAACCCCACCCCTAAACTTGTCATGGACTGCCAGGATAATGCCCCTTCGAGTATGCTTTTGGCATGCTCTGAGGCATATTTGCCTAAATGCACAGTAATGGCATCACTTATAAATTTCCCTATGAAAAACGCTGGAATAATATACAAAGGTTTTATTTTCGCCATACCCCCGGCCAGAAAGAGCGGCGTTGTGGGAAGGGGCAATAAGGAGTAACCAATGATTACCAGCTGGCTTCTCCATCCTTTCTCTTTCATTTTTTTGCCAAGAAACTCAACGTCTTCATTCTTCGACCGCTTAAAAATCTTTCCGGCAAGGAAGGGGATATATAACGTCAGGATATACCTTCCCAAAATGGACCCCGCAACTCCAATGATAATAACCAACCAGATGTTCAATCCGAACATGATCTGTAAAAAAACCATGATGGTAAAAGCAGGCGGAAAGGGAATAGGTACAACATCAAACAAAAAGGACCCGCCAAAAACCAAGAGATACTGCCACCACATAGTGTTACTGTTTTATGATCTCATTATTAGTAAGGAACGGAATACGAAATACTTTTTCACTATCGCTTCCTTGCTTTCGAGTACGCTATTGCTGCCGCTTGTTTTTGCGCCTGTTTCATCGACTTTGGGTGGCTCGTTCCTATTGTTCCCTTCTCCTTGTAATTGTGAAGCAGCTCCTTCACGTTTGAGCTGATCACTTTCTTTGACTTTCCCTTTTTTAGCGGCATCTTCTTGTGGTTTTAATGATTCTTCTTGTGTAATAATTTTTCTTTTCTGAACCAACCTTTTCACTGCTTCCTGAGCGAAACGTATGACATCAATATAGTTAAATTACTATTCATTTTTATGCGTGTGAGGCGCAGCAATTTTTTAAAGCTATACCTTTGCTTCTCTCGGTCCGATAAACTTGTCACCATTGAAGTGGATCATATGGTCTGGATGTTCCATAATCCATACTTCAGTTTCCCAAGCCAAGTCAGCAGTATGACGTTTGAATTCAGCGAAATCTGGAAAAGCTGAAACATAAACTTTACCAACCTTACAATTTACCAAGAAGTCTTCAAGTTCGAAAATACGTTTGGGTGTGATAGGCCCGTGCGATGTTACAGCCTCAATGAGGAACAGCCAATTTCTGTTAGAGTCGTATATTACGACATCGGGAAGTTTACTATGCTGGTCAATCGGAATGCCAAGTTTCTTCAGCATCTTGGTATCCATATGTAAGTCTTTCTTTGCCGTATCGCCAAGATAGAGAAGCAT
>JADGQA010000158.1 GCA_017882185.1 Bacteroidota bacterium
GTCAGATTGTTCCGCTTTCCAGAATCCCGCTGAAGGACACCAACGGTCCAACGTTGCGGAATCCAGAAGGCGGGACTTCTCCCGACGTAGTCGGGATCGCAATGACTATTCCTTTTTTTGTTAATCCAATACTTCCTCTTTGCTCTCTGCGTCTCTGCGGTGATTCTTCAACGTGCTACGCACCCCGAAAAATCGTCTCCTCCCGGCCAAAGAACCATGCACACACGAACAGACTCAATCCTGCCAACAGGATAAGCGACCCATAGACTTCTGCCAGCAGGAGCGGCTTGATTGTGCCGGCAATAATCGCCTTCGTTGTCAGGGAGACGTTCAGGATCGGAATCAGCGCCGTCCCCGCATCGAGCGCCATCCCGGGCATCAGTCCGATAAAGACCGGCACAATAATCACAACCATCAACGGCGTGATTGTGCTCTCCGCTTCCTTGAACGATTTGGCGAAAAACGAGAGTGACAGCAACGCGGCAGAAAAAAAGATTGTGAGCGGCAGCAGCAGGCTCAGGAGCAACACAATGGACCGCAGCTGGAGGATATCGAGAATCGACCTCAGCAGCTCCGGCGGGATTTCTTTGATCTGGAGAACACTCACATACAACCCAACCATGGCGATGCAGGCCGTGGCGATGCCGGTCAACGCAACGACGCCGAATTTGCCCACAAGAATTTCCATCCTGTTCGCCGGCGAGGTGAGCAGCGTCTCCAGCGTCCCCCGCTCCTTCTCCCCGGCCCCCAAATCGATTGCGGGATATAAACTCCCCAGGAAACAGAATAAGATGAAGAGGTACGGGAGAAATGCGCCGAGCACTTCGGCGATCTTCTCCCTGGCGGAAGCCAGGTTCCGTTCATCGATCTGCATCGTGCGGGTGATCGATTCGTCGATGTTGAGCTTCTTGAATCGGTCGGCTCTGAGAGTTTGTTCATAACGGGTGAGAAGAGCGCTGATTCGCTGTTTCTCGATGCTTCGCAGTTCCGGCGCTTTGAAATAGAGCGTGACCGCCCCCGGATGGAGGCTCGCAACCTGCCGGTCAAAATCCGGCGCGAACAGAACGAACGCATCGAGACTATCCACGGCGACGAGCGCCTGTGCACTATCGGCCGGAAGGTTCTCCGTTACACTCACTTTGGGATCGTTCTTCAGGAGCGTAACGAACCCGCCGGCATTCCCCGATGTCTGAACGGCGACGCGCAGTACTTTGTCCTGCGCCTTCTCGAGCTGCGACCGCATGACTTTCGTGGAGATGCCAAGGAGCAGCGGAAACAACAGGAGAGGAATGGCAACCATGCTGATGAGGGTCCGGCGGTCCCGGAGAGTGTCCTTCAACTCTTTTCTGAAGATCACGAGCGTGGTGTTCATCGGTCAGCCTCCTCGACGAGTTGAATGAAGGCTTCTTCAAGGGATCTCCCCTTCATCGATGTGTGGAAGTCGTCGTACGTTCCGTTGTAGCAGAGTTTCCCGTTATGAACGATTGCGAGGTCATCGCTCAGAAGGCTCACTTCGCCCATGATGTGGGTGGAGAAGATGACCGTCTTCCCGGTGGCTTTGCAGGATCGGATCAGCTCGATGATGTGGCGCGCAGTGATGACATCGAGACCAACCGTTGGTTCGTCGAACACGACCACGGCGGGATCGTGGATCATCGTGCGGGCGATCGAGACTTTTTGGCGCATGCCGGTCGAAAGCTTCCCGATACGGCGATTGGCAAACTCATGGATGCCCAGGAGCGTAAAGAGCTCATCTCTGCGCTTGGTGAAGCGCTCCTGGTCCATCCCATGGAGGTCCGCATAATATTTGACGATCTCCGAACACGTCAGTCGTTCATACAACTTGGTTGTTCCCGTTAGGAATCCGATATTCCGGCGGACTTCCTGGGGCTGTTGTCCAACGTCGAAGCCCGCCACGGAGATCGTGCCCCGTGTCGGCTTCATGAGCGTTGCGATCATACGGAGCGTTGTTGTTTTGCCCGCCCCGTTGGGACCGAGGAGGGTGAAGATTCGTCCCGGGTGACACGTGAAGCTCACTCCAGCAACGGCATTGACCGCACCGTCTTTGCTCTTCGACCGGAGTTCCTTCCGGTGTTCACGGTCGGCGGGAAACGTCTTCCAAAGATCTTGAACGACTATCATAGGATA
The DNA here is from genome assembly GCA_017882185.1 of Bacteroidota bacterium. Lineage (GTDB taxonomy): Bacteria > Bacteroidota > Ignavibacteria > UBA10030 > UBA10030 > JADGQA01. The sequence continues at coordinate 2,149 of JADGQA010000158.1, forward strand.
TTCTTATCTCCCAAGTTTTTAACTCTTTTCTTTGCTTTCATCTTCTAAGAGCCATTGTCATTGTGGTCAGCTTGTCCCGATGTTGTTTATCGGGGAGGCGAATAGCCGGAGGCCTACAATCATAACACGCGAAGCGTGTTCCCATTCGGAACCATGGTTCACATAGTTCATCCTCAGTCAGCCTCAACGCTCCGCTTTCGTCCTATATCTCACCTTCGGCTCTCCGACCTTGAAGCCAATTTCCTTCTTCGGTTTTTCCAGCGGCGCCATCAACTGGCGAATGGCTTCAAACACTCCTCTGAACTGTGCATCATACTTCTTTTCGAGTTCGTCCAGTCTTTTTGCCAGATCTTTGTTGGTTGCCAGGAGCTCTCGCAGTTTCACGAACGCCCGCATAATTGCAACGTTTACCAGGATGGCTTGTTCGCTGTTGAGAACCGAGGAAAGCATGGCAACGCCTTGCTCAGTGAAAACATACGGAAGTTTGCGGTACCCACCACGCCCTTTTGATATCGCGAGTTGCGATATCAAAGCCTCATTTTCCTGTCGGCTGAGCTGAAACAGCCGGAGGCGCTCAAATGTATGGCGCGCAGCGCCATTCTGATTAGACGCAATATCAAACCCAGCCTTAAGGGCTACATGAACGATCAAGCATGACCTTGTGCCCACGAATCAACAAAATGCGCTGTTCAATAATCTCTTCAGGAATAGGTGCTTTTTCAATGTTGCGGTGATTCATTGTTTTCATTTGGGCTTAATCAGTGCCTAAGAAAATGGGGGGATGAAATCGCATCCGTCTTTGTCTTCTCCCGCCACGTGACACGATTGATGTTGCATTCTGCAACATCAAACCGGTATACTCTTCGTCCGTCAGCTGAAAGACAAAATCTTCCGGAAAGCGCAGTCTATTGCGACGCCCTTGCTGATTCAATCTCGCAGTTTTCACCCCATAGATTCGAGCAAGATCGCTGTCAAGAATGACACGTTCTCCTCTGATGTTGAAGATCAGAGACTGAACATCAGGCAATAATTTTTGATGTGTTGTCTTTTTGGCCATGATTTGTGCTGCCGAGATTGCTGCAATTGAAGATGTCGTCAACCTGCATTGTTTCTCCCGGTAATGTCATTGCTTCTCGCGACATGGTCACGAGAAGCAATCTCCTACATTGGCTCTTCAACGGCAATTTGGGAATCACATCCGGCATGATAGGCGATTGCTTCGTCGCTCAAGCACTACGTGCATTCGCTTCTCGCAATGACATTTCCTTTTCTTGTTTTGGCGCGCTGGCCACCGAAATCACCGGAGCTGTGTGGCAGTGTACCAGGGTAATGTTGATTCATACCTCCTCAGCTTCGAGCACGGGGTTCTGAATCAATTTTCTCCCAACCAACGTAAATCTGCAGCGTGCGTTTTGATTTCGGTGCTCTTTCTTGCCTACTTCTTTGAGCAAGCAAAGAAGTAGGTGGCCGTAGGCTAAAAGACCTTCCTCAGTTTCCTTTGCATTTCAAATGAGATCGCTGTTGTGAGATTGCCACGTCGCTCAAGCACTGTGTGCTTTCGCTCCTCGCAATGACATTTCCTTTTTTTATGTGTGCCGTAGAGAATCGTGCTTCGCACGATATCATTTCCACGCCTCCGGCTGTTTTATCTTGACAACCATCCCCTCAACGGTAAAGTCTCCAACCGTCGGCAGGAAAAGAATGCCGGCAGCGGAAACCGCGATCATTTCTATCGGTACGGTTTTGTTTGGATTGCTGCTGAGAAGGATCGCGCTCCCCAGAACGACGCCAAACCACGAGACACCTTTGAGCACCATGCTTACAAAGTTCACCGGATTATTGGCTGCCTGTATGGTGAGGTGTGTAATCCCGTTCCCGCCTTTCTCTTTCACAATCTGGTTCAACACATCGGATATGTCCCTTTTGGGATTGGGGCTTAAGGGGGAGCCGAGACTCCAACCCGAAAAAGAAACTGAGAATCGACCGATCTCCTCGTACTCACCTGCCTTGAGAACCTCAAGCTTGTTATTATGAATGGTGGATGACAATGAGACGGGTTGATCGAGATGTGATGCTTCGATGGTGAACTGCGACCCGGCATAACATCCTGTCAATAGGAGAGAAGTCAAACAGGCCAGAGTGGTTGTGAAGTTCTTCATCGGTTAACCCTCCGCACTTTGTAGACGGTCCCGGAAATCTCTATCGTCTCGCTCGAGGCTTCCCCCATACCCTCGGATTTGGCTTGCCCTGTGAAAATCACCGCAAGGAATTCTGTGAAGAATGAAGTCCACGGGACGTATGCTTCCACGCGAGCCCGGATCTCGGCATTCCCGATGAACCGGTCCGGATCGTTCTCCAATCCATCCTCCACCTGAACAACAACATCGCCACGGATCCCTTCGGAGCCTTCTTTCGTGAACGTTGTCGATTTGCCCTGGACGACCTTTTCCTCCTCCGCCACGTGGGACGACATCACAGAAATCTGTTTGATGAATTGTACGTGTGCAGAATCCAGTGGCAAAGCGGACGGGGGCGCGTTCCCAAAATAGACCGGTTGCGCTGCGTCGAGCTGTAAGGAATGTGAGCTTGAGCAGCCGATGAGCGCAAACAGGGCAATCCCAGCGGATAGGAAGAGCACTGCACATGATCTCTTGACCGCGTTCGTTGTATTTGAAACAAATCGTTGATTGACCATGGCGTTGGATTGATGTGAATGTGGTTTTTTTGTTTTATTATTTGTGGGGGCGATCCGCTGGATCGTCTCCGCCAACAATATCATTCTCCTGTGTGAGCCGGATTCACGTCGATGTTGTCTGCAAATTCATCTTCCGATTGCCAAAGGCACACGTCATTGTGGCCGGAGGCGTACAGCCGGAGGCATTCAATTATAACACGCGAAGCGTGTTCCCATTCGGAACCATGGTATCCCGTATTTCATCCTCATTCAAACATCTACGTGCATCGCGATTGTCATTGCGAGTCCCGCTCTTGTTTCATGGGACGTGGTTCCGCCCTCCGAATCCCGCTTATGAGTACTCATTTGACATTGAAGCGGAATCCTAGACAGCGGGACAATCTCCTACCACGATCTAACTACGGAAATCCGACACTCAAAGTCTAACGCAATATCAGATTGTTCCGCTTCCCAGAATTCCGCTCAAGGGCACATGCGCACCGCAGAAGCGGAATCCAGACAGCGGGACTTCGGCAAACGGCGCCTCGCAATGACTATTCCTTTTTTATTTTTCCTCTGCGGTGAACATCCTTCCGTGCTCCTACATCACCACCGCGAACGGTACTCCTCGTCGATCTTCCGGATTGTCTTCGGCAACTCGTCGGCAGAAATGGACACCGCCACATACGTCTTCTTCGCACTGTCCTTCGTCAGGCTCACCTCCCGGACTTCAATCCGGAGTGATGATTGAGTCGGGAATTCCGCCATCCTCCAAGAACAGACAGTCTCGTATTTTGACCAACCAGACAAACCCCCTTCTGAATTCGTAATCTCCACCGTTTTATTGCGCGAAGCGTAGAAATCGTACACTTTCTTGAAATCGTCCTTGCTGATGTAGTAGAACGACCATCCGGACGATATCTCACCTTCATACTTGTAAATGTGCTCACACTCCACCCCGGGATAGAGGTCGGTCTTATTCTGTTTCAGAAATTTCAAAAGTTCCGTCGTTACCTTCGCTCGGTACGCAGGTTCCTCCTTCGCGTGGCGCTCGTCCCGTTCCTTCTGCTCTTTATCTTCCGAAGCCTGACGCATATCGGTTTCTTTTTTCGCAGTCTCTTCCGGGGTCAGCTTCCCATTTTTCTCGCGCCACTCCTTTGCAAACTGTGCGTCATTTCCGGACATTGCATCCTCCGAGACTGAGAAGCGCACACCCTCGGGACCTCCCATAAGCTCGAAGACAATGGGTGCCTTCTGGCCATTCATCGTCACTTCTCCCACAACAAATCCACGCAATTTGACCGTTGGCGGCATTTGCTGTTCGAGCATTTGTAATTGCTGCTTCATCGCCGGATAGGCTGCCGCGAGAGCCTTCGTATCCATCGGCTTCGTCTTCAGCTGTTTCTCATAAAAGGACAATACCTTCTCGAATGAATCGGTTGTAACAAACTCGCAGCATTCCGGTTCGACACCTTCTTGTTGTTCAGTAACCAGTTTTGCTCCGGGATAGACCGGAATCGGTCGAGCCGGTTGCCCTAACGCCTCCACGACAAAGCCCCCCACGATGACGATAGACATCAATACTCGTTTCATCATTTTCTCCTTGTAGGTAGATCGTGAGGGCTGGAGGCGCAAGACGCCTTTCTGTTGTACGCTTCCAGCTCTTCGTAAAGACGATCCGATGGATCATCTTCACCAACATATCTAAGGATACGGATCGGCGTCGTTATTCGGTCGGGTATATTTCCTGGCGGTGAGCAGCAAGTATTGAGGAAGGACTTGATTTCGCGCCTTCGGCATCCTGTCGCCGTCATCCCCTATCCGGCGAAAGAATATACAATTTCTCCTTCAAATCCGCCCCATAAGATCTTGTAGTGTGGAAGAAGAAATGTGTGAGTCGCAAAAATGAGAATGGCCGCGAACCCCTGGTCTTTGTCCGCTAGCGGACCCTAGGAAGGCACGTTGTTTGGGTTCCTTTATGCCGCAACGCTGCCCATCGAACGTTTCATAAAAGTAGTGATTCCGATGTGTCTTCGCGGTGCCGGAAAGATGTTATTGTCTTTTTGTTGGCTTTCGTAGAGACGTCACGGCTTGCCCGCCAATCTTAATTGCGGGTGTGACGTCTCAAACTGGATACAATCAGCCGTTCATCTTCAATATCGTTCTCGCTGATACGATTTTCATTCTGTTCTTGCGTGAAGGCCTCCGAAATCACTGGCGCAGTGTGTGGGCGATACAAGTCGATCTCCTTTCAAGACGACATCACGCTGTCGCAGCGATAATTCCTTTCAGCACTCTCAACCTTTGAACCCTCTTGCGTGCGCTTTGATTTCGGCACGCTTTCTTGAGAAAGTCACCCTGAGCGAAGGCGAAGGGTCTGACCAAAGAGTCTTTCACAGACACGTCACGTTGTGACGTCTCACATTCTCTATCGCGGCCACAACCATCCAAATGTTCCCGCCGTGAGAAGACCATAGATTAATCCATCGACGGTCGCCTTGAACGTTATACTCCACGATCGTCGATACCAAATCGACATCTGCCAGAGAGCGAGAGAATATCCGAGGAACGCCGTCGTCCCGACGAACCGGAAGACCTGCAAATAGGCCGCACCGACCGGAAGCGCACGACCGGCAACGTACCCGGCGAAGATCCCGATAACAATGAGGTAGACGAACCAAAGGACGAGACTCATGGTCATTGGTGTCATCCCGTTCGGCATCACCGTCATCACCATAACGGGACCTTTCTTCAACTTGTCAAGAAACTCTGGTGAACGCATGGCTGCAGACCCGGACGGACGGGGCACCATGTAATCGCCCGGAGGAATCGCGAGTGGCTGGAGAGCTTCCCTGAATTTGTCTTCTTTCTCCATCTTGGGATAGTCGTTCTTGTGCCACGGCGAAGCCATGTGGATGACGGAACTTACGATGAAGACGATGACGGCCGACAACAGGATGGGGAGCCAGAGCGCAAAAAGTCCTACCATGGCAGTTCTCCTTGTGTTGGTTGTGAACGATGGACCGCTGCCTTAAGGCATTGCGGTGATTATGTTCAATACAGAGTCGTGTTCCAGGATGGATCGGCAGGTAAAGCGTCAAGGGACATGTCTCCCTCCTCAGTCTGACGGGCAAATGTAACAGAATTCGTGTAAGTGAGCAAGTTAATTGTTTGTGCCCCAAGGCCGGTCTTTTCCTCTTGAATGGAAATCGAAACCAACCAAAAAATATCCACAACG
>JADGQA010000159.1 GCA_017882185.1 Bacteroidota bacterium
CCTTTTCCAGAAGTGCTGCCTGTTCGCGAAGTTTTTCCTCTGCCTTTATTTGTGACGTGCTGTCAGCCACGATGCCCTCGACATATCCATCGTTGAAGTGTACGCGTCCCCAAAACGAAATCCATAGCAGTGTTCCATCAGAACATTGAAAATGCGTGTCAAAATTTTCCACATAGCCTTTGTTGTAGAGCGTCGCTTTCAAGTGGGATTGGTCGATCGAAGGCAAGCACTCGAGGAAATTGTGCCCCACATCCAGAGGAACTTTTGTTGCCATTCTCCTGAATGCTTCATTCATCTCAAGAAGAGTCCAATCGCGGAGAGACAACCGAACCATTCCGATGAGCGAGTTCTCAAAAAGGTTTCTGTACTTCTGCTCACGGGCTTGTAGCCCCTCCGTTTGTGTACGCTGAACTTTGAGGAACTTTCGGCGGCTCAGAACAACGGCGGCAATGGAACCGGCGCCAAGAATCAACAATGCTGCCGTGGTTGTGATGACGTACCAAAAGAGATTTCTATCCAGTATTTGCATGAAAAACACCCCCGAGGCGCACGCACATGGCGATGCTGCTGTTGCATGTAGAGAGGACACTCTCGTTTTGTCGTCAGAGAGGCTAGAAAATGTAATCATAATCCCTCACTAATAAAACATTTCACTTACAAAGATTACCCTTTTTCGATTTACTCAAGTAATTCTCTTCCTGTTCTGTACCGTCAGCATTTTTTGCTATATTCTGATGCCTGTAACCCGAGCGCCGTGTACATTTCTGCAATGCAACTACTGAATTGAACGCCAATGCGCGAAAAATGATTACGCATCTCAAATGATTTCTCTTGAACATATTGTCCTCCACTACGGCGAGAGGGCCCTATTTGACGATGTTTCATTCCTGATAGGGCCGCACGATCGTATAGGCCTGGTCGGATCCAACGGTACCGGCAAAACCACTCTCCTGAAGATTGCCGCAGGACTCCAAACACCAGACAGCGGTAAGGTGGAAAAAGCCCGCTATGTCACGGCCGGATACCTCCCTCAAGACGGTATCTCCGCGAAAGGAAAAACTCTTTACAGGGAAGTTGAAACAGCCTTTGAAAATGTTCTCGCGCTGCAGAAAGAACTAGACGAAGCCCACGAACTTCTTACGACACTCGATCCGTCAGATCCTGCTTATAATGAGACCATCGAAATCCTGGGCGAGCTCCAGCATAAACTTGAAGACCTTGATGTCTACCGGATGAAAGGAAAGATTGAGAGAGTCCTTATGGGTTTAGGTTTCTCCGTTGATGACTTCCCGCGACAAACGGAGGAATTCAGCGGAGGCTGGCAAATGAGGATAGCACTCGCCAAACTGCTCTTGCAGGAACCGTCTCTGTTGCTCCTTGACGAACCGACAAACCATCTTGATCTTGATACTCTGCAGTGGCTCGAAGAATACCTTCGCCAGTACAACGGGGCTGTCGTGCTTGTTTCGCACGATCGCACTTTCCTCGACAATCTTTGCAGAAGGACTCTTGCGTTGTCGCGCGGCGAGCTTCACGAGTATTCCGGGAATTACTCGTTTTACGAACGGGAGAAAGAAGTCCGCAAGACATTGCTCCAGAATGCGCAGAAGAACCAACAACAGCAATTGAAGCAAACGCAGCAATTCATCGACCGGTTTCGATACAAAGCAACCAAGGCCCGTCAGGTGCAGAGCAGGATCAAACAGCTCGAAAAAATCGATCTCATCGAAGTTGAACAAGAGGAGGAGGAAATTCATTTCCGATTCCCTCAACCGGACGCCAGCGGGCGAGTTGTCATCGAATTGAAGAATGTGGAAAAGCACTATGGAGACAACATTGTTTTTTCTGATTTGGATTACAAGATTGAACGGGGAGACAAGATCGCGATTGTCGGTGTGAACGGCGCAGGCAAATCGACGTTTTCGCGAATTGCGGCTGGCACAGAAGCGATTGATGCCGGTGAGCGCATCGTGGGATACAACGTTACCGTCTCTTACTTCGCACAGGACCAGGCCGAAGAGCTTGATTCCACGAAGGAAGTCATCGAAATTCTTGACGAAGTTGCTACGGGAGAAGTAAGGAAAAGGCTTCGCACGATCCTCGGCTCATTTCTTTTTCAGGGTGATGACGTGTTCAAGAAGATTTCCGTTCTTTCGGGAGGGGAAAAAAGTCGTGTGGCGCTTGCCAAGATGCTCCTCCAGCCATCCAATTTCCTCATTATGGACGAGCCTACGAACCATCTCGATATGCGATCCAAGAAAGTGCTGCAGGAAGCGCTCCAGAATTTTGAGGGGACGTACCTCATCGTTTCTCACGATCGTTCCTTCCTCGATCCGATTGTCAATAAAGTGCTGGAATTTAGTCACGGACGAATCAGGACGTATCTCGGCTCCATCAGTGAGTACCTGTTCAAGAAAAAGATGGAGAAAGAGGCCATGGTCCAATCCAACCAGCCGGCCACCCGGACAGATCACAAGACATCGGACGCACAGATCACGCAGCATCTTTCACCATCAAGACAGTCGAAGCAGGCAGAATCAAACCACCGGAAGGAATTGAATAAAAAACTCCAGCCGCTCAAGAAGCAAATCGAAGCAATTGAACAGGATATCCAAAGACTTGAGGAGCGAAAAGAGAACATCGAAATGATGCTTGCTGATCCTGAACTCTACAAGCGGGGCGATGATGCGAAGTCAGCATCGAACGAGTACAAAGAGGTGCAGCGGTTGCTCGAGGTAAAATATTGCGAATGGGGTTCAATCTCAGAAGAAATAGCGAAGATAGTGAAGTCGTCATGATCTCTACCGACCTTGGTGTGATGATCAAGGGCTCGTTGGGAACCTTATTGGTCTTAGAATTCCGCGCTGATGCCGATTGAGGGCAAAATCCCGATCGATGCATTCTGTTCCACTATTCGTGTCTCTTCGTTGAAACGCGGAATGTCTAAGGGTTTCTTGTTATAGATGTTCTGGATATCGATGTAAGTAATAAGAGTCCAGTTGGTGAATGACCATCGACGATCCACTCGGACATCGAGGCTGTGGTTTGGCTTGATCCGGACGCTGTTGTAGAGAGCTGGGTTCTGTGTTCCGTCCGGATTGAACGGCGTGTAGGGCCGACCTGTGGCATAACGGAACTTCGTGCTGAATTCCCACGCATCATTAAAGACATACCCGCCGCCAAGATTGACAATCCATCGCTGATCCCAGTTGGACGCGCGTGCAATCCCATCCAGCGCCTCGAATTCCGACACATTGTAACTGACACTCAGTGTGCCGTAACAGGGAATTTCAGACAGTTTCTTCTGGGCAAGCAGTTCGATCCCACGTGACTTGCCGCTCCCATTGCTTGTAAGAGGATCAAGTCCAAAAGAGGCAAATCCCTCATCCGATCCTCCAAACCCTGCTCCCGTATTTGCCAGTACCAAATAGGGACGCAAGAGACTCGCAGGGTAGTCCGAGTATTTCTTCAAATACCCCTCCAGAGACAGCCGTGTATCCAAACCAAGAAGATAATCAATGCCGACGATGTACTGCATTGCCTCGACAAACTTGAGTTCGCGATTTGTTGGGTTGGCCACGAGCCAAATCGACGATGGCGCCTGATAATATTTCCCCACGCTGGCATTTACGTTCATTGCGTCAGCGATCGGGACAGTGAACGAAAACCGCGGTGAAAACACCAACTTGTCTTTGATGAGATTGAAGTAGTCAATGCGCCCTCCCAGCGTCACTCTCGCGGATCCGATTTCCTGTGAAGCCTGGGCATACATTGCTCCTTTGAATGCAGACGTTGCGTAGGCAGCATTAACCTGAATTGAATCGCCGAAATTTGTAAAGAATGGTCGGAGTGTCAGATCACTTGAAAACCGCGGCACTTTTCCGAGGACTCCGAAGAGAAGTTCAACAGACTTCGAGGCATGAAATAGGATTTCGCCACGGAGCGATGATTCGTCTTCGACTGACTTGTTCCTGAAAATGGGCACGAGGAGTGAATCAGATTGACCATAACGATAATCGACGTGTGTTTCACCAACGGTGACCGTCGTGAACCCGCTTGCGAACAGATGACGCCAGGATGCACCAGCCACAACCTGGTTCTGGTCACTTCCGAGAATCCTGGAATTGTCAAACCTCTGCTTCTGGGTATCATTAAAGAACTTTACGTTGTCGAGTGCCGCAATGCCAAGAATATCCAACTGGTCGGTTGTGCTCAAGTGATAGTGGGCTTTCGCGAGAAAATCCCAATATTCTGGGACGAAGCCGAAACCAGCCGCCTTGAAGATGAAATCGAGATAGCTTCGACGCGCAGAAAAAATGAAATCACCCGATTGACCGAGCGGTCCCTCCAGGTTAAGCCCGAACTGACTTGCTGATATGGTCGATTTTCCTCCAAGCCGGTCTTTTCTTCCATCTCGCAGATTGATAGTCAACACTGAAGACAATTTGTCGCCGTAGCGGGCGCCGAATCCCCCCGTCGAAAATGATGTGCCCTCCACGAAATCCAGATTGACAAAACTTAACGGTCCGCCGCTTGCCCCCTGAGTCCCAAAGTGATTAATGTTCGGGACTTCAATGTTGTCGATGATGAAGAGGTTCTCGGATGGAGCACCTCCCCGGACGATGAGGTCATTCCTTCCTGCCTGGACTTGTGCAACACCTGGAAGAATGGAAATTGCTCGTACAACATCCTCAAGGCCTCCCGGCAGTCGTCGGATTTCTTCATTGGATTGCGTGAGCGTGCTCAACGGTGTATCCGGGAGTTTTTGAAAATAACTTGCAGTCACCTGCACCCCCTCGACCTGAAGCCCGGCATCCATCAACGGAATCGATAACTCTGCCGGCTTCGCCACGGTGACAACGACATCCGTTATTGTAAATGGCGTGTATCCAACAGCGGAGACTCTCAGTGCGTAAACACCGATTGGCACTCGTTCGATGCGGAAGTTGCCATCCGTATCGGTCGTAGCTCCAAGCCGTGTTCCAACAACAAGTATGTTCGATCCCATGAGCGGCTCGTTCGTCGTTTTATCGAATACCATTCCAACCAATGTGCCCGTAGGTTGTGTCTCCTGGGCATGCAGAACTCTCACGGCACCAACGAGAGACGTTACGAGAATTAGAATGATAGCACCTGCAAAATATGCTTTCACGAATACCTCATTTACTTTTTGTCAGAGTAACTCTTGCGATTCGCGATTTCTTCACAGTCCGCAATTGTATCACACAGAAAATCAGCCTTGACCCTGCCATTCAATCGTGCTTTGATGCCGGGACCTCCGATTGCAAGCCGTGCCTTCGCACGTCGCACCGCAGGATGAATGGTGTTGTTGATTGCTCGGAGAAACCGTCGTTCGTTTTGAATAATTGTCGCACTGAGAGCGACCAGGTCAGGTTTGAGTGTCTTGATGGCGGACTCGAGAGATTTGGCCGGTGACGCTTGCCCAAGGAATAGTACCTGCCATCCTTCCGATTCGAGATAGTATCCGACGCATCGGATTACGATATCGTGCCATTCACCTTCAGAACATGCACACACTGCTCTTAAGCCATTGGGTTGTTTTTGGTACACCTCCGAATGAAAGAGAGCGAGTGCTTCTCGAAGGGCGTTTGACGCAATATGTTCCTGATCAACCGTGAGAGAGTTGTTCTGCCATTCTTCGCCGATTTCCGTCAGGGGTGGGAATACGACTTCGGTGAAAAGTTGAATAAGATTCGGTTTTGCCGCGTATGCGATCCTGAGGATGTTCAGGACTCCCTGGACATTTCCCGTCTTCATTTCCCTTCTCAATTCTGGTATAAGCTTGTGAATATTGCCAGCCAGAACGTGTGCGTGGAGGTCCTCATTTGCGAGAGTGTCTACGACGGTAAACGAGGCCGAGAGTTTGTTCCGGTGAATGAACTCCATCACCGTTGCCACGCCGAACCGACGGTGCCCTCCCCTTGTTTTGATGCAAGCCAAGTCTCCCGTATCCGACCATCGTTTGACAGTCGATTCGTTAACATCCAGCATCTTTGCGAGGTCCGCCGTAGAATATGTCGTTTTCACCAGAACTACCTGTTTTAGACGTTATGCACGATTTGCACGTTTTAAGATACGGCGGAACAGATTGAATGTCAAGTGCTTTTTGAGGCAGGTCAATGAAAGGCGCGGACTATCAATGATGGTTGGTTGGCAGGGGAACCCGCCGAATCAGTTCACTCAGGCCGGCACTTTCGACGGGATCCGGAAAAACGACCACATCCTCCGATCAGGCAGCTTCCCACAAATGGCGAATGATTCTCATCCAACTGAAGAGTGCTGCAAGCGGATACGTCGGATCAATTTCATATTTCCGGACAGCGAAATTCGGCCTGCCCGTGGATGGGACTCATGAGGTAGTGAATGGGAGCAAGAGAAAGGTCCACGGCCGGGTTGCGAAGAAGGTTTGACTAATGAGGGAGAGTAACCAGTGTCAAAAGAAGAATACTGTGATTGCCGTGGACGGTGAAGTTGGGGACTGATTGAACTTGTCCCCTGGATCCCCTCCAAACCGCTTTGACCGTGTTTGACTTTTGCAGTGGAGGGTTCAGAATCAAATAGCCGAAGAATTCGTCAAGGCTGAAACGTTTTGCATTGAAATGTATTTCGTCAATCCTCAGAAATCAAGATCGCGGATTGCACGAAACTAGAATCGAAGGACGTAGAACATCGTTGGAGTTTTGTCCACTAAGAAGAATGATAAGCCTTCATTTGTATGGGACTCGTTCTTTCCGTGCCAGCGATACATCAGCGTGCCCACAACCGTGCCGACGACAGCTCCTACGGCAACATCAGAAAAATAGTGTTTTTCATCGTGCATCCTTGCATACGCGACGTACGTCGCTCCGGCATAAAGGGATATATCTGAACCGATCTTGAGCGTAAGGCGTAGCGCGTCGTTGGTCTTGGTGAATTCCCATCGGTCGTACCAATCACCAAGCTCCAACGAGATGTACGAGGCCGTGCAGAATGCCGTTGAGCTGTGTCCGCTGAAAAAGCTCTGGTTATCGCTGCCGTTCGGCCGCATTCGGTAGACGATGTTCTTCGCCAGCAAGTTGAGGCTGTAGGTATAGACGATCGACTTGTAGAACCAGAACGTGCGATGATAATCCTCGCTCGTCACGTTTCCGCCTAACAAATCCGCACCAAGATTGACGAGCAGCCTGGATACTAGAAATGCCGCCGCCCCTTCCTCGTCGACACGACCGACTATCGTTTGCGGACCGTGGACGCCTACGTGGGGCTGGAAACTCTTATCGAACTCCGTCGGTGGAAACTTAATTGGTTTACCGGAGGAATTTGAAGAAACCAGAAGGAGTTCGCTAACGTTCACGGCCGCAATGGGAACATCGTACCACCTTAAAGCCCCTATGCCTCCTGTGTACATCTTTTCGAAGACCCCGGCCCTTTTCAGCGCGGTATCTTGCGTTTGTGCCACAAGAGGCTTAACGGACGAAATTACGCCGATTGCGAGAACAAGATTTCTAAACTTTGACATTGTTTGATAATTCATCAAAGAGTTACAAAAGTCAATAGCGAAGTCCAACGTTTGAGGACAGTTCGGGGTAGGGTCGATCGAATTTCTCAACGAAGAAGAGTCCAATTTCAGAGCCATACAAAGCTTCAACTTGAAGCTTGGTCTCACTATTGACGCTCACAGGTCGCAGCCAGACTACTGCCTCTCTGTAATACCTTCCTTTTTCCATTGCTATTCCACATTGCTCTGCGTAAATTTTTTGTGTCTTTCCACGATCTTCCGGAATCTCCGCCAATCGAAAATGATTAAACCCGACCTTATCACCGCAACTGCAGAAACCTTCAAGACTAAATTTGCAACTCCGCCCATGTATGTCTCCTCGGCACCGGGCCGTGTCAATCTCATTGGTGAACACACTGACTACAATAACGGGTACGTCTTCCCGGTTGCCATCAACCGACAAACTGTTATCGCGGCATCGGTCCGAAAAGACAATAAACTCCGCATCCACACCCACAATTTCAATTCCTGCGTTGAGGTGGCGCT
>JADGQA010000036.1 GCA_017882185.1 Bacteroidota bacterium
TGTTTCAATCCGAGTTTCTGTACCATGGACACCGCTCCGTCCAGAAGGAAGTCATCGTGCGTCGCGATCCCAACATAAGATCCCCCCTCGAGGATGATCCGGAGGAGTCTTAAATAATTGTCACGGATCTCTTGACGCCCTTTGTAGGCTATGCTTGGCGATTCGTTGTAAATTCCTTTGCAGAGACGGAAATTAACCCCCTCTTTCACAAGAGCCACGACATCGGATTCGCTTCTGCGCATGTATGCCTGAATGACAACACCCATGTTCGTGAATCCTTCTTTCCGGAGACGACGATAGAGCTCAATCGTATCGTCCGTGGTCGTTGCATCTTCCATGTCGATCCGGACGAAATTGCCGAGTCTGGAAGCTTCAGAAATGATATCTTTGACATTCCGAAAACAGAGTTCCTTGTCGATTTTCAAACCGAGCTGTGTCGGTTTAATCGACATGTTGGAATTGAGCCCGTTTTCTTTGATCGCTCGAAGGATTGGCGAAATACTGTTTTTGACCCGATTTGCTTCACTTGCATCTGTAACATCTTCGCCGAGCAAATCCATTGTGGCCATCATTCCCTTGCCATTGAGATTCTTTACAACTCGAATACCATCGGGCAGAGTCGTGCCTGCAATGTAGCGTTTGGCAACTTGGCCGACAACAGGTTTGGGAATGAGAGGCAGTACATTGACAACGAGCTTATTGAGGATTGACATACTTCAATTGGCTTAAGAAGAACTGGAGAATTGAGTGAATTCTGCTGGAATCGGATGTCGCCAATATACCGACGGGTGTTCTGAAATGCAATAAAAAGCAGATTCCATCTCTCCTTCCTTGCAGTTGCTCTGCGCAAACAAAAAACCCCCTGCATTCTTGCAGAGGGTTTTTGACTGTAAACTCCAATGACGTTTCTCAAAAACTGTAAACGAATCGAACCTTGGGTTCAATTCTCTTTTGTGTCGCGTACGTCCCGTCCGCCTGTTTGGCAAACGTCCATTGGTAGAGCATCGAGACGATCATATAAGGGATCGGCTTGTACCCAAGTTCTGCATAGAGTATCGAGTTTTCATCGCATTTGAAGACAGGTCCGATGTTCCTCTTGTCGAATCCTCCGCCGAACACGATTTGCGGGATGACAGCCGGCGTTTGCAGTTCAGCGTGGAAGACTCCCTGGTTCTTCACGCCGACAGGAGCTTGATACCCCCCAACGATATTGAACGTATTCAGAATGCTGATGATGATCTGACCAAAATATCCCTGGCTCTTATGTACATACGGTAGCGATGCTGCCTTACTCATGAAGTGGGTGGTGTCAATGAGACCGTAGCGGTCGTGCTCGTAGAGTGCGTCGAAGTACGATGGCAAGAACTGATCACCCAACCAGCGGCGCTCATATTTCGCGCCGATCCAAATCAACCCCATACCGTAGAAATTCAAGTCGATACCGACAGCACCGCCGTTTCCATATCCCTTTATTTTGGCCAAGTCCCCGTACAATGTCGATTTCACGGCTGCAAGTGAGAGCAGTGGTAATCCTGCATCGACGCCGTACACTGCCATCGGACTGCCACTGTTCGCGTTTGCTATGCCAGTCGAAGGCAGACCTCCAACCTGGCCGAAAGTCCTATTTGAGGTCTTGTCGAGGTCGGTCGCGTAGGTCGCACCTAATTCGAACCCACCGATGATCGGAATTTTGGCCGCGGGAGTGAATTTCACTGGGCGCACATATCCGCGAAGTCCGAGGAGACTTGCAGCAGTCACATCGCTGTAGACACTTTCGAATCCATACTTGTCAAAGTCAACGTCAAGCTCGATTCCCGTCGTTCGACGGTCGTAACTTGCGCTGTTTCTGTAATTGTACATAATGAATCCGTGGCCAAGTCTGGAGTAATCCAAGGCACCGACTCTCGTGTAGAATTCGTCGCCTTTCTGGCCCCAGCGAGCATAGCGGATGATGCGAAGAAAGTCGCTGAAATGAACGTAGTCGCCGGGTCGGATCTTCCCTTCTCTGTTGATTCGCAAATTCAAATCCACACCCAACCCGAATTTTCCGAATGCAAATTCGGGAGTCACTGTGACTAAATAGAATACCTCGCCGTCAATCACCGTGACACCAGCTCCACCCTCAAGGGTCTGTTGTTGTTTCTGCATGAGACCCTGTGCGCTGGTTCCTTGCGCAACGAGTCCTGCAGACATCGCCAGAACCATCACGATCGAAGTGAGCCAACGTGCTGTGGAAGACATTTTTACCTCCTTTAAGGTTATTGATTATTGGCTAAAGAGAATCCTGCACACGAACAAAGCACCAAGCATTCCGAACAAATCGGCAATCAATCCGGCCGGAACCGCGTGTCGAGCATTCTTGATTTGAACAGCACCAAAATAGACAGCGAGGACATAGAATGTGGTTTCCGAGCTGCCGTACATTGTTGAAACCAAGACTCCAGTGAACGAATCGGGACCGTGGGCCTTCATGATTTCCGTCATAAGGCCAAGCGAACCGCTCCCGGAAAGTGGCCTCATAAAGGCCATGGGCAAAGCTTCCGGTGGCATCCCGATCAAATTTGTAACGGGCGAAAGAATCGATGTCAACACATCCATTGCTCCGCTGGCACGAAAGACGCCGATGGCAAAGAGCATCGCAACAAGATACGGGATGATGCGAACGGCTGTATCGAAACCTTCTTTAGCGCCCTCCACAAATACTTCGTACACCTTTACTTTTTTGAAGAAGCCCCAGCCTAGAATGATCAGAATCATCGCGGGGATCGCAATGATCGAAATCAGATTGATGGCAGTCCGGAGAAATTCAAGCACGTTAGCTCTCAATATCCTTTCTATACCGTGGCAATCGTTGAAGCAGCTTGGAGGCTGCAACACCGGCTATTGTTGCACACGTTGCGCCCACGATCGAAGTACTTATGATGATGCCCGGATTTGACGATCCGGCTGCAGCTCTTACCGCAATGGCTGTGGCCGGGATCAGGACCAGACCGCCAGTATTGATCGTGAGAAATGTCACCATGGCATTGGTCGCCGTGCCAGCCTTTGGGTTTAGCTTATTCAACTCTTCCATTGCCTTCAAGCCCAACGGAGTTGCAGCGTTGTTGAGACCGAGCATATTTGCCGCGATATTCATAATCATCGCTCCAACCGCGGGATGATCCGGTGGAATTTCCGGAAAAATTCGGCGCGTAAGCGGTGCGAGAATTTTTGTCAGAATCAAAATAAATCCGGCGTCTTCCGCGATCTTCATAAGACCCAGCCATAACGCCATGATGCCAATGAGCCCGATTGAGATTTCAACTGCTGTGCTGGCAAAATCCAACGCCGCCTGAGTGACTGCCTTCATTTTTACGAACTTGATCGATTCAAGGACAAACCTCAATTGAGCTGATGAGCCGTTCGGAGAGAATTCAATGGATTGAATTTTCCCCGTTAGCCTGTCCTTCGTTGTGGCGTATTTTGCCATCTGCCGCCAATACTCGGGGCTTGCATCTGTAACAGGCAGGAGCAAGGACCCCTGCAAGTTCGAAGACACTGCAACTGAGACGGGTTGACGAACGTCGGATTTTTGCGCCTGGATGCCGTAGAATTGATCGAACGCCTCTCCGGACATCACGACTTCCCCCTCCCACATTTGGGCGGTCCCTGCCGGAGATTTCGAAACAACGAAGGTGGCGCTCATCGGGATTCCGTTCCGATACGAGTTTTGGACCTCGTCCTTGATGTCATTGCCGACCGCAGCGACGATTGCAATGGCCACCAAAGAAATCCAGATGTAGTTCAGCATGTGGTGGAGGATGATTGTAGTTCTTGCTGCTAAACTATTGCTTTTCGCCGAAAAAACCAAGCATAATCTTGCCGGTGTAGCACAGGTCACTTCATTGATTTCATGTGGGGATTTCAATATCTTTTCGTTGCTACCAACTCTCACATAACTCATCGAGATGAATCATACAATTGTTCTGGTGAAGCCAGCGCTTCTCAAATCCCTGCAGAACCTTCAATCAGTTTCCACTGTGGTAGTTCTAAGAAGAAAAGTCCGATTCCTGCGAAATCGGATACTTCGAACTTCCGTGTCTCGGAAATCGCCAATTCGGAAGAATCAATTCCTGATTTCCAAACAGTTCCTCTCTGGCGAGCTGGAGCAGATCCAACAATCACGCACAATTGAACGCGCAGGCTACTACCTCTCGCGTCTCCAGAAATCACTTACATCCGTGAAGACTGCGGCGATCAATGATTTGAACCTGCGTCGTTGGAAAGAGTACGATGAAGTCTTAACCGACAGCTTGTGGATACTTAAGAAAAGAGATTCGTCCGGAGGACACTCGGCCTGGTACTGGGGAAACTTCATTCCCCAAATACCGCGTCAACTCATGCTGCGATATACAAAAAAGGGAGAATGGATTCTCGATCCATTCGCAGGAAGCGGGACAACATTGCTGGAA
This sequence comes from Bacteroidota bacterium, assembly GCA_017882185.1. Lineage (GTDB taxonomy): Bacteria > Bacteroidota > Ignavibacteria > UBA10030 > UBA10030 > JADGQA01. The sequence goes on from JADGQA010000036.1 coordinate 4,452, forward strand.
TGCATTCGTCTCGGGAGAAATGGACTGGGGATTGAGCTTAGTCCATCTGTGGCGAAAAGGGCACAGTCGGCACTACATTCCATTCCTCCTCACGCAAACAGCACGGTTGAGATTGATGTTGGAGATAGTACAAAGATGGATTTCAGCAAACCGCTCAAGCGACGGGGAACAGACAGCGCGCAACTTGTAATCCTCCATCCTCCCTATCACGACATCATACGATTTAGCAAGAGACGAACCGACCTGTCAAACGCGGGATCCACCAGGCATTTTCTTGAACTCCTTGGGAAGGTTGTCGACAATTCACTGAAGGTTCTCGACAGAGGCCGATTCCTTGCATTGGTCATTGGAGACAAGTACAACAAGCGGGAGTGGATTCCGCTCGGTTTTCTGGCGATGAACGAGGTGATGAAACGGGATTGCATTTTGAAGAGTATCGTCGTAAAGAACTTCGACCAGACTACGGGAAAGAGAAAACAGGGAGCATTATGGCGATACAGGGCGCTCGCAGGGGGGTTTTATGTTTTCAAACACGAGTATATCTTTATCTTCCAGAAGAAATAGAACGACGTTGTCGGCGATTCGTGCGCCATTCAGTCGCGGTGTCCAAACGCGCGGCTTGAATCAGGAAGTGTTGTTTCCTGCAAAACGCTCAATGGAATGCGCCTAGAATGAGGACAGCTAGGGCTCCCACCATCGCACACGCCCAATTCACAAGATCATTGTTGATCCATCGGGTTCCACTAACAAACTCTGTCGATGTGCCGCAGTGAATGGTGCGTTCCGTGATTTTTCCGCAGACGACACATCGATATTGTGCCTGTAAAGTAACGCCCATAACACTGTCAGCAGCACTACCAATTATCCCGGCAACGATCGCAACCAGCAGCGCTAAGCTTGATCCAATCCAAGCAACTGCGCTCAATGCAACGATCGATGCGCCAATAACTCCAGCGAAAAGACCGGAAAGCGAGACCCCGCCGCTCGCGCCCGGATTCACCTTGCGCATCGTGATGATCGAAACCGTCTTCCGTCTAAAGTAGGTACCAATCTCCGTCCCCCACGTGTCTGCTGTGACCGCGGCAACTGCGCCAAGATACATCGGATAGAAATTGAAATCCTGGCACACATACTGGAGCAACACCAGAATTCCGGCCACGCCGCCGTTTGCCGCAACTTGGCCTACATCTCTGGTTCCTGTCTTGTGGAAAATCGATTCAGTCTGCATCTTTCTTGACCTCCCAATCTTGGAGAGTAGACTCGAGAGAATGAAGAATGTCAAAATCGGAACAGTCCATTTCCATCCTCCAACACCATAGACGAGCGAAGCCAGGAGAAAGGTTGCCACAGCGCCGCTTGCAGTGAGGAATCGCAAAGCGAATGAAACGACCGCTATACTCAATCCCAGACCGACACCAACACCAAATTGGACGCTATTTTGCATAGGGGCTGGCACGAGGAAGTAGTAGAGCACAAATCCGACGGAAAGTGGAATTGTAAGGTTGTCAAGCGCACGAGATGACAGTGCCTCCCACGCAGTCGCAATGAGCGACGAACAGACGACTGCGAGAGCAATTGTCTCGTGTGAGTATTTCGCGCCGTCGAAATATTCCATTCCAAAAACCAAACCCATCGCCGTAGTCGCAAGCATGGCTGTCGAGCCTTGAATCGACTTTTTGTCTGACGTCAGGTGGAATATTCTGGGATTCTTTATGGATTCGCCGACGATGGCGGCAGAAGCGTCTCCAAGTCCGAGTGCGAGCATGGAGAGTGACACGATTTCGGGATGAGCATTCCAAAACAATAGAATGAGGATGAGGAAGGCAAACGGATAATAGACAGTGCCATAAGCCTCGCGGGCCACGGCGTGAAGGCTTTTGAGAAGTCCGAGCTTGATGGCAACGTACGCAAAGAGTGCGAACGAACTCGCCAGAATCAGAGGAGGAAGAGCCGTCACAAAAAGACTTGGAGCAAAGAAGATGAGGAGCGCGACCGAGATATGGAGAAGCTTTCTGGTAAACTCTGGCGACCAATGTAATACGAGACGCACCCCTTCACCGATCCCCATCGTAACGCTGATCCCAACAAGAATTTCTGCAAAACGGATCCACTCGATCTCTGATGGGGGCCTAAGAAGCTGTTGAATGTACGATTCCATCTTACCCGGAGATTGTTGAGAAACGAACGGCGAGCGGATTAGGAACTGATAACGCGATTGTTACTGAATTCACGTGAACAGGTTTTGGTGCGACGGGATTAGGACATCGCGGCCTTTTCATTCGGATTGCTTTTTATGAGCGAATACACGAGCAAATCCATGACAATTCGCGGGTCGCTGGTCGTGCTTTTGAGCTCTGCGTCCGCAGAAAGGAGAGCACGAAACCCGTTTTCGACGTGGGAGGGAGAGAAATTTGAATAGAATTCCAGATATTGTTTCAGAAAATATGGACTTATCCTGAGTTCCGCAGCAAATTGGGAATCAGGTATGCGACGCTGTTTCAGTTCCGAAATTCTGAGCAGTGTCGTGAAAAACCTTGTGAGCATGACGATAATGAGCTGTGGACTCTCCCCTGCTTCCAACATCCTGGCGAGGACGGTCAAAGACTCCTTCATGTCCTTTTTGCCTATGCAATTTTGAAGGTCGAACACAGTGAAACCTTTCGACGCTCCAACGACTGCAGCAATATCCTCGCCTGTGATTTCTTTTCGTTCTCCTATGTAGATAAGAAGCTTGTCAATCTCGTTGTCGAGCGACCTCAACGAATTCCCGACATAAGCCTGCAGCATCCTGCAAGCTTCAGGTGACGCATCTTTCTGTTTCAGTCGGACCCTCGCCGCTATCCAGGCAGGTACCTGGTTGTCATAGAATTGATCGCACGAGATGATCTTCGCGATCTTCTTCAATTCGGTGAACGGTCGTTTTCGAAAGTCCGGATCTCCCGAAATAAGAACGAGACAAGTCGACTCAAGAAGATGCTGGAGGTAATTTGCGACAATTTCTTTCGCCGTCTCACCGATCACCAGCTTTTCAAACTCTTTGACGATCACGACACGACGATCACCCATCATTGGATACGACGATGCGTGTGCAACAACGTCCTTTGCGTCGGAATTGCTTCCGTACATCACATCGAGATTGAATCCGCGCATTTCCGCCGGAACAAGCAATTCGATGATTTGGCGAACACACTCATCGACGAGGAAATCTTCCTTCCCTATGAAGAGATACAGTGGAGCAATTCTTGCGCCATGCACCTCTGCCATGAAGTCGTCATAGCTCAAGAATTCGGATCGTTTTGTTTTTCCAAATGCCACGGATTCAGATTTCTGAAGGATTATTCTGTTGTGACTCTAACCTTGTTCATGACTACGGGCACTTTCGGTTTTCCGTCCCGTGCGCCCGGCGGCACCAATTCCACCTTCCCGATCTTCTCGACGACGTCCATGCCCTTGATCACCTTACCAAAAATCGTATAGTTCTTGGGCATCCCGGCCTGATCCGCCAAGAGTATAAAGAACTGGCTCGTATTCGTGTTCGGGCCCCGATTCGCCATTGCCAAAACACCCTTTTTGTATCCTTCCTTGTACGAATTTGTTTCGGGCTTTAACTCATCCGCAAATTCACCTCCGTAAATACTCTTTCCGCCTCTTCCTGTGCCGGTCGAATCTCCTCCCTGAATAACGAATCCGGGCACAACTCGATGAAATATGATGCCGTTATAGTAGCCTTCGTTCGCGAGTCCGGCGAAATTGGCCGCGGTATTCGGTGCATCCTTTTCATACAGCTCGGCTTCGATCGTGCCGAGCGTTGTCACAATGACAACGACCATTCTATGCTCCTTCTTCTGTTTGATACGCTGGGATTTTTTCGTCCCTCCACTCGTGTCAACCTTCGTTTGTCCCAGGATGGGTGTGACAAGAGCAACACTGAGCAGACAGACAATGAGTTTGTGGATCATAAGCTATTCCTCCTTCACTAAATGAAAATGATTCCATGGACTTCAATCAAGGTCTCAGATCTGAAATGTGACGCCGAATTTTATTCCCGCCGAGAAGAAATCAAGTTTTGGCGTTGGCACTGAACTTTGGACTCCTCCCTTGAAGCTTCCTGCATAGACCCAACGCAAATCCAGCCCGATGCTCCCCCAGAAGTGCTCGTCAAATTTTGTATTCCCTACCGCCTCGACTTTTATTGCAGGACCAGAGGCTTTTGAGCTCTCCTCGGCTCCAGACTGCATGAATTGTTCCGTGAGACTTCCAATAGCGTACCCTAGTCCTCCGCCGAATTTCAGACAATAGCCATCACCAGGCGAAAGATAGTGCACGAGGAGCGTCGGCATCTGAACCGAGTAGGAGAAATCCCACGGCAATGCACCGCTGACGTTATATGATTTTAGGAGATAACTGTACTCGAGTCCGACAGACCATTCATCATTGATCTGCATTTCAGGAGTAATGAAGAACTCGGAAGCCGAGGAAAAGTCGGATAGTCTCTGGTCGGGCGAAGGTAACGTGAGTGCATTGATGTAGTTTACGATGGAAGGATCCGAATGAGCGCTCACACCAAGTCCAGCCGTGATCTGGATGAACATCTCTCCTCCGTTCGCTTGCTGGGAGAAAGCTGGGAGTGTTGGCACAAGGGAAAGGACCATACCCAGGAGAACGAAGTGGTACTCCGTACGATTTCTTTTCTCATTCCTCACAAACTGACCGGCATCCCTTTCCTTAGAGCCTCGAGAGCTTTGAAGGTAATGCGCGTCGTCATAATCAGGCTCTCAAAGGGTATGGGGGACTCTTTTCCGTCCCTTATTGCACTCAGGAATGCTTCAATTTCCTCGCGATGCCCTTTCTGAATTGTGCTCGAACTGCTCTCAGTCAGCTTCTCCTGCTTGTACAGCTTCAATCGCTGGAAATTATCGATGACGGCAGTCCGACCAGTCGAAGAGAGCTCGATATATTCTTTGGGCACCGACGGATCGGCGTTTGCGAGATACGTTATTGTGCCTATCGAGCCATCACTGAACCTGAGCGTGATGATTGTTGAATCATCCTCGCCATTCATTGTTCCAGCTATTGAGAGACCTTCTGCGTATAAACGGTCAGGTGGGGCGTTGACAAAATGCTGCATCAAGGCGACAAAATGGCAAACCTCTCCTACAATTCTTCCTCCACCCTCCACGGGGTCCCGTGTCCAATGCGTGGGAGGTAGATAACCCGCGTTGACACGGTAATTGATTACAAACGGACCTGTGGCCTCAGAAAAGAACTTCTTCGCCGTCCTGACCGATGGTGCAAAATTCCGATTGAAACCGACCATCAACACCCCGTGATTCTTGGATCGCGCAGCCGCCTGATACGATTTAACGATCTCCGCCAATTCTTGTTCGTTGACGGCGAGGGGTTTTTCGACAAATACGTTTTTCCCTCGTTTTATCGCATCGATGGTGTAGCCTGCATGCAGGTTGTGTCGAGTCGCAATGAATACTGTACCAATAGACTCGTTATCGATCACATCTTTTGGATTCGTTGTCGCAAACTGAAATTTGAAATTCTTCGCGACGCTCTTCGCATTCAATCCGTTTCCAGTGCACACTCCAATCAGCGAGATGCCAGGATGGGATATGATGGGTGGAAGCAATGATGCCTGTGCGAAGCTTCCTGCACCGAGGAATCCGATATTCAAAGGGCTGGGACGGGCACCGGTTATTGGAGGGACCAAATCGATCCTGGTGACGATCCGATCACCGCGAACGTGAGTAGCTTCATAGTCGAGCAATACACCCACAGAGCGTTCGGGTCTTCCTTTTCCGGAGCCTGAGATGAGCTTGTACGCTTTCGCCGCCTCGTCGATGTTAAAGCGATGCGTCGTCAGTTTCTGGACATCAATCTCCTTCGTGGACAACAAACGCAAAAACTCCTGCATATTTCTGTTTTCAGTCCACCGCACATACCCAAAAGGATAGTCTTTACCTCCTTCCTCATATGCCGGGTCGTAACGCCCTGGACCGTACGACCGCGACAATCTGAAGTCGAGTTCTTTCATGTAGTAAGGACCGCGTGGCAATTGTAGTCCAACGTCACCAACGAGAACGACACGCCCCTTTTCTCTGCAGATCTCGCCGGAAAGCTGAATGGGATCATTGCTTGTTGTCGCCGCAGTGATGATCACGGCATCCACTCCTCTGCCTCTCGTTAAGCTCTGCACAACTTTCTTGATATCGGCCGAAGATCTTCCTACGGCAACGTCAGCACCGGAGCTCTTTGCAAGCTCCACGGCTTGGCGATCCACGTCTATCCCAAGTACGACGCATCCGTGGGCCTTAAGGAGTTGTACCGTGAGCTGACCAACAAGACCCAACCCGACAACAGCCACCGATTCCCCGAGCGTGGGGGCGGCTTGCCTGACACCTTGAAGAGCAATGGCGCCAATGGTTGTGTAGGCTGCTTCGTCGAACCCGACGCCATGAGGGATTTTAGCACAAAGGTTTCGGGGAATAAGAAGGTACTCGGCGTGATTGGCATACCCCGCGCCGGCGCACGCCACAGGTGTGCCTACAGCGAGGTCATCGATTCCTTTTCCCACTGCGACAACCTCTCCGGACGCTGAGTAACCCAGCGAAGCCAGAGACTCCAATCTGCTCTGAACTCTTTTGTACGTCGCGACCAGTCCTTGTTGCACGACCTGCTCCAGAATTTTCTTTACAAGATCGGGATTCTTCTTCGCCTTTGACAAGAGTGAACCCGAGCGAGACGAAACGGATGCGCGCTCGGTTCCGGGACTGATGACAGAATAATGGGTCTGGACGAGAAGATGCCCGGGCTTCAATGCGGGAGTTGGCACTTCCTCGACAAGAATTGCTCCTGACTTTACGTGTTGACTCACCTGTTTCATACGGATTGGCTCCCTCCTTCCGGAGTCTGTTGCGTCGCTTCAGAAATGCGTACGTGGTCCTTCACGAAGAAATACATACCGACAACAGTCACAAGAATATAGCCGACTTCATGGGTGATAAGAGAATAACTGAGAGCGGTGGTATTATCAACGTTGTAGAGTTTCATAAGAGTGAATGTCATGAATGAATGATATGTCCCTAATCCTCCCGGAGCAGGCAATACAAAAGCGATCGATGAAATGGTCAGCAAGACCACCGAGGCTCCGAAATCCAAATTCAGTGAAGCCATCGAACTGAATGCAAAGAACGGTATGTAAAGTCCTAGTGCATAGAGCGCTTGCATCAAGAGACTCAGGACGATGATGATGAAAAAGGACTCTTTCATCGTAGACACTGCAAGTCCAGATTGAAATGAATCCAGCATGCTGTCGAACCGAGCGTAGTACTTCTTCGGCAAAAGGACTCTCAACTTCGCGGCGTACGACACAAATATCCTTGCCTTGAAAAAGAGAAGCACGAACAGAAAGAAACAGGCAATTGAGCTGGCCAACAACAGGGGCCGTACTGTGTTTACGTGCTCAAAAAACGGACCCAAGGAAGATGGATAGGCAAAGAGCACGATGGAGACGATGAAATAGAAGGTTAGAAAATCAAGTATTCTCTCAATGACCACCGACCCCAAGGCCGACGTCTTTGATATGCCCTCCAGCTTTCCGAGCACATAGGGTCGAACAAGCTCTCCCACACGCGGAAGCGCATTGTTAACCATGTACCCGATCATCACTCCCGAGAACAGGTTTCGCCGGGATGTATTGGCCTTTACGGGAGCCAATAAATGCCCCCATCGAACAGCACGTACCCAGTGACTCAACAGTGCGATCGGAACGAGCAGGGAGATCCACCAGTAATTTACGCTCTTAAGTGAAATCCAGAGGTCCGCAAAATTAGTGCCCCGAAACGCCAGATAGAGAAAGAAACCAGCGACTGCAAAACTGACAAGCGAGCGAAGAACCTGCTTAATTTTTGAAGGCATGAATCGAAGTGCGGTGTGTGTTAGCGAAGATCAACGACTTCCACTCCTGGCGGAGGGGTGTAGACAAATGTCTTGTCGCTGAGGTTGGTGTTCATCTTCAGATCTTTGATCGTGTATGTCGTTTCTGTGTCATTCACATCCAGTACCATAATCGTCCGCACGTTCCAAGATCCTTGTTCAACAACAATTTTCACGGACTTCACGAATGAGCGGTCATCCTTTGGGACGAGCTTGACCGTGGCCGTCGGCACGTCTTTTTCCTTCCCAACGGCAAGAAGCGTTCCATAATAGTTCTGTGGAAGATTAAGAAAGAAGTTCTCGGGCGATATAGAATTTTGATTTTCTTTATATTTGTCCACGATGACTTGATTGTTCACCGGGGAATACAGCCACACCGTGATCCCATCCGTTACAATCGTCTCATTCTCCGCCTCCATTCGAAGCTTGGAAGGCTTTTTGATCATGATTTTTCCGGAATACGTTTGTTCTAAATCCGAAAATCCAAGTTTGACGTGTTTGGCAAATGAAGCAGTTGCATCGTCAATCATCTCATAGCGATTCTGCATATGATCCGTAACATCTTTGACGGTAAGGTTGCCCTCCTGTGCGTAGCCCAATGACGCACAAAAGGTCAGCAATGCGATGACCTTCTTTGATTGCTTCATACCAGATTCCTTAAGAGAGCCTCTAGCTCGGCTTCGGACTCACATAATACCTCACGCGCTTTGCTTCCGTCAAACTGACCTACGATGGCCGCAGCCTCAAGTTCATCAACGAGCCGGGCAGCCCGCGAATACCCGACCTTCAGTCGACGTTGGAGCAGTGAGACCGATCCCTGCTGGTGCCGGACTATGATCCGTGCGGCTTCCTCGAACAGCTCATCTCTCGAACCTCCAGATCCACCCAACGCAGATTTCCTGTTTTCAAGAACGGACGGCGACGTAGTCGGATGATTGTAGCCCTTTTGTTTGCCGATATGACTTGTGATGCGTTCGACTTCATCAGTGGAGATAAAGGCATTCTGAATACGAGTCGGTTTTGGACTGGCCGACGGCAGATATAACATATCCCCGTTTCCGAGAAGCTGATCGGCACCGTTCATATCGAGAATCGTCCGGGAATCCGTCTTCGAAGCAACTTGATATGCTATGCGGGCCGGGAAATTCGCTTTGATGAGTCCTGTAATCACATCCACGGATGGCCGTTGAGTCGCGAGAACAAGATGAATGCCAACCGCACGGGCAAGCTGTGCAAGTCGTGCTATCGGCTCTTCGACTTCGCGAGCGGCTGTGATCATCAAATCCGCGAGCTCGTCAACGATCACGACGATGTACGGCAACTTTCGATGCTTCGTGGATTCCGTGCTCACGAGCCTGCCGGACTTCAGCCGTTCGTTATAATCGGAAATATTGCGCACACCCGCCGAGGCGAGCGAGTCATAACGTTTGTCCATCTCCAGCTCAATGCTCTTGAGGAGAAGAACAGCATTATTCGCCGATGTCACGATCTCTTCATCAATGTCCGGCGAAACCAAAAGGTAATGCCTGCGAAGGGCAGCGTAAAGTGTCAATTCGATTTTCTTGGGATCGATGATCGCGAACTTGAGATCACTGGGGTGAAGCTTGTACAGGAGACTCGTGATGATGGTATTGACCCCAACGCTTTTTCCGGATCCGGTAGCACCTGCAATAAGAAGGTGGGGCATCTTCGCAAGATCATCCACGAACACTTCTCCGGAAATCGTCTTGCCCATTGCGATTGGCAAGATGGCTTTCGAATCGCGGAACTTCGCCGAATTGATGACGCTTCGAATCGTAACCAGTGACGGATTGTGATTCGGAATTTCAACTCCAACAGTTCCTTTTCCGGGGATGGGCGCGATGATTCTGATCCCTTTTGCCTTGAGCGCGAGCGCTATATCGTCCTGCAAGCTTTCAATCCGGCTGATCTTGACACCTGTGGCCGGTACGATCTCGTACAAGGTGACAACCGGTCCTGGCGTCACGGCGACGCTTTCGATTGCGACTCCAAAGTCTCCTAGCTTCGAACGAAGGAGTTCCGCATTGGATTTCAATTCTTCATCATCGACGTTCTCTGCAGCACGCACGGTATCCAGGAGTTCGACCGACGGGAACACGTAGTCGATTTCCTCTTCTTCCGATTCCGCCTTTTTCCGTTCATCGTAATCGACCTCTTCTTCCTTCACGGTCTCCTTAATCTCCATCGGTAAATCACCCTTTGCCATCGGTTTTGATTCGGAGACGATTGGATGCGCAGGAGCAATCCGGACCTCAGGCGTCGGCTTCAGTGCTGGAGGAACCGACGACGGCTGCGGTTTCACAATACGGGGAGGGGGCAGCGAAATTTCTTCCGCAGACTTCTTGATCTCTACCCGATTCCTTTTCGCTTCCAGGGCCTTCTTCTTTCTGATCTCCATTCGGGCCTCGAAGGCTTTCTGCAGTGCGTCTACCCTAGCGCTCAAATTCTGCCAACCTGCCCGGACTCTTTCGAGTGTTTTCTGAAAATCAAGGTCCAGCAACAATGTAAGCACGACAAGGATCAACCCCGTTACTACGATGACCGCACCTGCCAAACCGATCAGCTTCGAAAGAATAATCGAGATTGCTTCACCGACAACCCCGCTCCATTCTCCAGGCAGATCGGCATCGAATCGACGGATCGTGCCCGTGAGCATCGAAAAGAGAAGGGCTAATGTGATTGCGTAATTCGACGCAACGATCAGCTTATGAAGATCCTTTTTGCGCAGCCAAGTCCAAAACCAGACAAACCCAAGAATGGGTACAATAATGACCGAAAAGCCGATCGTGTAATTGATGAGGTAGTTTGAAACGACGGCGCCGAAGAGACTCAGCCAGTTCCCTGTCGTTGCCGATCGATCGAGCGACCCATCGTTGCTGAAGATGGAATTCCAGATATCGTGCAATCCAATTTCACCTCGCGCCTGATCGGCGGACGTGTAGGAGATAAGCGAAAGGAAAATCATCAAGGAGGCAACTATCCCACAGAACGCCAGCAATTGACGTCGCTGGTTTGGATGGGATTTTGGTTTTTCCATTCCTTGAGCAGCGGGCATGGGAATACTGATCTAGGGCGATTGTTTCTCTTGTGGGGTTACGGACAAATCGATCTGGCGACTCTCTTCTTTCTTCAATTTGATGACTGTGCCACTCAAAACCGGGAGTACTGGCACCGAATCTATGGATCCACAGATCTTCAAATCTTCAGCAAATCCAATGTCAGCCAAGTACTGGCCGTGATCGCACGTTTTGAGGAGCTTGGGCAAGGAACGTCCAAGGTTTCTGTAGAGCAGAAGCGATGCTCTGGCGGAGTCACTCATGTCAACTTGAATCGACTCGTCATCGAGAAGCTTGTTGATCATCATTCCTGCACACACCGCATCTTCGAGGCTGAAATTGCCGAATGCGCCGGCCCTTCCGGAGCAGATAATCTGGAAGTCGCCGTTTATTTCTCTTATATAGTCCACAATTGCGGAAATGTTCACAAACGAGCCGATAGCAAGGTTGCGGGCATAACGACTCTTGTGCATTGCAACCGACCCGTTCGTAGTACAGAAAATGATCGATTTTCCGTTCACATTGGTAAAGGTGTATTCTCTGGGCGAATTGCCAAGATTAAATCCGTCGATTATTTTTCCGTTCCGTTCCCCTCCACGGAGTGTCACCTCACCGAACAGACTTCCGGAGATTTTCACCGCCGATTCGATACTTGCCACAGGAATAATTTCCCGTGCACCATTGTGCAGCGCTACTGCAATGGTCGTGCTCGAGCGAAGAACATCAATGACGATGATGTTCCTGTCCCGCAGTTGAAGCTCGTCGAGTTGTCCGGAAGAAAATGTTACATCGATTTTCATTCAGTGCTCCTTGGCGATGCTACTTCTGGAGAAATGGAACCTTTACGATTGTTGCCTGAATGTCTTTGCCCCGAATGGACACCGTAATACATGAACCCGGTTCGCCATACGATGAACCAACATAGCCCATGGCGACAGATTTCTGGAGCGACGGCGAAAATGTCCCACTCGTTATTTGTCCGATGGCTGATCCCTTGCTGGTAATTGGGAAACCATGGCGGGCAATGTTTTTCTCCGGGAGTGTCAACCCCACGAGCTTTCGCTTCAACCCGGACTCCTTGGCTTTCAACATCGGTTCCCTTCCCAGGAATTCTCCCTTGTCTAATTTGGTAATCCAGCCAAGCCCGGCCTCAAGCGGGTGCGTTGTCTGATCAATGTCGTTTCCATACAGGCAAAATCCCATTTCCAGTCGGAGGGTATCGCGAGCTCCCAATCCGATGGGCGCGACACCGAATTCCTTGCCTGCCGCAAAGATTGCTTCCCACACCTTCTTCCCCGTCACCGGAGTTGCGTCAAAATAGATTTCGAAACCTAGTTCACCAGTATACCCCGTTCTCGAAATAATCATGGGCACCCCCGCAACTGTCCCGCGCTTGAAGTGGTAATACTCAATGGCGGCAAGTTGCACATCCGTTAGTTTTTGCAGAAGTTCTCGAGAGCGCGGTCCCTGGATTGCAAGCAGTGAAAAATCGTCGCTTACGTTTTTCAGTTGGACATCCCCCTTGAGCTGCGATTGCAACCACTTGAAATCCTTGTCGATGTTTGAAGCATTTACTACGAGCATATAGTGCCCACCGACATTGTAGACGAGCAGATCATCGACGATGCCTCCGTCGGCATAGCACATAGCAGAATATTGAATCTTTCCTTGAGTCAACTTCGAGACATCATTGACGGTGACTTTTTGTAGGAATTGAAGGGCATCCTTTCCACGCACCTCGAATTCACCCATATGCGAGACATCAAACACGCCTACCTTGTTTCGCACCGTGAGATGTTCATCAATGATTCCGGAATACTGCACCGGCATTTCAAATCCGGCAAACTCCACGATCTTTGCCCCGAGTGCCTTGTGAATTTCGTAAAATGCTGTTTGCTTCATTTTCTATTTCGTTTGTGATTTTTTCCAATCAGCCAGGAATCGTTCGAGGCCTAAATCGGTAAGTGGATGTTTAATGAGCTGATCGATCACTTTGAATGGTATGGTGCAAATATGGGCGCCGATCATCGCCGCCTCCACTACGTGGAGCGGATGGCGGACACTCGCAACGAGAACTTCAGTCTGAAAATTGTAATTCTTGTAGATTGTAATAATTTGCTTGATCAGATCCATCCCGCTGGTGCTGATATCATCAAGTCTTCCAATAAACGGACTGATGAAATACGCCCCCGCCTTGGCAGCCATCAGAGCCTGGTTCGGTGAAAAGCACAGGGTCACGTTTGTACGAATTCCCTCCGACTTCAACGCCTTAACTGCTTTGAGTCCTTCTTTGATAAGGGGAACTTTGACGACGATGTTCTTATGGATCTTTGCAAGGTCCCGACCTTCTTTCATCATACCGTCAAAATCTGTTGAGACAACCTCCGCACTAATGGGCCCGTCAACAATAGCGCAGATTTCATTCAGCAAAGTTCGGAAGTCTCTTCCTTCCTTCGCCACGAGACTCGGATTTGTCGTGACACCGTCCAGAACTCCAAGACTGGCAGCTTCCTTGATTTCGTTAATATTCGCGCTATCAATAAAGAATTTCATCGCACAATCCTCGGATTATGAACTATATTCTGTATTGTTCGGTGACATCTTTCTTTTGCCTGACTGAAACAAATCTAAAATCGTCCATCGATATTGATGGATCCGGGATCAACTTCACCTTGACAAAGAATTTGAACTGGATTTTTGTCATCCGACTGATCGTTCCCTGCGACAGGTACTGCGCGATCGTCGGGTTTGCCCGCAATTCGAGCCTGAATTCCTTGCTCTCGGACTTAAACCGTTTTATCCATCGCTCGATCTGGTTTATGGTAGTCGCCTTTGATTGCACCAGACCGGTCCCGCCGCACGTGGGGCACGCCTCGCTAAAGCTTAAATGCACGCTTTGACGGATGCGCTGACGCGTTATCTGAACCAGTCCGAACTCCGTCATGGGTAGCACAGTAACTTTTGCCCGATCCCGTCTGAGTTCCTTCTTCATTTCATCGTAGATTTTCTTCTTATTCTTTTCATCTTCGAGGTCGATGAAATCTATAACGACAAGGCCGCCGATGTCGCGCAAACGGAGCTGGCGGCACACTTCGCGTGACGCTTCGAGATTTGTTCTCAGCGAATTCTGCTCCTGCTCTTTTTTCGCGGCATACCGTCCGCTGTTCACATCGATCACAGTCATTGCTTCTGTTTTCTCGATGTACAAATACCCGCCGCTTTTTAACCAAACTTTCTTGCTCAGGAGCGACTGAATGTCCTTTTCGACGCCGTACCGGTCGAAGATCGGTTCCTTGTCGTGGAAATGTTCCACCCGGTCGAGCATGTCCGGCGACATCCATTGGACATATGACTTGATTTCTTTGAATAGCTTCTTATCATCGACGACAACGTGCTCGACTGAATCCGAAAAGAGATCGCGAATGACGCTGGAAGTTGTGTTCATATCCTTATAGATAAGAGCCGGCGCCTTGACGGTCTTGACTCCTTTTTCAATATTGTTCCAGTTCTTGATCAGCTCGTCGAGGTCCTGTTTGATCATTTCTTCATCTTTGCCTTCGGCAACGGTCCTGATAATGGCACCGAATCCTGCCGGCAGGAAACTCCGCACCAGCTTCCGAAGCCTTCGCTTTTCCTTGAAGTTGGAGACTTTCTTTGAGACGCCCACTTTTCCGTCGAACGGTAGAAGCACAAGAAATCTTCCCGGCAACGAAAGTGCCGAACGAACACGCACCCCCTTTTTGCCGACAGGCTCCTTGGTGATCTGCACAAGGATATCCTGTCCCTTCTGAAGATTGACGGGGGGTTCCTGTCGATGTTCCCGGCGCCCTCGCTTTTCTCCGACGACAGTCTCCGCAACTGCAATCTGGTCGGGAGTGGATCCGATTACCTTTTCGGACTGATTGACGGCTGGCTGATCGGTTCCGTGCGCCTCTCCGCCCTCCTCTTCCTCTTCCTCATCCTCATCGAACATAGCACTGTATTCTTCGATGTGTCCTATATCAGAAAAATGGAGAAATGCGTCTTGCTGGAGGCCAATATTGATGAAAGCGGCGCGAATGCCAGGCATGACCTTTGCGACAGATCCAAGGTAGATATCGCCAACGTTCCGGTCTTTCCCGGGAACTTCTACAAATAATTCGGCAAGCTTGCCGTCTTCAAGGATTGCGATCCGATGCTCGTTCGCAGTGGAGTTGATGATGATGTCTTTTTTCATGGGAGCTCTGTAACCACGTCAGCCTACGGTTGATTGACTGAGTACGGATGGTCTCTTGGCGACGTGGATCAAGCCCGGTTGCTTGCGGTACAAGACCGCGGCGGGATGACATTTGTGCTTGTGTCTGTCCAAATCGCTTTGAGTGATGCGCATTCACGATGTATAATCGCAGAATACCCAAACGCGCAAGACTGGTGGTAATTATTATATGTATGGGTACAAGGAACATAGGGATGATTAAGTCCGTATTTGCTCACTCCTTGCAATTGAACAGGCTACGGATTCGCCTTTACGGTGTGAATTGATCATTACGGAAAAATCCGATACTTGAGAATAACAAAATGAGGTCAAGCTTCCCTGTGTCACACAAAACTTTTTGCTGACCGTTGCTTCCTTCCGGACCTGGCGGGGTTGCGCAACGTCTTGTTGCACAGGACTTGACCTCATCACTCCGACACTTCGAATCTGTACATTGATCACTCTTAAATCTAAAATCTTGATTGGCTCGAAGAGCATTCTGAGCCTTTCTTTTGGCACTCAGCCTGCTGTTCGTGGAGCTGATCGGGATCGAACCGACGACCTCTTCGTTGCGAACGAAGCGCTCTCCCAAGCTGAGCTACAGCCCCTTCGGACCATGTTGTAAAGATACTAAACTTTAGTCTCTAAGGCAACTTACAGGATTTCATTCAACCAGAATTGAATCCTCGCCCGACAATCAGTTCAAAATTGACTATCCATGCACTTTTGTTTAAGATATTATTTATTATTCATTCAATTTGGGAGATTTGCATGGAAGACAAATCCGCCGAGCGCCTCTTTTCCGAATACATGGCGATCATTCGAAGACTGCGCAAAGAGTGTCCTTGGGACAGACAACAAACGCACGAGTCTCTTCGCTCACCTCTCATCGAGGAGACTTATGAAGTCGTGGAAGCAATTACGGACAACAAACCCGATCATCTGCGCAACGAGCTGGGTGATCTCTTCCTTCATATTGCTTTGCACACTGAAATCGCGACGGAAGAAGACTCTTTCACGATGGCGGATGTGCTCCTGCATTCGAAGGATAAAATGATCCGTCGCCATCCTCACATCTTCGGGGAAGTGCAAGCAGGCGATGAGCACACAGTTAGAAAAAACTGGGAGGAGATCAAACGTCAGGAAGGCAAGACATCAATTCTCGACGGTGTACCGGCAGAACTTCCTGCTCTTATCCACGCTCATCGAACACAGGAAAAGGCGTCAGTAGTCGGATTCGATTGGAAAGTCAAATCCGATGTATGGAAGAAGGTGGAAGAGGAATTGAAGGAACTGAAACACGCTGAAGAGACCGGCAGGAAAGATCTCGTGGAACAGGAATTCGGGGATCTGCTCTTCGCACTTGTAAATTACTCCCGTTTCCTCGGCACGAATGCCGAATTTGCACTTCGAAAGGCCGTCAACAGGTTTGGCAGGCGATTCAATTTCATCGAGGAAGCATTGAGACTACGCGGTAAGAGTCCGGCCGAGAGCACGCTGGAAGAGATGGACTTGTTGTGGGACGAGGCGAAGAAACAGATCGGTTAGAAACGGTTGGGGGTCATCCTCACGTTGTCGCCCTTCCCCCGTGTTGTCCATTTGCTTGAAACCGATCGTACGCGTCGATTATTTCTTTGACGAGTTTATGCCGCACGACATCGTTTCTGTCCAGATACACGAACGACACACCTTGGATTTCCTTGAGCACATTTTGAATCTGCACAAGCCCTGAGGTTGTTGAGGTTGGTAAATCTATTTGGGTAATATCTCCGGTAATAATTGCCCTCGAGTGCGCCCCCAACCGTGTGAGGAACATTTTCATTTGAATAGCCGAAGCATTTTGTGCCTCATCCAGAATGACAAACGCATTATGCAGTGTCCGCCCCCGCATGTAGGCGAGTGGAACTATTTCCACAATGCGCTTTTCGATATAGTCCCGCAGTTTTTCCACTGAAAGCATGTCTTC
>JADGQA010000160.1 GCA_017882185.1 Bacteroidota bacterium
ATTGGCGTCGGGTAGTTCCTTGATGCGCGCAGCAGAAACGATGTTGGAAATGGTATTGGACGAGAGTTGCTGGTTGATGGCAGCCTGCTGACCTCGAGCCTGAGCTGTCACAACCACGGTCTCCCCCTGTATTGCCTGTGCAACCAATCGGAAGTCTTGGTTCACCGTTTCATCTTGCCACACTGTTACACCAGCAGTAATCGTGACATAGCCTATGTAAGATACTCTGATTGTCTGATTTCCGATGGGGAGTCCCTGGATGACGTACTTCCCGTCACGATCCGTGGCCGCTCCAATGCTCGTGTTCTCGACGATGACTGAAGCCCCCGGGAGAGGATCACCTGTTGAGCTATCGAGAACCCTTCCTTTGATTGAGCCGGGGCCTGCAGCAAACAAGGATTGTGAAAAGAGGGAAAACAGGAACAAGAACGCATAGAGATGCGATCCTCGAAAACGGGTAATACTAACGGTCATAGCTTTTCTCCTCAGGAAAATCTCCCGGCACAACATAGGAGTTTCCAGGTATCCTGGAGTTTATGAAGGAAGTGTTTTTGAGAGACTGGAATCATTCAACGACCGAATCCGACGACACCTTATCCGCTCTTACTGCAGGGCGGATGGAGCTCCGTACCATAGGCTTTTGAGCAAGACTATTAAATGGAGAATGCGATCCTTACGGTCAATAGAATAAGGCCTATCTTATCATACTTGGTTATGCACACACGATGCCAAAGATGGAAGCAATGGCTATTGGGTTTTTTGCTGGATCAGAAGCGTTTTCCCTTGCAAAAATCGACCCTGTATTTATCAATTCAATAATCGAATATCAGAATAAGCAAATGGGTTCCAAGGGATTCCCATTTCCGATTCCTGGGAATTGTCAATTTTCAAACCTCGCCTTCCAAGAGTTCTCCTCCCCTCTTTCACCAGTTCTTTATCATCTCTTCTCCTTGGCTACTCATTATGCTCCCTTCGCCACGAAGCACTTAACGTTCGTGACACTCGGATTTCGCCTGACATTTCAACTCGAAGCGAATCTCTTAACAACGTTTTCGTCGCAATCGGGCTTGTCGAAGTCAGTTTCCGAATCTCATTGGAGAAAACAAAAAGGGCAGCCAGTTATTCACCAGCCGCCCATTTCGATCCCACAACTCAGTGGGTTTGTTGTTTAACCAGAGCCGCTTCCGGAGTCTCACCGTATCCCTCCACAAGCAGGTGAAAATACTCCTCTGCCTTCTGGTTTTGCAGAGACAGTTTTGCCACCATGTAGAGGTCGTAGAGCAAGCCGGCTTTGACCCGTCCATCCGGATTCTTCTTGAGGGTTCTCTGGATATATGCCTCGCGTCGATCCTCCGTCCATCCCGAATGGCTCAGAGCATAGAACATCCCATGAGGATCTAACGACCATATCCTGGAGGCCGCCGATATCTCGCGAAGACAACTGGCACATATCGATGTGTCAATTCGCGCGGCGGTCCTGGCAATTGATAGACGGCACAAGCTTAGCACCTCACGCATAATACCGATCTTCTCATGTTTGATTTGCTTCTCAAACCACGACAATGGACCACTCCAATCAAAGTTAAAATCTTTGCGGGCTTTTCCAGATCTCAGGAAATCCTTCTGTGCAACTATGTAGTCCTTTTGATAGCGTTGGAATTCGTTGTAAATAGCTGCAAATCGAGGAATGGTCTTCGAAGCACGCACAAACGTGACACGTGCCTTTTGGCGGGATCTGGGAAACTTACTCGGATCGAATACAATCTTGACTTTTCCAGGTCGTACGCCAAGTACGGACACGTAGCCGTTCGTGTCTTCATACACGTACCGATCTGCCTGTGTTCCTTCAATAGGTCCTCCATCGCGAACGCCATTCAACCGATACGCAACAGTGTCACCGTTCGTCTCGATTTCAGCCTCGTACGTCCCGTCCACCCGCTTCGCCAATGGGACACCTGATAGAACATACCATCGATTGAAATCTCCGACTACCCTAGCTTCACTAAAATCCTGCAAGTAACGATAGCTCTCAAGGTTGACGGCCATTTCTATCGTTTGAGATCTATCAACGTATAGTGCAATCCTGTAGTCCTGGTGTCCGACACCTGCGAACTGCAACATCCAGATCCCGATTGAGTCAATAGTGATTGTGAACTTGCCATTCTTATCGGCTTGAACAATCTTCAGTGACTTGGCCTTGTCCGAGGGTGCAAGGGAAACATTTGCGCCCGTCATCGGTTCACCATCGACGCCAACGACTCTCCCCTTCACTATTGTCTGAGCAGAAGCAAGGAAGACGAAGCTCATCAAAAGCGCAAAAAGGCCCAACGTGCCCGACGCCCGATATAGTTTCGCACGCTTAATATTTGACACAGTACACACCCTCTCTTTCACTTCACCAGCGTCATTTTTCTCGTAACGGTGACATTGCCAGCTCGCATCCTGTAGAAATACACACCACTCGGGTAGGAACTTGCGTCCCACGAGACTGTGTACGTGCCGCCGGATTTGTTTCCATTCACGATCGTCGCCAATTCTCGTCCAAGCATGTCAAATACCTTCAATGTCACAAACGATGAACCTTGAAGACTGTATCTGATACTTGTCGCAGGATTGAAGGGATTGGGGAAATTCTGTTCGAGTGAATATTGGTGTGGTATCCCTGAAGAAGTTTGATGCACAGATGTCGCAGGCGATTCGTTGAAAAAACCAGCGACGAAAACAAGCGGAGCGTTCCAATTGATGCAGATCTCGTTTGATGCATAGCTACCCTGATCATCGACATAGCAAGCTGCAGCCGGAGTCGAGGCATTGAAACGTGAGCTCAACACCGCGTCATCGAGATATCTGTCCGGTCCGCCGGACATCAGATCAGGAACCGGATTCACGATACCATCCGAGCCGGAAGGACGATGGTGTATATGCATTGGAGATGCACTACCAATGCCGGTTACAAACGTCATGTTATGTCTATTGCAGCCAAGAATATAGTTCAGTTGTTGGAGCGCGGCAACATGGAAATCAATGTTTGTGGAGGTAAGGTAACCAGCAATCAACAATACCGCGTTGTTCAACGCATAGCTGTTACTTCCCCACCCATAGTCAGCGGGGATGAGCGACACGTTCAACCCGTCGCTCGCAACGATTGTGAGGAGATTGTTGCACCGAATCATCAAGCCAGACTGCAGCTGTGATTTCACGGTGCTGTCTGCCAGCGATTGCTTGCCGGTGAGATAGGCGAGATGAGCCATCGAGCGGACATTTTGCCAGCCCATGGTGGAGCCGAACAACAGGTTGTCATTGTAGTGATTCTTGAAGTAGTCGTGATAAGCAGCCTCCCCCGTCGTCACGAACAATTCGGCTGCAGCCCACAACCGTTCATCTGTGTCATTGCCATCGCCATATTCCCCTGTTCCGGTGCCGGAAGGATTATGGAATCCTCCAGTCGGAACGATAGAACCGTTTGTTTGAAGGTACTGCCATGCCTTCCGTGCGGCGGCCAGACATTGTGAAGAAAATGTTGAGTCAAACGGAGCATAGATGCGAGCAGCCTGTGCCATCACCGCGGCGAAGTCGCCCGTGGCGGTCGTCGATTTCTGATAGATATATCGAGTCGCGACATCCTGGCTCGGCATTTCAAACGCATCAAAATTCGCCGTCGTCACCTTGAAATACACTCCCCCGTCGGCAGTATCCTGCATCGTGAAGAACCAATCAAGTTCAAATCTTACTTCGTCCAGGAGGTCCGGCACACCGTTGCCACTCTCCGGAATATTCAAGTCATCATATCGAACCTTCGCCGGGAACAATTCATACGCAAGCAACAAAGTACCTGTCGAGATGCCTGCATTGACAATGTACTTCCCATAATCGCCTGCATCGTGCCAGCCAAGTGTCGTGACTGCCGATCCGGTCCGGCCGGTCGTCGAATGGAACACGGCATCGTTGACGTGACAGATGGTTCTGGCGTACACACCCGCATTCTGCGACAAGAGAGCAGTTCCACATCTCTGAAAATAGAAACCTTTCAGAGACTCTTTATACACATCTTCATAAGCGGTTTTCGATACCGTAAAGACATAGGAAGTATCGCCACTTGGCGTCACAATCTGATACGTCCCTTCACCGGTGACCGAAGAGAAGTCTCCCCTCAGAGTCTTGAATCCAGTTGACGGGTCTAGCGTCGATGTCACAACCAACGCAGTGCGGTACACCGTTGCACCGGTAGCTTTATCGACAACGTACATACTGTCATCCGGGAAACGGGAGTATGCATATTTCGGTTGATCAGTCAGATAACCGGCCTGATTCACAAATACGTATTGTGACAGGGTCCTGCTCACCATCAGTTGAGAAAGAACGAGCACGAGAATCGTCCATCGTATTGTCTTCATAGAAGAAATCCTCTTTCAATCAGTAGAACTTCGATTAGAATTGTGCACATCAAAAGGTTGTCGTCCAGCAATTTCTTTGTCATCAAGCTGTTTCTTCCCACCCCACCGTATCGGTGCCGACTTCCGATGTTCAGGGTGAAATCGAGCGCCCGAACTGTAACTTCAAGGAATTTCGCAAAAAGTTTCGCTTCAAACAAAAAGGCCGGACGTAAACTGTCTCGTCCGGCCCAGAATTCATATCCATCCACACAGGCGAACATTACGTCGATCGCCGCATCGTTCGCCGCCTACACTGCCTATTTTGTGAGGACCATCTTCCTGGCAACGGAGGTACCACCAGCTTCAAGTCGATAGAAATAGACGCCGCTCGTCAGGTGTCCGCCGTCAAACTTGATCCGATAGTTCCCTGGCTGCTGGATTCCTGAGAACAACGTGGATATCTCCTGTCCGAGCATATTGTAGACTCTAAGATTCACAAGTCCGCTACGCGCTACAGAGTATTCAATTTCGGTTGAAGGATTGAACGGATTAGGATAATTCTGTTCAAGAGCATAGGCACTGGGAACCGTATTGGATATCCGCTCGACCGATGTCAAACGGTCAATGGCTTGAAACTCAGCGGCCTTTTGCTGGTTCCAGAATGCATACTGAGAAGGAAACCAATGGTACAGGTCGCCCAGCGGATATCCTCCCATCCCTGCGGACAGCAAAGTGGTATTAGTGTATGCAAGATTCTCCTGCAGCGGCCACGTACCGGTAAGATCGGGATGATATCCCCAGAAAGCAGTCCCACCACTCGCATAGCGGTCCTGCATGAAAGCCATAATGCTATCCATATTGGTCGCGGGTGTCACAAAACCGGGATCCTGTCCATCGTAGTTGTTGGCCATCTTCATCTTCGGGTGCCAGGTAAACATGTCGAGGGTGCGGTCGTTCATCATGGGTTCAGGAAGTAGTCTTCCCCGCACACTCGAAACCGTGTCTTTGTTGTACTTGTCATAGAATGTCTGGAATTCCGGTTGCGTGTAATTGCTATTATTGTAGAAGAGAACCACTCGATCCGCCTCAGCCACACCATTGTAGTTTGTTCCAGCTGGAAGCGTATCGATGTCGAGAACCGTTCCCCAGAGGAGGAGGTCCGGATCCTGTCCGATCCGGTCGACATATCGCTCTCCTGTGAAGTGGCAATTCACGAATACGTTGTTGGTGCAGATAAGATGAGTCATCCAGTAAAACTTGAATGCAAACTTGGCAATGTTCAGGAACGTGTTGTGATTATAATACACATACTTTGGAGGGATGTAGTCCGTCTGGAACGAGAATCCCTGGTTCGCATACGTGCAGTTCTCTGACCATATTGTGTCGACCTTGGCTGTATTGTTGACAGTGGCGAACATCCGTCCTGCCCACCATTGGCCCGGGTCAACACTGTTCCTGAATATGCAGTTCGTGAAAATACCTGTGAATCCTGTGTCATTGGCCATCACTGCTATCGCATTGACGTAATCAAATATGCAGTTATCAAACACACCTCGCTGCTTTGGCTTTGTATTATCTTGCTCGAATTGGAGGGTAGTCCAATTCTGCGTTCCAAGCTGTGTGGCGTAAATCATCCACACGTTCTTCATCGTCAAATCGCCATAACAGTCGATGGTGAAGTTGTAGTATACTCCGGTCACCGCGCCTTCGATTATAACCGGCATTCCGGGATCGGTTCCTGTTGCCGGTGCAGGCTCTCCCTCAATACGAATGTGAGTCCCGGGTTTGGTGGTAATATTGCCGTTCAGAATGTAGAAACCACCTCTCAAAAGTTTATAGACTGCGTTTGGATTGGCGCGACTGCCGTTCGCCAGGGTATCTCCCTGGATAACATTGTTGATTGTCCCCACAACGAAGTCATTGGGGACTGTCACCGTATCCGAGACTTGCGCTCGCAAGCCGGTCACGGCCAAGATCATTGCCAGCAATAAACTAGTACTGACTTTACCCATAGCTATTCTCCTTTCGAAATGTGATCGGTGAACCTCACGGAAGCGGTGCCAAATCTCGGCGCCTTCGCCCTTCCATTGAGATACTCCAGTGGCGCTCAGTATGTGTATCGTATACCAAGCTCCGCCGTGAGCCCATAGTAAGCTTCCGACGTGGAACCTCCAATGGTCTTTTGGGCGGATATGTCGGTACGTTGATTTATGTTGTTGATGTCGAGAAATAATTGCAGGCCCTCCCAAGGGAGTTTCTGCCGCAACGAAGCATCGAACTTAATATAGTCTTGTGTGTAGCCATCCTGTTCCACCCTCGTGCCAATCCCGCTCACCATGTTTCCCTGAAAGAGGAACGAGAGCCTCCCGGAGAAGCCACCGAAGTCATACCCGAGTGAAACATTTGCAATATCATTCGGTTGAAAGACCAGTCTACCTGAGCGCGCAGAATCCGTGAGGACGGTTGTGGGCACTCTTGCAGGTGGGACGGGTGGAATCACCCGGGTCTTGAGCAAAGGATATGAAGTTTCGGACTTGATGTGTGTATAGTTGATACCGAGCACGAGTCCATCCAACGGGAAAGGCAAGTACCAGAATCGCGTCTGCAGGTCAACTTCCACACCCTTCACAATCGCTTTGTAGGGATTATTGTAAAATGTGCTCATCGTCGCTCCTGGTTGCGCTCCAGGATGCTGCGCCGCAGTATCATACCCGGGAAGAGTACTCTGTGACAGTAACTGATACTGAATGAAATAGGAAAAATCGTAGATGGTCTTGTAGAATCCTCCCACCGAAAAGAGCCCCAGCTCATTGCTGTGAAACGTGAGCATTAGATCGTGGTTGAAAGCTCGTGCAGGCTTAAGGTTGGGATTACCCGCATTGACACCCTGGCCATTCTGGTCCAAGTTTGCGTAGGGTGAAAGTTGCGTGAACGAAGGACGGGCAAGCGTTTGTGTGTAGGCATAGCGTACGTCTGACCATTCGAAAATGTTATATCGTGCCTGCACCATCGGGAGCAGATAGTGATTGCTTGGCGTGGCCGTGTCCGGAGTTGCCTTCTCCATAGCCCACGTGTTTTGCTGTTGAACATGATAGGCAACGAAATTCGCTTCGTCGCTCTCGTATCGTGCGCCTCCCACGATCAAAAAATCGGGTCCGACATTGAGCTCCACCATTCCATAGCCTGCAGCGTAATTCTCTACGTAGTCATAATCATTGATCTTGTTGGCATATTCACCACTGTAGTATCTGAGGCTGTTGCTTTGGTTCGCAATGATCCAGTCAGTCAAGGTGTTCAGGGGCGATACCTGCGAGGCCCAGATCAGATTCCCATACTTGTCACTCAGGAAATCTGACACGAGTGCATGGTCGTTGTCCGAAAGTAGCGATGATCTAAATTGTTGGGCCCCAGGATCGAATACGAGAAATGGAAAATTCTGTGCTCTCACGGCTGCAACAAGCTCGTTCCCCTGGTATCGAAGCTGCGCATAGGGAGCGTTTTCATCATTTTTGCGATTGTAATGCCTGTAGGCGCCGCCGAACTTGAGGAAACCTGAGAACATGGATTCAAAACCAAAAGGAACCTTGATATTCGCTTTGATTGTCTGGTCATTTTCCTTGTAGCTGGCAAAATTGTACCCGAGCTGCTG
>JADGQA010000161.1 GCA_017882185.1 Bacteroidota bacterium
GCCGAAAGCCATCATTGGGCAACGATCGATGCTCAGACGAGTCCTTTCTACGAGGCCGAGACAAGTGACGAAGGCCCTTTCCCAGGAGGTGGTGGATCGTCCGGATCTTGATGTCTTGCCGAATATCAAATGCTGGCCAAAGGACGGTGGCCGGTTTGTTACGCTTCCCCAAGTGTTCACGTATGATCCCCGCGATGGAAAGCGAAACGTCGGAATGTACCGAATGCACATATTCGACAAGGCCACGACTGGAATGCACTGGCAAATCCAAAAAGGTGGAGGATTCCACTACTTCCAGGCCGACAAAATGAATAGACCTTTTGAACTGGCGGTAGCACTTGGAACGGATCCGGCAATGCTTTTGGCAACCATTGCGGCATTGCCTGAGGGGATCGACGAGGTGATGTTCGCTGGTTTCTTGAGGAACAAACGAACCGACATCGTTCGTGGACGAACAGTGTCGATTGGTGTTCCCGCGAACGCAGAGTTTGTCCTGGAAGGTGTAGTTCACCCTCGGGAACGGCGGCTCGAAGGTCCGTTCGGAGATCATTTTGGTCACTATTCGGCGGCATCGGAATTTCCAGTTTTTCACATTTCAGCGATCACACATCGGAAGAATCCGATTTATCCTGCAACGGTTGTGGGCATTCCCCCGATGGAGGATAAGTTCCTCGGCGATGCCACTCAACAGATTCTGGGACCTCTCGCAAAGATGCTTCATTCAGAAATCAGAAGCCTATGGGCATATTATGAAGCCGGATTCCACAATCTCCTTGTTGTGTCGATAGAGGAGAGGTATCAGAAGGAGGCAATGAAGACTGCCCTGGGTCTCATGGGCATCGGTCAGCTTTCATTGACGAAGTGTATTGTCGCAGTTTCGGAGGATGTCGATCCCAGGAATATTTCGCACGTGCTTGATGCAATACGCGAAAATTTCGACCCACACTATGATTTCATTATGTTGTCAAAGGTTCCATTGGATACCCTGGACTTCACGTCCTATACTATGAATCTCGGAAGTAAGATGATCATAGATGCGACTCGCAAGCCCACGAAACGTGCGGCAAAGTCAAAGAGATTCAGATTGACACCGACTGATATCTGTTCGTTGGACCGGAGGATTCTCGATGCTCGTTGTATCGAAAATTGTCTATTAGTCGTCAAAGTGAAGAGCGAAGGCAAGGCGGTGATTGAAAAGCTGGTAAAGAAAACTAGTCTGCAATCCTTGTCGATCGTTGCTGTCGTGAGTGAAGATATAGAATTGTCAAATCCGGAAAGCTACATTTGGGGAATTTTTACTCGATTCGATTGTGAGCGGGATGTGATATTTACGAGGCAAAGACTTATAGGCATATCGCCGGTCTATGAAGGGGTCCTGGGAATAGATGCAACGTGGAAGAAAGGGTACCCTGAGACTCTGGCGATGGATGACGATATCGTGAGGAAAGTTGATAAACGGTGGAATGAATACTGGAATTGAACGGTAAACGATTGAATCATATGAACGGAGAAATTTTTTTTCGAGACAGGACACTCATTCCGGTTTGGAACAAAGTTCAGCGGGGAGAGCGTCTCTCACTGGAGGACGGTCGGACAATGTTCGCAACTCCTGATATTCTTTCGCTTGGGAAAATAGCCTACTTTTCTCAACAGAGACGAAGTGGCGATGCTGTATATTTTGTTCTTAATCAGAAGATTGAACCCACCAATATCTGTGTCCTCTCGTGCAAGTTCTGCGATTTTGCGACGAAGGCGGGCAAACCGGATGCCTACGAGATGACCATCCAGGAAATCCTCGGGAAGCTCAATGACGAGATCCATGAGGTCCATATAACGGGCGGCCTGCATCCGGAGTGGGAATGGGATTACTATCTCGATATGTTGCGCCAAATCCGGAAGGCTTATCCTGAGATCGACGTAAAGGCTTTTACGGCTGTTGAACTGGATTTCTTTCATAAGAAGTTCAAGATCTCTCTCGAAGAGGTCTTGATTCAACTGAAGGAGGCGGGGCTCCGCACGCTCCCCGGTGGCGGTGCAGAAGTGTTTTCCGAGCGGGTCCGAAGGTTGTTGTTCAATCAGAAGATTGGTGCAAAGGCGTGGCTGCAGATTCACAAAACTGCTCACAGGCTCGGCATTCCGTCGAACGATACAATTCTCTACGGTCATATCGAGAAACTTGACGAGAGGTTGGAACACATGATAAAGTTGCGCGAGGCACAGGACGAGACGGGTGGTTTCCTGTCGTTTGTCCCACTCGCCTTCCAGCCTGGCGACACCGGAATAAAACCGCCAAACCAATTTACGTCAGCTATCGACGATCTGAAAATGATTGCTGTTTCGCGTTTGATGCTCGACAATTTTCCCCACATCAAGGCCTACTGGGTCATGCTGACAGAAGAAGTCGCCTCGGTGGCGCTTAATTTTGGTGCAGATGATATGGATGGGACAGTAGGTGGAGAACGGATAGCGCACGATGCCGGAGCAATCAGTCCTGCAACCCTCGCAAAGGAGCAGCTGGTTAAGATCATTAGCGATGCCGGGAAGATCGCCGTTGAGCGCGATGTATACTATAATCCGCTCAACATCCATGGCGAACATGTGATCGGCAAAATTCCCTATCTCAATTCGGTTCCCTTCTATGCGCAGCTGGAAAAACGCAAGTTCAAGATTCTCCCGGTTACCCCAAGAAGGATGGGAGTTCTTGCTCAAAAAGGGCAGATGGATGCAGGCCTATTTTCCCTTATGGACTATTTGAGGCAGAAGGAATCATTTGATCTTGTGCCGTATTGTATAGCGACACGAGATCACGTAAAGAGTGTTATGCTGTTTTCGAACCATGGATGGAAGGACCTTGACGGGAAGACGATCGGAATCACCGATGATACTGCCACATCTGTACAATTGCTGAATGTGTTGTTGAGAAAAAAATACGGCGTTCACGCAAACCTGCAACGGATGCATTCAGGAGTCAATGATTTCGATCAGTTCGACGCTGTACTTTTGATCGGAGACGATGCTCTCAGGGCGAACAAATTCGGTCTTACGGGCTTCGAATTGTGCTATGATTTGGCAACAGAGTGGTACGAGTGGAAAAACCTTCCATTCGTTTTTGCAGTATGGGCAGTCAGGAAGAAGCTTCAAGATTCTCTAAAAGCTGAATTAGATGAGATCATCCGGCTTGCTTTGGAATCTTCCGAGAATATTCCGGAGATTGTAGGTGAGGTGCACGGAAAACGCATCGGACTTTCCACCGAAGAAGCTGGTGAGTACTTGCGATGTTTTACATATAGATTGGGCGAGCGAGAACGGATGGCAATCGAGACTTTTCAATCTCTCTTGCTCGCAGTCGAGGTGGAACTTACTTAGGACAAGATTGCAGCGCAGGCTTTGAGCGGTTATGTATGTCTGAAGTGCTGAAAAAAATCGAACAGCTCGTGGCGGCCGGCGCTCAGCTGGCCCCGCAGGGAGGATTCGAATTCTCGGGGTACAATGCCAGATTACAGAGCAAGTATCTGGAGTGGCGTAAAGCATGCCTTGAGTCTTTGGAACAGGCCGGCCCGATTGGATTTCCTTACAAGAATAAGATCTTGGCCGATCAAAACGGAGGTTTCTTTTTTCAAGCTTCCGCTCAGTTGATCCTGAACGTGATGAAAGATCTCTTCGAAAAGTTGCGGGCCTCCCCCGATTTGGCTGCCGTCCCCGCTGGAACTTCAGTTGCCCAACCTGCTCCCGCCGTTGTGACCGGCATCGATCCGACAAGCGGAACAAGAGTATTGAAACCGCCGCCAAAGCCCGCTGTCACTCAGCAAGCTCCGCCACAGCCTCAAACCAATGCGGTTCCTCAAGGAGGTTGTACGAGAGTCTACATTATTGGTGAAAAAGGTGATCCGCTTCGTGAACAGTTGTCGCAGTTCATTAAAGAGATTGGTCTGGAGGAGATTGCACTCGACCGGGAACGAGGCAAAATGCTTGCACTCGACCAATTGCAGGAAAGGTCCGATGTCCGGTATGCATTCTTTATCCTCAACACGGACGATCTCGCTTACGCGATGTTTGAAATTGGACATTTTGTTGGCAAACTTGGCAACAACCACGTTTGCGTACTTCATATGACAGATGTCAATTTCCCGAAAGGAGTTCCGGGAGTCTCGATCCGCCCAATTGTCGTTAAACTTGAAGAAGCAAGTTTCAGCGTTATTAAGGACTTGAAGACAGCAGGTTATAAGGTTAGTATCTGAGGACGATATGACGTTAGCGAAACTCTATTCAAAGATACGTTCTGACGGGAGGCTCACTCCGGATGAAGGGCTCTTTGTGCTCCAGAACTCCGAACTGTTAGATCTCGGGGAGATGGCGAACGAAATCCGATTCAAGAAGAACCCGAATCCCTGGGTTACATGGGTGTCCGACACGAATCCAAATTACACAAACGTTTGCAACATCGATTGCATCTTCTGCGCTTTCTATCGTCACGCCGGAGACGAAGGAGAGTATACGCATAGTGTCGATCATATGATCCAGAAATTCAAGGAATCTGCCTCAAAAGGTGTGACGACTGTACTCCTCCAAGGTGGTGTGAATCCAGCATTGCCGTTTGAGTACTACCTTGAGCTTGTTGATCGAACGGTGAAGGAAGTCCCTCAAGTCTATCCTCATTTTTTCTCCACGTCAGAAATTATTGGGATGGCCGGTGTCTCCGGTTTGACAATTCCTCAAGTGCTGAGAAAGCTTTGGGATGCAGGCTTGCGCTCTATCCCCGGGGGCGGCGCAGAAATTCTCGCTGACCGAGTCAAAAAGAAAATTAGCAGCAGAAAAGGAACATCGGCAGATTGGATGAATGTGATGCGTGAGGCGCATCGCATCGGATTCAAATCAACGGCAACGATGATGTATGGTCACCTGGAAACCGGTGAAGATGTGATCGAGCATCTCGATTCAATCAGGAAGTTGCAGGATGAATCCGGAGGCTTTACAGCTTTCGTTCCCTGGTCTTTCAAGCCGGGGAACACTCCGCTTGAAAAGATCATTCCACGCTATGCAACATCTACTCGTTATCTCCAGATGATTGCGTTTTCGAGAATCTATCTAACCAATTTTCCCCACATCCAGGCGTCATGGTTCTCTGAGGGGAAGAAGATCGGCCAAATTGCCCTTCACTTTGGAGCAGATGATTTCGGCGGCACCCTGCTCGAAGAAAATGTACACGCTGCGGCTAACTTCATTAACAAGACAAACATTCAGGAATGCAAAGTGTTGATCCGTGAATCCGGATTTCTGCCTGCCCAACGAACGACGCTTTATGAAATCCTGGATGTTGACGAGCGTGGTGCTGCAGCATAGGAAATTGCCCAGCTATTAGGTTAAAACAAAAATCCCCGCGCTGCGATACAGTTGCAGGGCTTTCATTTGAACTTTATGTCCCTCAGATAGTCCGCTAACCTCCAAAAATCGATGCAGCGTTCTCGTAGAAAACTTTCTTGATATCTGCAATAGGGATTCGCATCTCTTGGAGCAACTTCAGCTGGTTGTCGACAATATCATAGCGGTATCCTCGGGGAAGCATGCCGGAATCGGAGCCAAACAGTATCCGGCTTGAGGTGAAGGCTTCGATAGTTCGTTGGAAGACTCTGCGCAAATCAGGTTTCGATTCATGGGTCAACATCCAGGAATTCGATCCCGCTGTATCAACATACACATTCGGACATGTTCGTCCGACATCGAGAAGTTCCTCAAATTTGCCCGCGCCAAAATTGGGAACGATAAATCGGACACCCGGAAATTTCTTTGCCACTGGCACCAGATCTTTGGGATTCGCAAATTGTTCGTTGACAACCGTGGGTACGCCCGCAAAATCACGAGGACGCATGATGAGTTTTCCAAAATGGGTGAATACGACCCCTTTGCAGTCCTGGACAAGATTGTAGAGAGGAAAAAGCCACTCATCATTGACGCTGATCTGATACAGAGAAGGGTAGAGGAGTATGCCACGAAGCTTGTCTTCCTTGAGCCTCTTTTCTGCATTCTCCATTAGGACATTTGAATTCGGATCGACCGCGAACAACCCCGTGAAACGAGTGGGGAACGCCTGAACAGCCTTGACAACCGCATCTTCGTCTCCCGGCATACTGCCGAACAGAAGGAGTCGCTCCAGCTTCCACTTGTCGATGATATCAATCCAACGTTTTGCAAACTGTAGGGGGTCTTCTCCGGGAATTTCCAAGTGTCCCTTTGCCGCAAGATTCTTGAGCTCTGTGCTGATATCGGCTCTGTTTGGCTTCTGCTTGACGAGGAACTTGAAATAGGAATTCGAGTAGAAATGAACGTGGGCATCAAATATTTTAAAGAGTCCAATCATTTCAATCCGCGGATCAGAACAGCACGATTGGAGGAACAGGTGGAATGAGATTCTTTTGAGCCCCAAGATAGTACAAATTCTCCAGGGCTTTTTTCCCTCGTTCTCCCATATCGACAGTTAGTTCACTCACGTACATTTTCACAAATCGTTCGCCCAGTTCTCGACTGATACCTCTGCCATATTGCAGCGCATACCGCACGGAGTCATCTTGATGGGTATATCCGTAATGAATGCTTTGTTTTAGACCATCGGAAAGCTGATGGGCAAGTGTATCCCCTAGATCCTTCCTAACAATATCTAAGCCAAGAGGAAGTGGTAATTTATCGAATTTCTCGGCCCAAAGCTCTCCAAAATCGAGAATTTTGTGAAAGCCCTGATCTGCATACGTGACTTGACCTTCGTGAATGATAAGGCCGGCGTCAAATTTACCTTCACTGACTTGCCCCAAGATTTCGTCAAAGGAAATATCGAAGTTTTCAATGCCGGTCGTGAAGATCTTGAATAACAGGGTTGCAGTGGTGAGTTTCCCGGGAGTGGCAACTCTTTTGCCTTTCAGCTCATCAAGTGATTTGTATTTCTTCGAGACAATAACAGGCCCATATCCTTCACCCATGCTTGCGCCGGTCGCCATGATCCAGTACTTGTCTGCCACATAAGGAAACGCGTGAGCAGAGATAGCCGTGACTTCCAAATCTCCTCTCATCGCGCGGACATTTAAAGACTGAATGTCTTCCATGACGTGTTCGATCGTGATATTCTCGAGCTTGACCCGGCCTGATGCAAGGCCATAAAACATAAACGCGTCGTCTGGATCGGGACTATGCCCTATTCGAATGACCATTGTCTACGATATGTAATTCGATGATGTAATCGCTTTCGTGCCAAGGTAAATTGTCGCAATCCCGAACGTCAACCGGTATTGTCTCGTGTTCGAATAACCCACAGAATGAAGAAATTCGAGAAGTGTCGTATCGTCCGGAAATCCTTTCACAGAATCCGGTAAATAGTCGTATGATTCACGACTCTCGGAAATAACGCCACCCAGGAAAGGGAGGATTCTTTCAAAATAGAAACCGTAGATTTGTCTGAGTGGAAACGTTCGAGGTTTGGAAAACTCGAGGATCACCGCCGTTCCGCCTGGCTTCAATACTCTCAGCATTTCCGCTAGGCCCCTGAAGACATCGGAAAAATTTCTCACCCCAAATGCAACGGTCACCGCGTCGAACATATTGTCCTCAAACTCCAAGGATTCTGCATTGCCTGGTCTCAGACTAACCAATTCGACAAGGCCTTTTTGTGAGATTTTTCTTCTCCCAAGGTTCAACATTCGATTCGAAATATCGATACCAATGACACTCGCACCCAGCGAACGCGCTGCTTCAATCGCAAGATCGGCGGTTCCAGTCGCCACGTCCAATATGAGACGTGGATGAGATTCCCGCAGCAATCGAATCGCACGTTTTCGCCAAAGGATGTCAAATCCCGAACTCAAGAAATGATTAAGAAAATCATAATGAGATGCTATCCCATCGAACAACGATCGTACGTACTCTTGCTTGGTCGATTTTCCTTCGAAAACTGGTGGAATCATCTGCGGATGGCTGATGGCTGAAATACGAGGGACCATTGATTGACACAA
>JADGQA010000162.1 GCA_017882185.1 Bacteroidota bacterium
GCCAGTCGATGATCACATACATGCCCAATTCGGTGCACCACTGGACTGCCTGATCAAGCAGCGCCAGGTACTTCGCTGGCGTACGTTCCCGCCATGCAATCGGATGCACAGGGATACGGACAAGCATTGTCCCCATTTCTTTCACTTTCACAAAATGATCCTTCGACCAATGTCCTTGATGTTCAATCTTGTCGGGATCAGAAATTGAAAGGCCGCGGAACAGTATGGTGTCGCCGCGATCATCGACAAATTTGTTTCCTCGGACATGAAGAAGAGGAAGTTTCTTTGCATCAGGACTATTGAGAGGTGCGCCGATGTTCTGGTCATTCCACCATTCGTGGTACTGCTTAGATGCTGCGTCTGGTTGAGCGCAAATAGTCTGAGCAAAGAGGAGTGTGACGGCCATCAGGGTCAGGGACTGCATCGTGATCTTCATATCCGTTCCTTCTTAGGTGTGTAGAATTGTTATTTTGAAAGAAACATGCGGACTCCTTCGTAGAGGGTCGGTTCCCAGACTGTGGGGTGATCTTTGCCTGGATCAATATACGATTTCATGAAGAATCCCGTGTAACGACGATTCTCCAGTGTCTGCACGAGTCGCTTAAAGGGATCGAGAAATCGATATGATTCTTCACTCCCACCCACGGTAATGTGAAGGTTGACATTCAGCTCGGTGGTGTTGGAAGCAAGGTTTTGTTCAAATCCGAACAAGTCGGTCGGTGTCCCGCCAAAATCCGTTGTTTCCAGTGCCGCGGCACTCGCAACGATGTAACTATGAAAAACTCCTTTTGTGTTCGTGTAGTAGTTGAAAAGAGCATACATCACAAAGTAGCCGCCATAGGAGGAGCCCCATAGAGTTTTTTCTCTATTTGTACGGTAGTTGTTCTCAATATAGGGAATCAATTGATGCAGGATAAAATCAAGGAACCTGCCTGGATTGTTGATGAGATCACGAACGCGAATCACGTCGGGATTATTGCTGTCAGGATACCCAATCCCGACAATAATAACCTCTTTGACATTTTCCTCCCTGGCCATGTCGTGGATGGGCTGATGTTGTCCTCTTCTCCAATATCCATCGGTAAGGTACAGCACGGGGTACTGGGCGGAGGTGTCAACATCATAACTCGCTGGCAGTGACACATCGATGACCATGGTATCCTGTATTGCGCCTGCGAACATCACGCTCGAATGAATCGGTATGGATTGCCTTGAAGTGTCTTCTGAATCAGGATCGGTTGCAGACGCGCAGAAGAACGAAACAACCGCAACTGATATGACTGGAAGAAATTTCATTTGCTGAGTGTCTGCTATTGCTTCGTCAATCTCAGCAAGAGCACATCCATTGGGGGTACCTCTGCAACAAGTGGCTTCTGTGTAGTCCCGACGTCCTTCTTTTTCCAAAGATCGCGCAGGGAGTACGTTGCCTCGTTACTGTTAAGCGACATTCCCGAAAGATCATCGCTCACGATATACTTCGACCAATTGTATGAGATCTTTTGAGATTTGAGGTTCCGATTGAGGAAGCATACGGCCCAATCTCCCCGCTGGAGTGGTTTCACCCACACTTCAAGTCCGTTGATATCATTATTATAGCGGAATCCCTGCATGCCGAGAGAATCCTGGTCGACACCAATTACTTCTCGATTCGTCAGAATATCGACCGTCTCCTTGCTCATTGCCCGAAGATCGTTCCCCCCAATGAGAGGGGCGGCAAGGATACACCACAAGGAAAAGTGCGCACGGTCTTCACCAACAGACATCCCGTTCCCGACTTCAAGCATATCAGGGTCGTTCCAGTGGCCCGGGCCTGCATACTTGCGCAGGTCTTTCCGCATTTCGATGATCTTCATGACGCCCCACGATGACCAAGAACCGTGATTGACTTCACATTCGAAGCAATTTGTTATATCTCCGGTGATGCGCCACAAATGGCCGACATCCTTGGCCCACGTCCACGGTTGGTTGTCGCCCCATTCGCAGATACTGAATACGACCGGTCTCCCGGCTGCGAAGAGAGCATCCCGCATCGTTGTGTAAGCACCCACCGGGTTGAGCCCGCCCGTGTTGCACCAATCATACTTCAGGTAGTCGACCCCCCACGAGGCGTACGTAACGGCATCCTGGTATTCGTGACCACGACCCCCGGGACGACCTCCACACGTTGTGATGCCCGCACAGGAATAGATGCCGAACTTCAATCCCTTGGCGTGGACATACTCCGAGAGGGCCTTCATTCCGGACGGAAATCTTTGTGGATCGGGATGAATGAAGCCAAGGCTATCGCGTTTGCCGTGCCAGCAATCGTCAATGACGATGTATTGATATCCAGCCTCCTTCATGCCGCTGGATACCATCGCATCCGCAGTCTCCCGAATCATCTGCTCATCGACATTGCACTGGAATTTGTTCCAGCTGTTCCAACCCATCGGTGGCGTGCGGGCCAATCCATCGAATTTTTGTGCTAGTACACCATCGTGGGTTAGCAATCCTGCGATCATCAGGAGAATACAGAGATTAGTTCGTCTCATGGGAATTCCTTCGATTCATTATTCAGTTTGCATGATGTCTTTGCCGGAGCGATGTCGCCTGGGAAATTACTGTTTTCCGCATCGGCGCCGAAGTGCCCAATCTTGATACTACGAGGAAGCGTTAGCCGTGACCATTGTTCTGTTCTCAGCGGCCAGCTTGATTGTCTTCCAGTGGTCGATCATCTTGTCAAGTTCAAGCTTACGTTCACGTACTCCCGGGGAACAATTTACTTCATCACTGGTGAGAGCGACACAATTCATGATTGCTCTTCCCGTGTGGTACGTGCATTTCCACATATGACTCTTTGGGCCATAACGGGCGTGAGTGTCCTTATCCGTACCCCTCTCATACCAGTCTCCGTATCGATGATCGAGCAGGTATTTGTCGATGTAGCTCCATTGTTGCTCAAAAAATTCAAGATACTGAACGTTCTCAGGGAAAATGCGTGAGAATATCAAGAGGGTGTTCAGCGCCTCTGCTTGTGCCCACCATGTTTTGGTGTCCCGAATTATCGAACATTGGTCAGATCCGTTGAGGTAGTAGCCTGCGTCGAAGAAACCACCCAGTTCCCGATCCCAACCGTTGTCGATGGCATGGTCAAGCATGTGCTTTGCAACTTCAAGGGTCTTGCCGTCATTCCGAATTCCGAGGGTGTAGGACGCTTCCAGCATCAGGAATGCTGTCTCGTGATCGTCGCCAAATGAGACACGATCGAGAGCATAGTTCAGTGTGCGTGTTGCTTCCGAAGCCTTTTGGAAAGTCACGGGCATCCAATCCCGGGTGAAGTAGAGTTGGACGTAT
This sequence comes from Bacteroidota bacterium, assembly GCA_017882185.1. Lineage (GTDB taxonomy): Bacteria > Bacteroidota > Ignavibacteria > UBA10030 > UBA10030 > JADGQA01. The sequence goes on from JADGQA010000162.1 coordinate 3,334, forward strand.
CCTTTCTTCGTAACCATAGTGTCGCGGATCAATTTCAGAAGGGATACAAGTCTGACTCGAAGTACTTCCGTGTCCCACACGTGCAACAATTCGGTGTAGGCTTCAAGCAGATGAATTGTCGCATTGTAATCCTTCAGACCAACCTTTCGAATATCGGATGCGATCGACCTGTATTGGCTGGTCTCATCAAACGGTTCGCCCTGACGAGTAAGGAACTGATGGTAGCCTTTGTATTCATCGTCGTAAGCGTGAGTTTCCAACCACTCGAACGTTTCCCTGGCAAATGCAAGCACAGTTGCATCACGGGTGAGACCGTTGAGCGCCGCTAGAGCAAAGAGGGCACATGCATTTCCATATGTCCGCTTTTCTTCACCCCACCCTCTGCAATCTGTAGAGTCTCCTTCACGACTGCGAATCTGGTAGAAACCGCCATAGCGCTCATCCCACATGAAATCCCGAAGAAAGTGCAGCCCGTGTCGTGCATATGATTCGAACTTTGAACTGTCTGGAACAAACAGTGCTGCTTTCGATGTAGTCCAAACGTGTCTCGCCTGACTCACAATCATTTTCTCCTGGTCAGACGCGAGACGCCAGTCGTACGTTACATTCGTAAAGTATCCGCCGTGCTTGGTGTCCATCACCAACGGATACCACTTGCGGAGCAAGTCATCGTGCAAATGATGATTCAACGTCTCCGTGAGTCCACGAGAATGTGAAAAAGAGGATGGCATGGCCTTCTATGACACTTCTGACAACCGTTGAATCAGCAAAAAACATACTACAAGTAGTAGTCATTCACTGGACACAATGCACAAATTGCCACCGCTCGTTTTATCATTTTGATTATTCCTTATTATATTAATAGCGCAGCGAAGTCTTGGATAGGCGTTCGCACCCGCCAGACCATATGTTTCAAGCAAAGTTCTCAGAAATGAGAGTCCGCACCTCGACTGATTTGCTGGCATGGAGATTGAACAATTTGTAGATTGCCGTCGTCGAATCCACAGTCGCTTCTCACTCGCAACGTACGAGTACCAAATGAGTCGAACCCTTCAAGCCGTGGCCATTCTTATTTTCCTTGCGATTCCCTTTGAAGGGAATCTGGAAGCTCAGTTCGCGAACTTTATCACGCGCAACGGGGCGACGCTGATGGACGGGAATCAGGAGTTGCGTTTCATTTCATTCGACACTCCTAATTTGCACTACGTCGAAGACTATCTTCCATTCACCGGGATAAATCCTTGGCGACTTCCGAATGAGTTTGAGATTCGAGACGCACTTACCACCATCAAACAGTTCGGCGGGAAAGTGACCCGCATCTATGTTCTCTCAGTGCGCAGGCAGGATGACACACCGGAAATCAGGCGACACGTCGATGGACCCGGCTTGTTCAACGTCGATGCATTCGAAACCTTGGACAAAGTGTTGCAGGTCGCCAATGAGGTCGGCGTTCGGGTTATTATTCCCTTCGTTGATAATTGGAAGTGGTGGGGTGGTGTGGCTGAGTATGCGGCATTCAGAAGAAAGGAACGAGATGCGTTCTGGACCGATCTTCAACTGATAGGGGATTTTGAACAGACTATTGAATTCCTTGTCAATCGTACGAATATCTATACGGGAACGAAATACAAGGACGACAAAGCTATCATGGCGTGGGAGACCGGCAATGAACTGGTCAATCCGTATTCGTGGACGAAGACAATAGCCGCCTACATCAAGAGCCTCGATACAAATCATCTTGTGATGGAGGGAACGCTTGGCAGAGAGCTTACCCAGGAAGCGCTCGACGATCCGAATATCGATATCCTTTCCACACACCACTATGGAGATCCGAAGGCGTCTCTCCAATACATAATAGCTAATCAAGCAAAGGCTAGAGGAAAGAAGCCGTACTTAATCGGTGAATACGGTATAGTCCCAACTCAGGATATTCGGGCGATCACGGATACGATCATTCATCAGGGCCTCGCCGGAGGAATGATCTGGAGTCTGCGTTTCCGAACCAGGGAAGGCGGTTTCTATAATCACTATGAGTACAATGGTTACTCTTCGTATCGGTGGCCGGGGTTTCCGGATGCGGATTCGTATGACGAGCGTGCGGTTGTTGCCATGCTGCATGAGAAGGCATTCGAGATTGATGGTTCGGTTCCGCCCCCTCTACCCGTCCCTTCGGCTCCAAGGTTGCTTGAGATCAATAACGTCTCTTCCATTGCGTGGCAGGGTTCTGCGGGTGCCCGAAGTTATGTCGTCGAGCGAAAGGACAAGGATTCAACAGAGTGGAGAATCATTGCCGACAGCGTCGACGATAGTCGATATCAATTCCGGCCGTTGTTCTGCGATGAGACCGCGCAACTGGGAAGAAGTTATGAGTACAGGGTAAGAGCGAGAAATGAGTCCGGTACTTCTGACTATTCCAATGCTGTTGGTTCCATCAACGTCGTTACAAAGACGATGGTGGATGAAATGGATTCGTATGAGAAGATATTTCAGAAGAGCGGCGATCTGAGACTGCTGAAGTTCGAAGATATTCGGAAGGCGAAGGAAGATCGAAGCAGAGTTTCCGGGAAGGAGGGAAGCTTCATCGTGTATAGAGTTCCCGCGTCATCTTCGATGGAGATAGATACCTACCAGCCATCAAATGCAAGACTTTCGATCATTGCCGCCGACAGCACTATGAATGCGTTTCCGCTTCTTCCCATCAAAACCAGGACTTATCGATTTGACGGGAATGACTATGGATTCTATGATGCCGTTTCATACACGTGCGACGAGATTCCAGCCGGGACAGAATACGTGAAGATCGTGTTTGCCGACGGGATTCAAATAGGAAGGGTGGAAATCGTTTATCGACAGCCAAAGACTCCGTGATGGAAACAAGGATTCACCCGCCGAATGCTCTCCCCCGTCGTACGCCGAGTTCTGCAAGCCATGAGAAGTGATGGCCGCCCTTCACATGTGCGGGCGGAACACGGAAGTGATGTTCCTTCTCGACCGGCAGAGCAGGGAAGGACCGTATTCCCCATCACTTTACAATGAGCATCTTGAGCGTCTTGCTGAACCCACCACCGACGGTGAGACGGTAGTAATACACTCCGCTCGAAAGCTGTGGTGCAACCCATTGTACTCGATATGAACTGGAGGGCAACTTCTCATTCACTAGCGTTGTTACTTCACGGCCAACGAGATCGTACACCTTGAGAACGACGTGTGATAAAGTGGGGATGTCAAAAGCAATGGTCGTGGAAGGATTGAATGGGTTAGGGTAGTTCTGGCCTAGATTGATGGATCGCGGTATTCCAAGATGCAGTTTGTCGATGCTCGTCAGAGTCGCGGCCGTGGGAAAAGGAATATGATTTGAAGATGGCGTCATGTCAGACCCGTTCGTTACCTCGCCTGTAAGAACATAGATGCTCGAGGGTTGAATGCCGCCGACAGCAAATGTGGCAGTCGTGTCGGCGGTCTCAAACGTAGTATCGATTGCCTGACCAAAAAAATGAAGCATATAGGTTAGAGGACGACTCTCCGGATCGGATGCCCGGGACCAACTGACAGTTTGAGTGAGAATCCTCGTCCTTACAGAATCGATCACGGTTGGAGACAACTTGAAACTCGAAGGATTGCTTGACGAAACCAGGCTGTCCTGAGTGTTGCCATAAAAAACTCCTCGTCCCTCTGCAGAAACATAACACCTCCCAAACACCTTCGGATCTCCGCCTATTTGATGAATCCAGCCAAATTGGCGATTATCATCATTAATTCTTGTCCAAGATATTCCTTTGTCAACGGATCGATAAATCCCCAAACTGCCATCAACTGTTCCATAGAGGAACATGGTCGGATAATCGCCGGTGTGAGCGGGTCTCCCGAATCCGATTCTGAAGGCGGCTCCGACACTGTTGACCTTCGTTGCTGTCTGTCCTGCGTCAGTCGAGCAATACAGTCCCCCGGGACCGCAACAAATGAATATTTCGCCCTCTTGGTCAGGTACAGCTGCTGCGTTTCCGTCTTGTGACTGATAGCTTGGTACGGTTGGCAATGACTGGACTCCCTTGTGAAAAGACGCGCCGACATTGGTAGATACCCACAGCGTTCCATCCAGTCCATTGTAAGCGTAGAAGTTCTCTGAATTTACTCTATCAGCAATCGGAGGAACGGCTGGCACTCCACCGCTGCATGTCAGCCAAGTTTTGCCGTTGTCCACGGAGCGTGACATCGACGCGCCAGTCGGTGTCCATACAATAGAGCTCCCATCAGCGGAAACAGCAATTGTCCACGAGCCGCCTTCTGTAGTTCCGGCAGGGTATCCTGTCGAATTGCGTCCACCGAAATCGCGCCAGGTTGTGCCGCCGTCGGTCGAATATGCACCATAGGGTCGCGTATTGAATGCCTTCACGATCTTTGAAGGGAGTTTTCCGGCAAAAGCAATCGACAATGTCGTTCCTTTGTGAGGGGAAAATCTGTCTGACGGAGAAACATCGAGATTATCGTGTCTGAATCCGTCGATGTCCCCTACAGCAGAAAGAAGGGATGTGAACTGCGGACTAATGATCTGCATCGGTACGGTTTCTTCGAAATTCTGATCCTTGAAGTACCACGTTGGAGACGCGGCGTCTATATTGTCAGTTCCCCAGATAC
>JADGQA010000163.1 GCA_017882185.1 Bacteroidota bacterium
AATCGATTCGATTCCTTGTTCCTTCAGTCGTTGAGCGCTATATTCGTCGGCACCATCTGTATCGGCGCCCTGGTGTGTAAATCTGCTTTCTCAGGATATTGAACACCTATGAATACAACAATTGACATCGACCAAATTTTCAAAGTCGTGCGTAATGAGCACTACGATCCATTTGCCGTTCTGGGCCTTCATATCGTCGAGCGGGGCAAGAAAAAGCAGGTTGTCATTCGAGCATTCCTTCCCGATTCGAAGTCTGCATCCGTGTTGGAGCTCGGGGGTGATGGCAAGCCGAAGGGGGCAGAGTTTCCCATGGTGAAGATCATGGAAGAAGGATTCTATGAAGCTGTCTTTGCAAATAGAAACGACGTCTTTCCGTACAAGTTGAAGAAAGTGACAGAGACAGATACGGAAGAGATCTTCTATGATTCCTATTCATTTCTGCCGACCCTGACGGATTTTGATCTTCATCTTTTTGGTGCAGGGGACCATCACCGGATCTATGAAAAACTGGGCGCACACTACGCCGAGATCAACAACATTGGAGGAGTTCAATTTGCTGTTTGGGCTCCGAATGCAAGAAGCGTCAGCGTCATTGGTGATTTCAATTACTGGAATCCGCGATGGCACGCCATGAGAGTGCTAGGGTCGTCGGGCGTCTGGGAGATTTTCATTCCAGGAATCGCGGAAGGCACGAATTACAAGTTTCATATCAAAACACCGAATGGTGATCTCCTAGACAAGACGGATCCTTATGCGACCGAAATGGAACATCGACCGCGCACGGCTTCAAAAATCAATTTCCTGAGGGGATTCAAGTGGAGCGACGATGAATGGATGACAGAAAGAAACAAAAGCGATCAACTGGGTAAGCCGATTTCGATCTATGAAGCGCATCTCGGTTCATGGGCCAGAGTACCGGAGGAGAACAATCGTTGGCTGACTTATCGCGAACTTTCCGAGAAACTGGTACCATACGTCGTTCAGCGCGGCTTCACGCACATAGAGTTGATGCCGGTGCAGGAGCATCCGTTTGACGGATCGTGGGGATATCAAGTAACGGGGTATTTTGCGCCGACGAGTCGTTTCGGAACTCCGCAGGAATTCATGCACTTCGTGAATGAGTGCCATCGCAACAACATCGGAATTTTCCTCGATTGGGTTCCCGCACACTTTCCAAAAGATCCTCATGCGTTGGCAAGCTTTGATGGGTCGCATCTCTACGAGCACGCGGACCCACGGAAAGGTGAACATCAGGATTGGGGGTCGCTCATTTTCAATTACGGTCGAAATGAAGTCCGGAATTTTCTTCTGAGCAATGCACTGTTTTGGTTCGAATACTACCACCTCGATGGATTACGCATCGATGCTGTTGCCTCCATGCTTTACCTTGATTATTCCCGAAAGGCAGGGGAATGGATACCAAACCAGTACGGGGGGAGAGAGAACCTGGAGGCACTATCCTTGTTGAAGCATCTGAACGACCTCGTTCGCCAGTACCATCCTGGCGTCCTGATGATCGCAGAGGAATCGACGGCGTGGCCTGGAGTGACTGCGGATACAGGAAATGGAGGACTCGGCTTTCAGCTCAAATGGAATATGGGGTGGATGCACGATACACTGGCATACTTCGAAAAAGATCCAATTCATCGCAAACACCATCAAGGCAGCTTAACCTTTGCGCTTCTGTATGCATTCACCGAACGATTCCTGCTTCCACTTTCACACGATGAAGTGGTTCACGGAAAAAGGTCTCTCATTTATCGGATGCCGGGAGATGAATGGCAACGATTTGCAAATCTGCGTGCGTTGTACGGTCTCATGTATGGATTCCCAGGAAAAAAACTGCTCTTCATGGGAGACGAGTTTGGTCAAACGGCAGAATGGGACCACGATTCATCGCTCGAGTGGCATCTGCTTCAATATCCTCTGCACGCAGGGGTGCAGCGTTGGGTCGATGATCTTAACCGCGCTTACATATCCTCGAAAGCGCTGTACGAAGTAGATTTTCACTATACGGGATTTGAATGGATCGATTTCCAGGACAAGCAGAACAGCGTCATATCATTCATTCGCCATTCTGTCGGACAGAGCGAGAGTGTTATCGTGGTCTGCAATCTGACGCCCGTGCCGAGATTTGGCTACAGGATTGGAACGCCGGAATCTGGAATCTACCGAGAACTCCTTAACAGTGACTCGGAGTACTATGGCGGGAGCAACGTTGGAAACACGGGAACTGTTGTGTCCGATCCGATTCCCTCCCATGGACGGGATTATTCCCTGTCGCTAAATCTTCCCCCATTAGGAGTCATCTTTCTGAAAAGAGACGACGTTTGATCTCAGATCCGTCCATGATGGATGAATTCGTTGGCGTCAATACACAGACAATGCTCGACTAATCCTTTGACAACGAATTGACAAGTTGATTGAATCCGGGCTCGCTTGCTTCAACAGTTTGAGCAGGACCGGTGAACTTGAAGAAAACCATTCCCTGAGGCGCCTCGACAATCGCACCAAGCAAGCGGTAATTCGGCTTCTTATCTGTCGATTCCATCATCGCTCCAGATGGAGCGAGATACGTGCCGACGATCTGGACGGTGGTCACTTTCAGATTGTTAATGTCCGTGCTCGAGAATTCGTGTTTGCCTCCATTCTCGAATTGTGAGATCCAACGCTTGAGATTGTCTTCGACGGTTCCCCCCTGACCGTTGCCGAAGTAGAAGACCCCACAGTCTCCGGGCTCGACGCCTTCCTTCGGAGAAGGCACCTTGTACGTAGCAGCCCTCATTTGTTGTTTGGGTTGGGCGGTCCATCCCTGCGGTACCGTCCAATGAATGCCGGCCACGGCGTTGGGGATGGCGGAGGCTCCCGGGCCTAGATTTTGTTGCTGAGATTGCTCCTTTGATTCATTTGTCTTTTTCGAGCATCCTGCAATCAGACCTATTGACACGATGATTGAAACGGCTAAGAGTATCTTCTTCATGGCAGACTATCCTTCCCATCACGGTTCTGGTTCGGTGACTTCATTCCAGTATACAAGAGATGTGGTAGAAAATCAACGGTTGGGTTCAAAAGACTTCGCATTTTGAAAAATTGAGTGCTGATGTTTTTTTCCCTATCATGATCTGGAGTGTTCCAGGACTCGCCTTACCATTCATCCTTCTATCGGAAGCGATGGTGGAATGTTGTTTCACTCACGAGATCAATTATGGATTCACAAAGAGAAAAAACGAAGATCGAGACTTCCAAGGAGTTTGGAATTGCCGGGATCAAGAAGTACTACTCCATCGGCGAAATCATAACGAAAATGGGGGACCCGGCAGATGCGTGGTACATTCTTCTCACCGGGAAAGTCGGGGTATTCAAGCGCGATTTCTCAGTTGCAGAAATCTCTGATCGGGGGACAGTATTTGGGGAGCTCGGTTGTTTATTGAATATTCCGCGGACCGCAACGTTGCAGGCCCTGGAACCAACATCTGTTCTTTATGTACAGATGAGCATGGATGATGTGGTCGAGAAGTATCCCCAGTTTGCCAAAAGAATCCTCATCAGTCTGGCCGAACGATTGGCCAAAACAACAGATGCGTGGTGGGCGTCTGCACAGCAAAAGCAATGATAGGCATTGCCCGATGAATCGAGCTACATGTGAAACGGTAGTCGACGAAGGAAAGAGTACACCGAATGGTACTATGGACTGCCGGATGTCTGTTAGTACTTGCTGATTGTCGCTCAATTCAGTATCGATGTCTCATGAAACCCACAGTTTCAAAACTTAACCCAATTGGCGTATGCGTGTAGCAGTAGTTCAGACCGATCCCGTATTCGGGGAGATTGAAACAAACGTTCGCGACGCAATTTCGACGATGGAAGGCGTTGAAGCTGACTTGTTCGTGCTGCCGGAACTCTTTAACACAGGGTACAATTTTGTTGATGTTCAAGAGGCAGACCGGCTTTCAGAAAGCACATCGGGTTACACGTTTGACCTGATGTCGACATTTGCCCGGAGAAAGTCCTGTTACGTAGCCTATGGCTTTATCGAAAAGACAGTTCGACTCTACAATTCGGCTACGCTGGTAGGCCCGTACGGAATGATGGGATTGTATCGAAAAATCCACTTGTACAACAAGGAGAATCTCTTCTTTTCACCCGGTGATCTGGGATTCCCGGTATTCAATCTGCCTATCGGCAGAATAGGGATCATGATCTGCTTCGACTGGACGTTTCCGGAGAGTGCGCGTTCGCTTGCATTGAAGGGGGCACAACTCATTGTCCACCCGTCAAATCTTGTCTTGCCATATTGTCCGGATGCAATGATAACCCGAAGTATCGAGAATCGAGTTTTTACGGCGACGGCCGATCGGGTCGGCACGGAGAACAGGGGCGGTGTTTCCTTTACGTTCATTGGGAACAGTGAAATTGTGGCAACGAATGGAACAGTTCTTCAAAGGCTTGGTTCGAAGGAATCGGGTGTAGCCGTGGCCTATATCGACTTGCAGGAAGCGAGCAAAAAACGGCTCAACCAGTACAATGATCTGTTTGAAGGGAGAAGGCCGGACCAATATTCACTCTAGAAAGAGCGGAAGCAATTTGTGACGTCAGGTTCGGAAAGAGCCTCTTCGATAACGAAGAGGCTCTTTTTTGTGGATTCATCAATGGAACGAGTGTCCGCCTCGAACGTGACCCGCCGTAACGCTCTGTACGATTCTCAAGCGTTTTGGGTTTTGCTTAGTGAGCTGAAGTTTTTTTTCGTCGGCAGGATTCACCTTGAAGAACGGTTTTGCTTGTTTCGGCTGGATTCTGAATCTGGAATGATTGAACTTCATGGAGACCTCCTTTCGAGATTCATCTCAGAAAAATATCCATGAGGCGGGAACGACGACGGCATGTTACTAACATGCCTCAACAATGTCAAGAGAGGACGCTTATCCTTCTGCTAATTGCACTCCTCAGAATCAATTCATAGGACTTCCTACTGAGTAATGGCTTGGGATGTTCGCCGAGCCCGTTTGCACTCGCCGACAAAGTTTTGTAACTTCAAATTCGTCGTGTGAAAGGTTCACCGTTGCATAGTGTTTGGTTGCCAATCGCGAACAAGACTCATGCCACTGCCCCCGTAGCTCAGATGGATAGAGCAGCGGTTTCCTAAACCGTTTGTCGGACGTTCGAGTCGTCTCGGGGGCACAATATCAAGCGGGATTGCGAAATCATCACGTGTGGGCCGAAGTATCATGATGGAATGATTCGCGAATCCGGCAATAGCAAAAGGCTTAGCCCATCGGCTATTCACCAAATCGACGATCAGTCAATTAGTTAGGGTCAGTTACATGCGACTTAGCAAGGCTTTTGTTCCAACTCTCAAAGAAATCCCCAGCGACGCCACGATTCCCAGTCACCAATTGATGTTACGCGCCGGACTGATGCGGCAACTCACTGCGGGTGTCTATGCATTTTTGCCGCTTGGATACAGGGCTATCCGCAAAGCATCGCAAATCGTACGAGAAGAAATGAATGCGATCGGTGCACAGGAGTTTCATCTGCCAGCTCTTAATCCAGAAGCCCTTTGGGTTCAATCGGGCCGCAGGAACATACCCAATTTCATACTGAGCATCAAAGAACGGGACCTGGTATTGGCGCCGACACACGAGGAAGTGATAAGCTGGATCGCAAGCTCGGGAATCCAGTCCTACAAAGATCTTCCTCAGATCTGGTATCAGATACAGATGAAATTTCGGAATGAACCAAGACCACGTTCGGGTGTATTGCGTGGACGGGAGTTCTTGATGAAGGATTCCTACACGCTTGATGCATCCTGGGAGGGACTTGACAAGAGCTATGACGCCCATCTGGAAGCATACAAGAAGATCTTTACCCGATGTGGATTGAATTTTTTCGTGGTCGGTGCTTCGAGCGGTGCAATGGGCGGAACGGGATCGCAGGAGTTCATGATTGAATCGCTGCACGGTGAAGATACGGTTGCCCTGGCGGGAAAGAGTGGGTATGCGGCGAATCTTGAAATTGCAAAGTCTGATGTTCCGAAGATCGGCCGTCTGCCTTCAGACAACAAAATCGAAGAGATCCATACTCCAAACGTTCGGACAATCAAGCAGCTCATGGAGTTCCTCAACGTGGATCATATGCGACTGGCAAAATCGCTGGTCTACCGTCATAACGGCAAACCACTGCTCATTTTAATGGTCGGCAATGACCAATTGAATGAATCCAAGCTGGTCTCCGCTTTGGGAGGTGGCGCAATTGAACCCATGGATGCAACAGAGCTCAACAAACTCACTGGTGCAGATGCAGGATCAATTGGTCCCATTGGACTGGAAGGATTTCGGATTATCGCAGATCGAAGGCTTGAAGAAGCGAACGGCCTGGTCAGTGGTGCCAACAAAAACGATTATCATCTCATCAATATTGATCTCAAGCGGGATGTTGAGGTCGACGGCTACTTTGATCTGAGGACAATTGAACCTGGTGAGCCTGCACCGGGGACGACGGAGCCGCTGAAGATCGCTAACGGCATTGAATTGGGACATATCTTCAAGCTTGGTACAAAATATTCTGAAGCCCTCAATGTGAAGTTTCTCGACGAGACTGGAGAGTTGAAACCTGTTATTATGGGGAGCTATGGTATTGGGATTGAAAGGATAGTCGCTTGTCACATTGAACAGAACCGAGATGACAACGGAATCAGTTGGGGCAAATCGCTCGCACCGTATCATGTGCATGTCATCCCGGTCAATATGAACAGCAAGGAGACTGTCTTACAAGCAAATCAAATGTATCGACGGTTCACAGAAGCGGGACTGGAGACAATTTTTGACGACCGTGAAAACCTCTCAGCTGGATTCAAATTCAAGGACGCAGATTTGATCGGAATGCCCTATCAAGTCATCGTCGGCGAAAAAGGGCTCAAGAATGGCCAGGTGGAAATTAAGAAGCGCAGGACCGGCGAACGTATCATGGTATCTATCGAGTTAGCAGTGAGCGAGGTACAGCGACTCTTGCAGGAGTAGGGGGGAATAACCAGGACTGTGGTCTGTTTTTCGATTGTAGTGACTGATTCGTCGTTCGGTTTGAAGGCGGGCATCATTTCAAACGATTTTAATAACATTCTTTGAGCAATCAACAACTTCGAAGTGGGTGGGGTCATTGTCAACGACAACCCGGCGTTTAGAGTTGACAACATACCTTGTGGCGGAGTCAGGGATTCGGGCTACGGTCGCAGAGGATTGCTGTACGCAATAGAATCAATGATGGATCCTCGGCTTCTTGTCATCAGTCCTCGCTAGTCTCCGTTCCGAACGTTATTCTACGGTAGCTCATGTCCCAATTCGTTCATCTACACAACCACACGCATTACAGTCTTCTCGACGGTGCCTCCACGATCAACGGTCTGATCGATGCCGCAGTTGAGAATGACATGCCAGCTGTAGCTCTGACGGACCACGGCGTGATGTTTGGCGCTCTCGAATTTTACAAGAAGGCGAAGAAAGCCGGAATCAAACCGATCATCGGATGTGAAGCGTACGTCGTGCCGAAAGGATCGAGATTTGACAAGCCGCAGACATCCGAACGCGAAAGCAGGAAGCGCGGGGGAGAATTGTATCATCATCTTCTCTTGCTGGCGAAAAATGAGGCTGGCTACAAGAACCTGATGAAACTTTGTACCCTTTCGCACCTGGAAGGGTACTACTATAAGCCAAGGCTTGACCTCGAGCTGCTCTCAAAGTACCACGAAGGCATTATCTGCACTTCCGCGTGTCCGATTGGAATTATCGGTTCCTACCTGGCGAACAATGAATATGAACAAGCGCGATCTGTTGCAGGCGTCTACAGGGACATCTTTGGCGAAGATTTCTATGTCGAAATTCAAAACCACGGCATGGATATCGAAAAGAACATCCTGTTGAATGCCCCGAAGATTGCACGAGAATTGAAGAT
>JADGQA010000164.1 GCA_017882185.1 Bacteroidota bacterium
GCAATCGGATTGAAGGCGAATATCTGCGGCCTCGTGAGTGTTACGTAAGGAATGTGAGCAAGGATCAAGAAGAACAAGATTATGAACAGAGTCTTCTTGTACGTTCGGGCTACGATCGATGAGAGCGTTCCGAGAGAACCACAGAAAATCACGGATGGGACTACGTACAACACATACAAACGAAAGCCCTGCGTGTACGAACAGTTTTTTACAAAAATGGCGTTCACTGTGATAACGAGCAGTGGAACAAGAATGAGGAGGAACGACGCCGATGATGTTGTGCGAACATATGTCCAGAACTGCTGGTCGGATGCGGGCATGCGATCTTTCCACAGAGACACAGCGAACAAACCACAGAGGAATCCCGCAATCAATGCAGTGAGAAATGAATACTCATAACCGAGATAGTTGAGAAGGGGGATTTGAGTACAAATGAAGGATTCGATGAACAAAACAGACGCAATGACGAGAAACGATCTGCTGTTAACAATTCCAGACATCATAAGGCAAGGGAATTCCGGGAATGGCCTGTGACACGCGTGAAGGAATTCTGTGGATGGTTACTCAATATCGAGTTAGAATTCCTCCCCGGCTACGCGCTCGATATCTGCACCAAGACGCTGAAGTTTTTTCTCTACTTCTTCGTATCCCCGGTCGATATGATACACCCGCAATACTTCCGTCGTTCCCTCAGCTGCAAGTCCGGCAAGAATCAGAGAAGCACTGGCGCGCAGGTCAGTGGACATCACTTTGGCACCGGTGAGGGTTTCCTGACCGATGACGGTCGCTACATTCTCCTTCAGCGTGATATTTGCTCCGAGGCGCATGAGTTCCGGCACATGCGTGAACCTGTCAAAATAAACGGTATCGGTGATAACGCTCGTTCCTTTGGCGAGTGACATTAATGCAATCCACTGCGCCTGCGTGTCGGTAGGAAAACCTGAATAGATCGCCGTCGTAACGTTCACCGGGCGAATTTCGTTCGGCGGTTCGAGCTCAACAAAATCCTTTCCGATTGTCAAATTTGCACCTGCATCCTCCAGTTTCGACGTCACCGCGCCAAAGTGCTTGGGATTGCATCGATCAATGCGGACTTTGCTCCCTGGTTTTCCGGCGATGGCCGCCGCAATCAGCATTGTTCCAGCTTCTATGCGGTCCGGGATTGTTGTGACGTCCGCAGGATGCAAAGCGCCTACTCCTTCAATTTCAATCCTGCTCGTGCCAATTCCATCGATGTGCGCTCCCATCTTCACCAGAAGCTCTGCAAGTGCAGCAATTTCGGGCTCCATTGCAGCATTTTCAATAATCGTCGCCCCTTGTGCCAGAGATGCAGCCATCAGAATATTTCCAGTGGCACCGACGCTCGAAATATCGAAAAGAATCCTGGCGCCTTTCAGTTTTCGCGCTTTCGCGACAATATAACCGCCTTCAAGCTGGATATCGGCGCCCAGTTTTTTCAGTCCTTCTATATGAAGATTGACTGGCCTTGGCCCCCACGCACAGCCTCCCGGCAGGGAAACGCGTGCAAACCCGAACCGAGACACGAGCGGCCCCAAGACATAAATCGATGCCCTCATTTTTTTTACGTGTTCGTACGGGGCTTCGTAGTTCGTAATATTCGACGAATCGACCGTGAGTGAATTGTCAACAAACTTGAAGGCGATTCCCATTGACTCAAGCAGGCTCATCATGGTCATCACGTCCCGCAGTCTGGGTGTGTTTTCGAGTTTGTATGTTCCCCCTGCAAGAATTGTTGCCGGCATCAAGGCGAGAGACGCATTCTTTGCGCCGCTGACGGAAACCACGCCTTGTAGATTTCTTCCACCATGTATGATGAATTTGTCCATCTCGAATGAGTCGCTTCGAAGTTGGAGAGGAATATCGTACTTCTGCAAAATATAGACTTAAAAGCCCTAAAAACAAAGCAAGACGCAGTTGACCTGCATCTTGTCTTTCGCTTAATTTTTCCCTACACTTTTTTCGGAATTGCTCTCTTACACCTTTCGGATTTGACAAGACGGAGAGCAAGTGTTTAAATCATGGCGATCGACAACTGTCAGTCCACCATCCAATTTTCAAAATTCCAATGCAAGTCTCATGCCAGTTCAAGTAATCGTCGGTGCTCAGTGGGGTGATGAGGGGAAAGGGAAAATAGTCGATCATCTCAGTGAAGAGGTTGATATTGTAGCCCGGTATCAGGGCGGCGCCAACGCTGGTCATACCGTTATCATTCCCGGCAAGAAGGGAGACAAGCCGAAGCAATTTGTCCTTCATCTTATTCCTTCCGGAATCTTCCACAAACATGTCACGTGTGTCATCGGCAATGGAGTCGTCCTTGATCCGGTGGCGTTGATGACGGAAATTGACGAGCTCACCAAAGCCGGAATTCGCATCCATGGTCGTCTCCTGATCAGTCACAACGCTCATCTCATCATGCCATATCACAAGGCGCTCGATTCGATCCGGGAACAAGGGAGCCAGAAGATCGGGACAACGGGACGAGGGATCGGCCCAGCCTACATCGACAAATACATGCGGACGGGCATTCGTGTTGTCGATCTGCTGGACCGTGACATACTTTGCCGGAAACTGAAACAAAATATTCAGGAAAAGAATGAGTTGTTGAAACAGATCTACCATAGCGATGAGCTGGATGTCGACGCCATCATCAGTGAATACCAGGAGTTCGACAAGAAAATCGATGAATATGTCACGGACACTTCGAGATTCCTTAACGAATCGCTGGGTAAAGGGAAGGCGGTTCTGGCAGAGGGGGCTCAGGGAGCGTTACTGGACGTAGACCATGGCACATATCCGTTTGTCACGTCTTCCAACCCAACGAGCGGAGGAGCGTGTACCGGTCTCGGAATTCCCCCAACCGAAATCAATTCCATCGTTGGTGTAGTCAAGGCTTATTCCACCAGAGTCGGTAATGGGCCGTTCCCAACTGAACTGAAGGATGAAACTGGCAATACACTTCGTACCGTCGGAGGCGAATTTGGGGCAACGACAGGAAGGCCACGGCGATGTGGATGGCTGGACATTGTCAGCTTGCGTTACTCAATACAGGTCAACGGGATTCAGAAGATCGCCATCACCAAGCTGGATGTGCTTGACGGCTTTGACGAGATCAAGATTTGCACCGCCTATGAGTTGAAGGGGAAAAGGATTTCACACTTCCCGACGGACGTGGGCACACTTGATGCAATTCGGCCCGTATACAAAACATTCAAAGGCTGGAAGTCAAAAATCTCGGATGTTCGCCGGTACAAAGATCTTCCTGGCCCCGCACGGAGTTACATAGAGACAATCAGCAAGCTGTTGGAAACGAATATCTGGATGGTCTCTGTCGGAGCACGAAGAGATCAGACTCTCCTCCGTCGATAGATTGATGCTCGCAATCCTCATCCTGCCATGATTAAGTCCGACGCCACAGGTATCATCTCTTACATCGCGAAGGCAAAGATCGTTCTTCTTGCGCTAGCCTTTGTCATCGTTGGGGGGACACTCTGGTTCACGCACAACTTGGTCCAGGCACTCCAGCAGAAAGACCGTCAGATCGCTGATACGTATGTGAAGTCTCTGCAGTATCTTGCCAATGCAGCTGCAGGTGTCGGTGATTTCAGCTTCATCCAGGGCGAAATCATTACAATCATCGACTTCCCGATGATTGCCACCGACGTTTCGAACGAACCCCTCCGGCCGTATCGGCTCAACACGAAAAACATCGAATTGGATACATTGTTGCCTCTCCGGGACCAGGATGCGTACCTGAAAAATCTTCTGGTCCAGATGGACAAGATACACACACCTATCAAGGTGACGTATCAGGATACGATAGTTCTGAACTATCTGCACTACGGGGAATCTCCACTCATCGTCAGGCTCCGGCTGTTGCCCTACGTTGAGATTTCTCTCGTCGCCCTCTTCATCCTGATTGGATATCTTTCATTCAGTTATGCGAAAAGAAGTGAACAGAGCAGCATTTGGGTGGGTATGGCTCGTGAGACCGCACACCAGCTTGGAACACCCATATCCAGCATGCTCGGCTGGGTCGAATTGTTGAAAGAGCAATCATTAGAGAGCACGAATGCCGTAGAAACGCTGCGGGATATGGAAAACGATTTGCACAGACTCCAGAAAATTGCCGCCCGGTTTTCCAAGATCGGTTCGAAACCCGATTTGCACGACGAGGATCTGGTCGATGTCATCGCGAAAGTGACAGAATACTTCAAGCGGCGCATCCCGCAGACAGGCAAGAAGATACAATTGCAGATCGATCATAATGGACGGGCTACCGCGAGAATCAACCGAGAGCTGTTCGAATGGGTCATCGAGAACCTGACAAAGAACGGACTTGATGCCATTGAAACGGGTGAAGGGAAAATCACTTACACGATCACCGATCATGGCAATTATGTCTTTGTCGATGTCGCCGACACCGGCAAGGGAATCGATCCAAAGAACAAGAAAGACGTTTTTCGTCCCGGTTTTTCTACTAAACAACGCGGGTGGGGGCTTGGGCTTAGTCTCGCCCGAAGAATTGTCGAATCCTACCACAGAGGCAAATTGCTTCTGAAAGATAGCAGGCCTGGGATCGGTACGACATTCCGCATTAAGCTCAAGAAGTAATCTACGTCCACTGTCGAAAGGTTTTGCTCATGAAAAGGTTTGGAGAGCTTGTCCTCGTTATTCTGATATTCTGTGCGGGTCTCGCCGCCCAGATGCAGCCGGAAGACGAGATGTTTGGTTATGTGGTGGGCATTGAGGGCAAATCACACCAGGACCGCGCTGATTTCATCAAGAATCAACTAAGGAAAATGCATGTCGGCTTTTTCACTGTGCCGTTCGAATACTACAGTTATCACGCAAAGGACACATTGAACCTGAGTGGTGAAGACATTGTCGCGAGGATTGGCGACGGACAGAAACGCCTGGTTGTCGGCGCTCATTTCGACGCTGTTGACAGCTCAGCCGGTGCGAATGACAATGGCAGCGGCGTCGCAGTGGTTCTGGAACTCATAAAGAGCATGAAAGATTTTCACTGGAAATGCACAGTCGATTTCGTATTCTTCGACCAGGAAGAAAAGGGATTAATCGGATCTCAATTTTACATTGATCGTGTTGTTGATCGAAAATGGCACTACGGGATGATCAATCTCGATATAGAAGGGTCAGGTAATGAGGTCTATGTCGGACCCGTGGGAGGCGGCGACGATAATTTTCTCATGCCGTTTGTTCGAGGGGCTGCAAGCCGGACAAAGTTCATCTATCGCGAAAAAGATTCGTATCCCAGTTCAGACTACGAATCATTTGCGGTGATGCGTCTCGAGAATATCTCGATATCTGTTGTTCCCAAGGGCGACGCCGACTTGTTGGCACGTATGACAAAAACCGGGGGCAAGATTGATCCGAAGAACATGCCGAAAGTGATGAAAGTGATGCACACGCCGAAGGATCGTACGGATCAAATGACTCCTGACGCTCTTAAGATTTCATTTGAATTCACGAAGACACTCCTGGAACTCCTCAACGAGTCGGTGCACTGAAATCCCCTCTAAGAGACTCCGAATCCAAACCGGGCTATTTCAACGTGAATTCGTAATTCACTCAGTTCTTTGTTCCTGGACAAATACGGCGCTGCTTTGTTCATTATCTTTTCACGTTCGCTTTACGCCGGCCCGGAGCCTGAATTCCGGTCCATCCTTTGTTCCAGTTTCGTTTTCACTTCCGGCCATTCAGACTTAATGATGCTAAAATAGACCGAGTGGCGCAGTCGACCGTCTGGCATAATTATATGGTTTCTGAAAATGCCCTCTTCTTTCGCCCCGATTCCTGCCAATGCTTTTCGAGATTTGTCGTTTAGAGAATCTGTCTTGAACTCCACACGAATGCAACCTAAGGTCTCAAACGCGTGCGCGAGCATCAGGTATTTCGTTTCGCTGTTGACGTAGGTATTCTGCCACTCTGGAACGATCCATGTCGACCCCATCTCAAGCCTCCGGTTCACCCGATCAATATTGAGGTACCGAGTGCTTCCTACTAATTTATTGCCGAATTTCAGAATCGTGACAAATGGGAGGGCAGTGCCATCGTCCCGCGATCTCAACGCAATCTCGATATACCGATGCATATCATCACGATTTCGGACAAACATCGGATTGAATTGCCACAGACTCTCGTTCAGACCCGCACTGCAAAGCTGGTCGAAATAGTCCATGGACATTGGAGCGAGGCGGACATGGTTTCCTACAAGGGTAACCGGTTTGATATCCAATGGGTTCCTCTAAACAAAAGGGGCGATTCAATGAATCGCCCCGGTAAAAAAGATCGCGTGATTGTCTATTTCTCAGCGGACGATGTATGGTCGTGCGTTATGCGCCATCCCTCGGGTTTCTTTTCAATGATAAGAGTGAATCTTCCCCAAGGTCTATCCAATTTGCGACGGAGCTCCCAGACGCCCGTTGCTATCGCAATCGTCGGTGAGAGCCGCTGAACATCCAAATCTTGAAACTCCAATCTGCCCATTTTCTCGCGACTATTGTAGTCTTTCCGGTACCGCGAGAGGACCTCTCGGTATCCCTTCGTCATCGTCCCTCCGCTTGAGAAGGCCGTACTGTCGGAATCCCAATAACCGTGCATATATCCTTCGACATCACCTTGATTCCAGGCCGCGACCTGGTCATCAAGCATGCTACGGATTACATTCTCGTCCGTCGGTTGTTGACCGAAGGTGCGGTCTGTAAAGAACAGAACGCACGAAACCACCATCCACAGCGGCAAAAACCTACTGGGGAGCCGTGGGTGTCGGTTGTGTCTGCTGTGGCTT
Source organism: Bacteroidota bacterium (assembly GCA_017882185.1). GTDB lineage: Bacteria > Bacteroidota > Ignavibacteria > UBA10030 > UBA10030 > JADGQA01. The sequence goes on from JADGQA010000164.1 coordinate 6,830, forward strand.
TTTGGGTTTGAAAATTCCATGACCGAGCAATCCTCCAAGCATCGCGAAGATAGGGTAAATGATGAGGCTCATGAAGAGATTCAGCATCACTCCCCACATCGTCTTCGATTCTTTCATTGAATTCTCAATTTGGTCGCGCATTTGATCAACCGCATCACTCGGGAATCCCCCGCTCTTCTCGAGACGATCAACGATCTTTCCCATAATGCTGCGCATCAACTCCTCCTGTGCACCCGCAAAAAGAGAAATCAGCAATCCATGGATGACCGCTTGAACGAATGCGCCGATAAGTCCCGCCATAATACCCAGAATGAGACCATCGGATGATTCGAGCGGGAGCATACCCTCTGTATGTTCTTGACGATAAAGATAATACGTGAGAACCCCTCCACCAAGAATTCCCGCACAACAACAACAGTTTACGAGACTGATGACGGGAATGCCGGAGATCAATCCTATCGCGATGCCGCCGAATAAGGCCGAGCGCCATTTACTTGGTTTGTCCAGCATGACGAGTATCTCCTTGTAGATTGCGATGAAAAGTAAGATGCGTTAGGCCTTCGATGAAGAGGGGAAGCATGTAGAACGCAAGAACAAATCCTGCGATCGATCCCGTAACGGCACGCAAGGCATCTCCACTCTGGTGAATTCCAAGATCGTTCAGGAAGACGTCAATGACCATCGGAAGGATTCCGAAAAAAAGCCATCGCTTGTCCGGCACCTTGTTTGATTTCAACGAACGGACGAATGGATAGAATAGAAGACCAGCAAGAAAACTGAAATAGATCGATGTACACCGAACACACACGCCGAATTTTTCCCCGAACACATGAAGCGAACGCCCATCGATCTGATGACAGATTTTCGCGAAGCCGAAATAAAGGGCGTCGGCGACCGACCGTCCCACCGACCCGTCGTATGCATGGAGCACTGGCGCCACGACAATGGCAACGCACCAGAGTCCGACCGAAACGAGGAAAGCAGCGTAAATGCGCTTAGAGAGGTTCATACGAAAAAATCAGTGAGTATTATCGGCATATTTGGGTTCTGATGCAAGCGTTTGGAGGTTGCATTTCCTCGCGGTTTG
>JADGQA010000165.1 GCA_017882185.1 Bacteroidota bacterium
TTTGATTCTTGCCGTGTTCGATATGTCGGCATACTGGTTCACGTATTCCTGGCTCCCTGCCTATCTCCATCAGCAGCGGCAATTCTCCCTCGCAAAATCTGCCGTATGGATGCTCGTCACACAATTCGGTGGAGTGCTTTGCTATCTGACATTCGGCTTCAATGCCGACAAATTCGGCAGACGTCCGGCCTACTCAGTCTATTCTCTGATCATGGCATTCGGTCTCGTGATGATCACCTTGTTGTGGAATAGCATCATTATCTATCCATCGTTGATCCTAAGCTGTATGTTTCTTGTCGGATTCGGCACAGGCATGTTTAGCGGCTATGGGCCGTTGTTTTCCGAGCTCTTTCCCACCAGCATTCGGAATACTGCGATGGGTTCAGCTTTCAATTTGGCTCGCGGCGTTCAGTTCTTCACTCCCGTCATTATTGCCGCCATTGGAGAAACATATGGGTTGAGCGGAGGAATATCACTCGCAGCACTCTTCGCGATTCTCACTGGAATATGGATCTGGACGTTTCCGGAAACAAAAGGACAAAGAATCGAGATTTGAGGTCCGGCCTGTGAGTTCCATTTGTCCCGACTTGTTGCTCCCCCTCGCTTCCCTATTGGTTCCTTTTCTTTGAATGCTTGCGGAACGCGACAGGTACATCGTTCTCCGTACGGATTGCAGCGGATGCCATACTGCTGTTGGTGATCAGGGGTCAAAGTGCGGTGAATATCTTGCGGGCGGAGCGAGAGGAATCTTTGGCGAAGAACATACGGAAACGTATTGTCGCAATCTTACGCCGGATTCCGCGACGGGATTGGCAAGACGCACTGATGATCAGGTGCTGAGAGTTTTGCGAAGCGGAATATTGCCCGAGGGTCGTCCGACATACTGGCGAAGAATGCCATGGCTCTTTTTCTCACAGTGGACCGAAGAGGATCGGTATGCAGTACTCGTTTATCTCCGTCATGTGACTCCTGTTTATCACAAAATCCCGGATCCGTTGCAAGGTGAATCCCCTTCAGACCCAAACGTCACTGAAACAGCATACGGTGGGGATTACGCCGGACACAAACCCAAATAACGATTGCCATATGAAAAACGGTGGATTTCCTTCCTATCCTGGAAATCCACCGTCATTGTTCTTCACGAGGAACGACTTCAGGAGTGCCTCTGCGATTCAGCTGCCTTAGAGTCTCTTCAAGATTACGAGCGATAAATCATCGTTTGCCCGGGCTTCACCGACAAACCAGTCGACCTCAGTAGTCACAGCATTCCCAATTCTCTCTGCCGATAAGTTCTGCCACGTAGGAAGAAGTCGAAGGAGCCGTTCCGGTCCAAAGAATTCCCCCCGTTCATTCCTCGCTTCCGTCAGACCGTCGGAATATGCAAAGAAGATGTCACCAGGCTGAAGCTCGACAGTGTGTTCCGCATAGGCAGACGTTCCGATGAGCCCAAGGGCTTGTTCGCCTTTGGACATTTCGCGGATAGTACCCGATTGTAGAAGAAGTGGCGGCAGATGTCCGGCGTTCACGAACTTGATGTGTGCGGAATCCGGGGCTATCTCGGCATAGAGAAGAGACGCGAACATATTTGGAAGACTATCCCTGTGAAAGATCTCGTTGATCTTGGAAACGAGTTTTGAAATGGATCCATAATCCTGTCCAAGGGCTCTGATGGTTGCCTGAAGTTTCGCAGTCAACAATGCGGCCTGTAGACCTTTACCCGATACATCCGCCAGGACAAGTCCGTTTCGGTTCGATCCAAAATTCAAAAAGTCGACAAGGTCTCCTCCCACCTCGTTTGCCGGACGTGTAAAGAGCCAGACCGACCAACCGGCAACCGACGGAGATGGGGCCGGCATCAGCGCCTGCTGGACTTTTCTTCCAGCTTCGAGTTCATCGCGGGCGAGCAGTTTATCTTTCAACTCCAGCATCAGCACGAAAAGAAGGAGAACACCCCCCAGAATTTGCCAATTGCCCGTCGTTCTGACCTCTTCATTGTGAATGATAATCGATCCGCCTCCCAGAATGAAGAAGAACCCGATGAACAACAAAATCCGTCTCGCAGGCGTCAGCTTGAGGAGCATGCTCTTGATCAACCACCAGGCGAGATAGAACATCCGCCTGAACCATTTCATCTGGTCCAGGCGTAGTTTCTTTTCGTCATCGATGTAGAATTTTTCGAGTTCCTTGTAGTCCCTGCGAAATGAGGTCCAAAGGTCAGCAGTTTTGATATCCTCCCTCAGTGTCTGGCGAAGGTTGGGTTGGGTATTCCGTTTAGCGCCTGTTGTGTCCATAACCTCAATGAAGAAGGGATTTGATGTGGTAAGATACGTGAAACCAGACGAAATGTTAGGACATGCCGAAGCACATGAATTGCTTAGCGGGCCAAATCATGTATTTGTCCATCAAAGACTTCGATCAACTTGAGATTTCCCGTTGAATATTCTCGGAATCTCCGGTCGATCACCAAACTGCGGAGTGTTTTTTCGGGCATGTCATTTTCGAGAATGAATATCCTGCGGCCGCGTGTCAGGAGCTCTTCTTCAAGCGTCTTTGCATCGCGTCCTTCATCAGCCCAGACATCCAGAATAACTACATCTTTGTCCAGTTGAATTGGGCCGGCAGCGTCCTTATTCCCCCAAAATGTAAACAGCGCCGAATGGTTCGGAATTGTCTTGTTCAAATATTCGTAGCGAGACGCATTGATCTCGCGTCGAAATCGCGACCCAACGAGATCGCTTTCGACATGAATGAAGAAAGCCCACCCAATGCAGGCTCCGAGGACGATAGAAAACGCCCGTCGATTGCCCCATAAGTACCAAACAAGAAGTAACCCGAGAGCGAGAAGCATTGGCATATAGCGTTGTCCAAAATGTTTCATCATCTGAGTTGGGAGAATCAAGATTCCGACAACAGCAATGATGCCAATTGCAGTTCCCATCCCCATCGGCAAGAAGCCAATCTGTTCTTGTCTGATGAACAGGCTCAGTGCGATTGCGCACAATGGCACAAGCTCCAGGAAATACCGCTGATTGAAACTCAACCCGTCCGTTCGGTTAAATCCGGCCGCAACAAACATTAAGACGGTCGGTACGACAATTAATCCTAACACTCGAATTTCCTTTGCTTCAATCTTGGAATTCTTTCGAGGGGAAAACCAGGAAACGACCATGGCGATGAGGGCCAATCCAATCCACGGAGATGACTGAATCCAGGATTTCTTAACAATCCCGTTCAAGAGTGCCGTGCCAGACTCAGCATCCCACTGGTAAAACCCTGACCTTATATGATCGGTGTCCGGTCCATACGAAGAGTAATCGACCACTTTGGACCAAAACACACGAAGCGGCTCGAACACTGAGGTGCTCACCGTATTCGCCGCAACAATACTGGCATACCCACCCACTTTTGGAAAAGGGTGCCAGATGCCGACACGATACAAATTCAGGGTCGCGATAACTGCCAGCATGAGTACAACACCGGCCGCATATGCTATCGATGTTTCCATCCGCTTCGTTCCATAGAGGACGAGTCCCAGTCCCGCGCAGCCGGCGAAGAAAATGTTTTGTTCTCGCACTCCGACAGCAATCCCGACAAGAATTCCCGCTGCGAGTGCAGTATAAATGGAACCGCTCTGCCGCCCCTTGAGGCAGAGAATGAGTGTCCCCATACAAAGGACAACGGACAACATCTCCGGCCACATTCCTTGTGCATATTCTATGCAGTATCCGCCGATGGCGAAGAGAATGCAGGCGATCCATGATGTGACCCGTTGGTGTGTAATGAGATCGACATATCGGAATACAAGGTAAATGGCAACAAGAAATGAGAGTATGTTCAGGAGAACCAATCCTCGCCAACCGGCATACGAAAACGGCAATGCGAGAAATGCATAGATTGGAGGAGCGAGGGAAACGACAGGGGTCGATTGTACCGATCTTCGACTTGCCTCTGGGTCGAAATACACCAGTTCGTTGCTGGGAGTTAGGTTTTCCGTCCCCGGCATTTTCAGCATGCCGTGTTGCAGACCGACGACCGTGACAAGGTAATTGTCCTCGTCAATAATGAACACGCCGCGGATTATTGTGAGCGTGAGGACGATGCCAAAGACAATAAGGAGTAAGACCAGAATTGTTCGATCGCTGAGATCCCGGGCAAAATTCTTGATGTTCACCATCCGGCCGTTGAGAGTGTTGTTCGCATTGTCAAAGTATATGTCTACAAGAAGGTGAAGTCCTGTGATTCGCTCGACATCGGTGAAAGTCACTTCAGCTTTCAAAAGATACACTTTTTTAGTGGAACTTCTTCACGAAGGATGGGACGGATTGCGGATTCACAACTTCGAGAAATCTTGCTGAAGTGCATTCACGACGCTGATTATGTCGCAAAGAACTCCGGTCTGCAATTTAGCCTGGATGAAATACAAAAGCTTGCGACCACATTATTCATAGCGAGGTCGAAGGCATATTGATCCAAGGAGCGCGAAGTCTGCGCTCTTTTTTTGTTTTTCTCAGTCAAGAGAATGTCCATTTCGCAGCTTCCTTTTGAAAAGGATAGCTCCTTTTTCATCCTTTAGGCCTATTGCTTCTGAACGCCATCATCGGTATACTCTTATGTTTCATGGAAGTTTTCCGCCCATTCATGGACCGTATGAAACCTCACGTGTTGAACACTTGAAATGAAACCAATCTGTACCACGATCTGGGATCGAGTCGAATGACAATGGAAACAAGGAAGAGGAAAAGCCGTGCGCCATCGGGTTAAAGTAATGAACGATGAGCTCGCCCCCCAGGAGAGATGCTTGACTTTACAGTATCACAGCAGCAGACCATCACTTGGTTGGTTCGACGGTTATCGAAAACAATCTGCGTCACTAACTCAGTAGGAGGTTTTTATGAAAAACAATTCAAAACATTCAACAACTGCCTTAAGCCTATGGACGAGCTTCCTCGGAGTAATGCTGGTAGTAATTTTGATCATGCCTGCCGCTGCTGTGTCTCAATCTTACTATACAATCAGTGAGAACTCATCACCCGTATTCTCAACGATTATTCCTGACCAGGCCTATGTCATAAAGGACAATGTAGAGTACAAACTCTACTATGCCGGGAATGACTTTGCATCAATTAACCTGGCTACTTCGCCTGATGGTATAATTTGGACGCCATATTTCGGAAATCCCGTATTGATAGAGGGACCTCTGGTTCAGGCGGAACACGCCGACGTTCATTTTTATAGCGCCGGCTTCGCAGGAGCAAACAGTGGTACCAACGCAAGTGCTACGACGATGTATTACCGAATGTGGTATCAGGGAACGGCTGCAGGAATCGGCGGTTGGAGATATGCCGAATCGCCGGATGGAATAAACTGGCACAACCAAATGGCAATTAGCCAGTTCGGAACATCTGTCACAGGCGGATTCAGCGCGCAATATGGAATCGCCGACGTGGTCTATACTCCGGGAGCCTCCAACACTGGGACAGACTGGACATTCAGAATATATGTGAATGCCCAATATGCGGTCGCACCATTTAGCTCAAATGAACTTCCCGTTTTGGCGTTTTCAAGTAATGGCTACAACTGGACGGGCTACGACCCAACATCGGTAGGTCATGCAACGCCAGTATTTACGCCAACGCTGGACACAAGTCGGTTTGACTGCGACCACATAGGATGGTTCAAGGTCATAAAGAATAGCACGACAGACTGGCAAGCGTTTTACTCGGGCGGGAAGGGGACGACGTACCAGGCATTGAATGGAATAGGCTATGCGACATCAACCGATGGCATAAACTGGACACATAGGCAAACACTATTCACAACCCGTGACACAATGGCATGGAGAAATCAAAGTGTATGGATGCCATCAGTGGTAAAGTCGGGGAGTAACTACGAAATATTCTTTCTCGGATCAGAAAATGCAATGACTGACGGAACTTGGATATGGTGGAAGCTCGGAAGGGCTGTTTTGACCCCTGTTACTAACCCTCTTGCAGCGGTCAATTTCATAGAATATGCCGGCAATCCTTTGTTTGGCGGAGCTACATCAGGAACGGATCGCGCTTATCAACCATATGTAATAAAAATAGGCGGAGTGTATAATATGTGGTACGGGGATGGAGCTAATGCTAGATATACCAGTAGCACATATCCTGATTTTCATGACGCACTTTTTCCTGGGACTATAGTCACTGGAACAACCGCAAGTCAGCCTTACAAATTCACAGTCTATTATAATCCTGATGGATGGACTCTTGGGTCAACTCACTATTCCCAAAAACTGGTTGCATATTACGCTGATGCTGCAGACGGCTGGACTTCAAATCCAAAAATCGCAGTCTCTGATGATGGAATAGTTTGGACGTATGTGGCGCAGACTACTGGCGTGAATGTATATCCAAGTGCCGGCACATTCTATAGATTGTCTGTGCTCTATGAAGGAAACGGTACTTGGAAAGGTTACGGAGATCAAGGACAGGCAATAATCCAATATTATACTTCAGCGAACGGGATTGATTGGACTGGAGTCGCAACAGACTTATTGTCTTTGTATACGCCTAGTCTGTGGCAGCCTTGGGAGAGCGGTGCTGGAGCAATAAGTCCTTATGTATTCAAGGTGAACAGTACATATGTCATGACTTATAGCGCCGGTTTAACAAATAACGACCAAGGAATAGGCATTGCATATTCTGGAAATGGGGTAAATTTTACCAAGTCAAGCACAAATCCTATATTCAGCATAGGCGATGGCATTACATGGAGAACTGATAGAACTTACAATGGCTATATAATGAGCGACGGCGGATTGTGGAGAATGTATTTCCAAGGAAAGAATGCCACAACTGGAGTCTACGCTGTTGGCATGGCAACTTCAGGAGTACCGTTACCGGTCGAACTCGTAGCTCTTTCAGCAAAAGCAGATCTGATGAACGCAGATCTTCACTGGTCAACAAGTACGGAAACAAATAATTTTGGATTCGAGATTCAACGTCGTCAGACTGCGAATTGGGAGAAGATAGGGTTTGTCAAAGGAGCAGGAACCAGCAGTTCGCCTCGGGACTATTCTTACATCGATCAAAATCTCTCTCCCGGCAAATATTCGTACCGCATCAAGCAAATCGACCGCAATGGGCTGTTCAAGTACTTTGGAAATGGGGAAATAGAAATAGCGGCTCCAGCAAAGTTTGCTTTGGAAGCGAATTTTCCGAATCCGTTTAATCCCAGCACGACAATCAGCTATGGATTGCCAGCACAGAGTCATGTTAGACTCCAAATCTACAATACGCTGGGCCAAATCGTCGCTGACCTCGTCAATGCTGAACAAGCTGCAGGTTGGAACCAGGTTATGTGGAATGCCAAAGTTGCCTCAGGTCTTTACTTCTATCGTCTCGAAGCCGTTTCAGTCAGCGACCCGAACAAACGGTTTGTGGATGTGAAGAAGATGTTGCTTTTGAAGTAATCCGGATTCGAACGACGAAGATGACATCTCTTGTGCTTCCAAAGGCCCCATCAACATTCGAAGAACTGATCTGCCTCAACCCACCTCGCGGCCCGACGATTAGTCATCGATTTCTTACTGCATTCAACCATATAAAAAGGATTAACAATGGAGACTCAGAACTATGCCAATCACCGTAGATATGTTCCCATGTATCACGGAGTCCTTTTCTTCCTGCTCATTATCACGTTCGTCGGTTCATTCGTCAACTTGTATTTGTCCTTGGGCGACCATGAACGGGTGTACAGTGCGTCATTGATTACTGTCCTCACGTTTTGTGGACTCATCCAGTTTTGGTACAGCAGGGCGTTTGCCACAAAGGTGCAGGATCGGGCGATACGCGCAGAAGAAAATCTTCGCCATTTTGCGATGACGGGCAAATTGTTCGACCCGAAATTG
>JADGQA010000166.1 GCA_017882185.1 Bacteroidota bacterium
ACCCCACCGAGAGTGTTCACCTGACTATATGCAAAATCCGATATGACGTAGAATTTCCCGATGGTGTCCGGCGCTTTTTCCTGGATATGTGGTTCGGGGGGCGGAGGAATTGAATCGCGCAGTGCGTAAATCAAGAGACTGTCCCCAGTTGCTCCCCGGATGACGGAAACCTGAACCACCTCGATCCGGGATGGATCGATGATTCCCCATTCATGGCGGGAAACCGTGGTCGTCAAAAACTGCGGGAACGCGGATGGAACGCAGAGAAGAAAGAGAATACACGATGAAGTGAATCTGGAAAGATTGTGTCTCATACATCGAGGGTCGCGATATGAATGAGATCGTCGGGGCATGTATCTAATCTGTGTACGGCATCGTCAGAAACCGCCTGACGAATGGGTACAGACGTATTTCGTTTCGCCCGTGCTATGAGACTGCTGTCTGCGACTCGAACACTCGAACGGGAAGAACCATCGAGTTGAGCCCGGCGAACTGAAGCCTCGATTGGAATGCGTAGGCAGTCTCGTTGTGCAGGAGCGGCTGGTACCAGCGTTCCTTTTGGAAAACGAGTTTGGCTGCGAAGAAAATCGAGCGGGGGTATTCCTTCGCAACCTCCGTGCATATGCGTTCTGCTTCAACAAGGACTTCCGTGCCCACCCCCAATCTGAAGTCTGCAGCGAAGCCCATTTGGTTGGCGAGGCTTACATATTTTTTCAACGAACCTTCGGTCTCATCGATTGCCTGATCAAGGTCGGCCGCCCCTTTCAAGCTGCCAGCGTCAACGACGTTGACGGAAACAAAGATGTAATTCTTGAAATGATTCGGGAAAAGGCGTTGTATCGACAGAAACGAGTGGATGCCGAGTCCTCCATACTCCTTCACGAATAGCACGGCAGTCTGGGCGCGAGGATCGGTTTTTTTAGGTGCCTCAGTTGTGACCGGTGGAATATTACTCAGGATATCGTCCAGACGCTTGAGGTGGAGGTTGACGTTGTCATAATGGCGTTTGATGACAATGCAGAGCCCGATCAGCGCCAGCGTAACGACAAGAGTCACCCAACCTCCTTCTGTAAATTTCTCTACGAGGCTTATGGTAAGAATAGAGAGACAAAGCAGCAATCCAATAAGATGGATGATGATATGCTTCGGCCAATCCGGATATTTCTGACGATTGCGAATCCAGTATCGAACCATCCCCATCTCGGAGAGAGAGAATGTGAGGAACACGTTGATAGAATACATGAGCACGAGTGTGCTGGTGTGTCCTTTTGTGAAAACCAGCGTAAGAATTGACGCACCTGAAATCAGAAATACCCCATTTTGCATCGTGAGCCGATCTGAGAGCGATGTGAATCGGTGTGGGAGCCATGAGTCCATTGCCATGTTGGACATAACCCTCGGCCCGTCAATAAAGCCCGCCTGGGCGGCGACAAACAACAAGGCCGCCTCGGCGCCCAGTGTCACAACAACGAAAATGTTGCCGACCGGAAAGGATCCCAAAGACCAGCCGCCTGCGAATCGCTCAAGTAAAACGGCATTCATTGTTTTGCCTGACTCGGGAGTCACGTGGAAGAAGAGATAACAGAGCATAATTCCGCCAGCTGTCAGGGCAAGCGATATCGCCATGTAAAACATCGTGCGACGCGCTGTGTCCACCTTCGGCTCGCGCATAATCTGAATTCCGTTGGAAACAGCTTCAATCCCCGTATAGGTCCCCGCTCCCATCGAATATGCACGAATGAAGAGGGCAAACATTCCGGCGGCGCCCAGCGTCGAGAGACCTGAATTAAACCCCTGCTTCATTTCTGCGGCTACGTGGGAGGCCTCGGTCAAGTGAAATCCAATGCCCCCGAAAATGAGAACCACGTGTGTAATGAGGAACAGGAGGAAAATGGGCATCAATATCTTGACCGATTCCTTCACGCCTCTCAGGTTGAGAAGCATCAGGACGACGATGGTCAGAGTCACGACGATAATCTTGTAGCTCACAAAATGCTGGGGCAATACGCTGAATACCTGATCAGCGCCACTTGCGATTGAGACCGAAATCGTCAGCACATAGTCAACGAGGAGGGCTGCGCCCGACACAACACCGTACTTTGGTCCAAGAAGTTTGCTTGCGACGACGTAACCGCCTCCGCCAAACGGAAAATGCTCTATGATTCGAGAGTAGGCATAGGAAATGATAAAAATAGTGAACGCCGTGGCCAAGGCAAGGCCGATGGCGAGATACGTGTGAGTTCCAAGTGCCCGGAACGACTCATCGGGGCCGTAGGCTGAAGATGACAATCCATCGGCACCAAGTCCAACCCACGCAAGGAATGCAATCAACGAAATGCGATGGAAGACGCTTGGGTCCTTTATGTCGCGTGGTGCACCGATAATGGCTCGTTTGAAACGGGCGGCAATCATAGTGACGGTTCGGGTGCTTCGACGTGTTCGGAATCCGAAAGCCTATTGTTGCTAGTACCATTCATATAATTCTGTTCATTCCTGTTGTGAAATGGCATTTATCTTAGTGATAATTGCCTTTGGAATCAAGAAACGATCTGCTCGTCTGGCAAAGAATGTCGAAAATAGAAGGAATTCCAATTTTATCGTCGGAGGGATCAGTTCTTGCAATTCCGATGTTTATTCTTCATCATTTACAAAATTCAGCGCAACAGCATCGTATCGTTTCAATTTCTATTCACCGTCTGAAAGTGTCTGACATGGATCGAAGAAGATTTATCCAGACAGCAACGATTGCAGGTTCCTCAATTGCGATTCTTGATCACACCACTCTGTTGAGTGAGGACAATCAACGTGAACAAAAACCATTAAGCCTTGCGCGAAATCCGATTGTTATTTCAACCTGGGATTTCAAATTGCCGGTCAACGAAACCGCGTACGGAATCTTGAATAAAGGGGGCCGCCTTCTCGATGCGATCCAGGCGAGCATCAATCTGGTTGAGGCGGACCCGACGGTTACGAGCGTGGGACACGGGGGATATCCGGATCGGGATGGCCGTCTCACCCTCGATGCGTGCATCATGGATGAACACGGCAATGCCGGCTCAGTGGCTTGCATAGAAAATATCATGCATCCAATCTCCGTTGCGCGTTGCGTCATGGAAAAGACTCCGCACGTCCTTCTGGTCGGAGACGGCGCTCTACAGTTTGCACTCGAGCAGGGCTTCAAGAAGGAGAACCTCCTGACTGACCAGGCAAGAGCCGCGTATCAAGAATGGCTGAAATCTGATGAATATAAACCCCCAGTCGATGAAAAGAATCACGACACGATCGGATTGCTAGCTATGGATACAGAAGGAAATCTCGCCGGTGGCTGTTCCACGAGCGGAATGGCCTGGAAGGTACACGGTAGGGTGGGTGATTCGCCTCTCATCGGCGATGGACTGTACGTCGATAACGAAATAGGAGCTGCAACGTCAACGGGTCTCGGCGAAGCCTGCATAAAGGTAGCCGGGAGCTTCCTCGTTGTCGAGTCAATGCGCCACGGAAAGTCTCCGGCGGAGGCTTGTCAAATTGCAGTTGAGCGCGTTGTCCAGAAACAACCTCAATACAAGGATATCGATGATTTCCTTGTCGGGTTTGTAGCGATGAACAAGCAAGGCGAAGTGGGCGCGTTGAGCTATCGGAAGGGGCTTCAATACTCGCTCTGTAAAGAAGGCGTGAACAAAGTATTTGATGCAGACTATCTCATAAAGTAGTATTTTCAATAATTATCCAGGAGAAATGAAGATTGACAACGAAATGGGCTGGTGTATTTCCGGCACTAACGACAAAGTTCAAGAAAAATGGAGAATTGGACACTCAGCTGCTGGAAAAGCACTATCAGATGCAGCTGGATTCCGGAGTTCACGGTCTCGTCGTTCTGGGGTCTCTCGGTGAGAACGGGGCATTAACAGCAGATGAAAAACAGGAAGTCGTCAAGCTGGCGGTAACCACAGGCAATCGCAGAGTCCCTGTCCTGGCAACAGTCGCGGAAACGACAACAGCCGGAGCGTGCAGATTTGTGGACAGGGCAACTGCCAATGGAGCAGACGGATTTATGGTCCTCCCGGGGATGCAATACGTGTCCGACAGTCGTGAAACGATCCAACATTTCAGGACCGTTGCGGCAGCTTCTACAAAGCCGATCATGCTTTACAACAATCCTGTGGCGTATCGTGTCGACACAACGCCGGAGATGTTTGCCGAACTCGCCAACGAACCAAAGTTTGTTGCGATCAAAGAATCGTCCGAGGATGTGAGAAGAATCAGCGATATCCGCAATCTTGTGGGAGACCGCTATCAAATCTTCATTGGTGTGGATGATTTGGCGATGGAAAGCCTGTTGCTTGGTGCCGTCGGCTGGGTGGCCGGGCTCGTGTGTGCCTTCCCGAGGGAAACAGTCGTGTTGTATGAGCTGATCAAGGCAAGGCGGATTTCGGAGGCACTCGAACTCTACCGCTGGTTCCTTCCCCTCCTGCACCTTGACGTCTCGGTAAAATTTGTTCAGTATATTAAACTGGCAGAAGCAATGGTGGGATGTGGGTCTGAATATGTTCGAGCACCACGACTCAAACTTATGGGGGATGAACGCAAGAGAGTGGAAAAAATTATTCGATCTGCACTCAAGAAAAGACCGACGTTACCAAAGGTCTAAGGACTGAAGAATGTTCAAGAATTACATCAACGGCGAGTGGATTGATGGCAAAACTGGAAAGGACAACATCAATCCGTCCGACATAACGGACATCGTGGGCACGTATGCCCGGGCGGACGTCCAACAGGCAAACAATGCAATTGAGGCGGCGAGTGCGGCGCAGCCAATGTGGTCGGCCAGCACTTTGCAGCATCGGTTCGACGTGCTGGATTTTGTAGGAACTGAAATCCTCGCCCGGAAACAGGAACTTGGAAACCTTCTTGCGCGGGAAGAAGGAAAAATATTGCCAGAGGCAGTTGGCGAAGTTGTCCGAGCAGGCTACATCTTCAAGTTTTTTGCAGGAGAGGCTCTCCGTTGTTCCGGTGAACACATACGTTCTGTTCGGCCTGGAGTTGAGATTGATATTCTTCGGCAGCCCATTGGAGTCGTTGGGCTCATTTCTCCGTGGAACTACCCCATTGCCATTCCAGCGTGGAAGATTGCTCCGGCGCTCGCATTCGGAAATGCGGTTGTCTTCAAACCAGCTGAGCTTGCGCCGGGTTGCGGTTGGGCGCTTGCGGATATCATCGCGCGTTCCGGTATTCCAAAAGGGGTGTTCAACCTGGTCATGGGATCCGGAAGCACCGTGGGGAATGTGATGGTGAACCATCCGAAGGTTGATGGCATCAGCTTTACGGGATCGGTTGAAGTTGGACGACAGATTGGCTCGCAGTGTGGGCAGAAGATGAAAAAAGTCCAGCTCGAGATGGGAGGTAAGAATCCCCTTGTGGTTCTTGATGATGCGGACCTCAATGTCGCAGTGAATGCCGCGGTGAACGGCGCATATTTTTCGACGGGCCAGCGATGCACCGCCTCCAGCAGGTTTGTTGTTACAGAAGGAATCCACGATCGGTTTGTAAAGGCCGTCACCGAACGATTAGCCAGGCTGAAAGTCGATGACGCCCTTGCAGAAGGCACCGAGATTGGACCCGTCGTTGATGATACTCAACTTTCCAAGGACCTTGAGTATGTTGAAGTGGCTCAGAAAGAAGGAGGCAAGGTGGTCTACGGCGGCGAGCGACTCAAGCGAGCGAAGAATGGCTACTATATGTCACCGGCATTGATCACAGAAACAACCAGCGCGATGAGAATCAACAAGGAAGAGGTATTCGGGCCCGTGGCTTCCTTGATTCGAGTAAAGAACTACGATGAAGCCCTTGCTGTCGCCAATGATACACCGTTTGGTCTGTCGAGCGGGATCTGCACGACATCACTCAACCATGCGAGCCATTTCAAGGAATACGCGCAGGCGGGAATGGTGATGGTGAACCTTCCGACTGCCGGCGTGGACTATCATGTTCCATTTGGCGGGAGAAAAGGCTCAAGCTATGGATCCCGGGAACAAGGAAAGTATGCTGTTGAATTCTATACCACGGTAAAAACCTGCTACATAGCTCCATAGGGGATTCTGCGGAATCGGATTCAAACATCATGGATTCTCCGCGGAATAGAATAATCAAACATGGCCAGAAACACATTTACTTGCATTGACGCTCACACTTGTGGCAATCCCGTTCGAGTTGTCACGGGCGGTGGGCCGTCCTTGATGGGAAGGTCCATGAGTGAGTTCCGCCAGCATTTTATGGCCGAATACGATTGGATCCGAACAGGTTTGATGTTTGAGCCACGCGGTCACGACATGATGTCCGGCGCCATTCTCTATCCTCCGTTCCGCGATGATACTGATATCGGGTTGCTGTTTATTGAGACAAGCGGATGCTTGCCAATGTGTGGCCACGGTACGATCGGCACAGTCACTGTCATCGTTGAACACGGACTCGTGAAACCAAAAACACCGGGTAAGTTGCGGATTGAAGTTCCGGCCGGTGTCGTAGAAGCGGAGTATAAACTCGAAAATGGATTTGTGGAATCGGTGCGACTGACGAATGTCGCTTCATATCTTGATTCGAAAGGTCTTCTGGTAGAATGTCCTGGCATAGGTCCAGTCACTTTCGACGTTGCCTACGGGGGTAATTTCTATGCGATTGTCGATCCTCAGACGAATTTTGAGAGCCTCGATCAACTCTCTGCTTCCGAAATCATCCGTTTGAGCCCCATCATGCGTAAACTCATCAACGAAAAGTACAAGTTCGTCCATCAGCTGGACAAGACTATCTACGGATGTCATCACATCCAGTGGACTGGCAAGCCGAAGAATCCCCAGGCGGACGGAAGAAATGCTGTATTCTACGGCGACAAGGCGATTGACAGATCGCCGTGTGGAACCGGCACATCTGCGCGTATCGCGCAATGGGCTGCAAAGGGGAAGCTCAAAAAAGGAGACACATTTGTCCACGAAAGCATCATTGGAAGTCTCTTTCGCGGAAAAGTGGAAAGTGAGACAACCGTTGGGGACAAACAGGCAATCATACCGAGCATCGAAGGCTGGGCCCGGGTCACGGGGTTCAATACTATTTTCATCGATGATCGCGATCCTTATGCACACGGTTTCCAGGTGCTCTGATCGTTTATCCGTAAAACAAGACTCGCACACGTGAATGACGAAATTTCTTTGCACAACCGTCAACGAGCCCGCAAATGACGAGCAATAGACCGGATGTCATAATTATCGGAGGAGGGGCGATTGGGCTTTGTTCCGCTTTTTATCTTTCGAGGAGCGGCGCTTCGGTTGTGGTGTTGGATAAAGGGGAAATGGGGCATGGGAGTTCCCTCCACAATGCCGGCTACGTTTCACCGAGTCACTTTGTCCCGCTTGCGGCACCGGGTGTATTTACGCAAGGTCTCAAATGGATGTTCAAGCCTACCAGTCCACTGTACATTAAGCCGAGACTCAACCTTGACTTTCTTTCCTGGACGTGGAAGTTTGCCAGGGCGTGCGACGAACGGGTTGCCAACCGCGCCGCACCTTTCTTGCTGGGGTTATTGCTCGACAGCTCGGAGTTGACCAGGGAACTTGCTCTCCTTGATGGCATGCAGTTCGAGTTGACGAATCGAGGGATTACCGTGCTATACCTAACAGAAGGTGGAAAACAATCGCTGCGCCGTGAACACGAATTCGCACTTAAGATGGGACTTGAGTCGCAATTATTAGACAAGACACAGCTTCAAGATATCGATCCCGGAATTGAATTCCGTGCCGCGGGAGGTTGGCACATCCCCATAGATTCTCATCTGGTGCCTGCGACGTTCGTAAAGAATCTTTC
>JADGQA010000167.1 GCA_017882185.1 Bacteroidota bacterium
GAGCAGGACGTCCAACCCTGTAATGATCACCGCCCAAAGAAGTGGAATATGAAAGAGCAGGTTGAGTGCAACAGCACTTCCAAGCACTTCTGCGAGGTCGCAGGCAGCTATTGCCACCTCGCTGAACAACCAATTGGGCCACCGCGACCACGTGGGGTACCAGTCACGCATGCACTGTGCGAGATCTTCTCCCGTGACGACGCCCAGCCGTGCAGAGAGCACTTGCATGAAAATGGCCATCAAGCTTGCGAGACCTACTACCCACAAAAGGTCGTACTTGAACAGTGCACCCCCGAGCAAATCAGTACCCCAATTGCCGGGATCCATGTACCCGACGCTTACAAGAAGAGCGGGTCCAATGAACGCCCGCCATTGTTTCCAGAATCCGGCTTCGTGGTGGGGCACCTCCACGCTCCCGTGCATCCCTTCAAGTGAGAGATGCCTGGTAACAGGAACAGGTACATCCAAGGCACCCGGTTGTCCGGACAGGCTTTTAGCCTTCTCACGTCTCAAAAATGATCGCAATCTACTCATGGGTGATGCAAAAGCCCCTCGATATCAGCAAGATCATACTGACTCCACAAAAATGTTCTCGGCGAGTGTGGCGCTGATCGTCATTTCCTTCGACCCGATCTTGATAATCAGGGAATTGTCGAACTTCATCCGCTGCTTGAGAGCGATCTTTTTGTTCAACGATAGGCCGATGGACGATGCATATTGAAGCAACTCTGCATTGGCATCATTCACACGCACCACACGCACAGTCGATCCTTCCTCCACATCGGTGAGCGCAAACGAACGAATAGTTTTCACTGTACCGCTTTTCGTCGGTATTGGATCGCCGTGCGGATCGACGCTTGGAAAACCAAGAACCTCGTCGATCTTATCCTCCATCTTGCCGGACATGATATGCTCTAACTTCTCGGCTTCTTCGTCGATCTCATCCCAGCCGAAGTGAAGCACTTCCACTAGGAACATTTCCCACAGACGATGTTTGCGGACAATTTTGAGCGCGGCACGTTTGCCGCTTTCGGTCAGCTCCACGCCTTTGTAGGGAGTATGCGTCAGGCTCCCTTCATCGGCGAGCTTCTTGACCATTTCGGAGACAGAGGCTGGAGAGATTTGGAGTTTTTCGGAGAGAGAGGAAGTCGAGACTTTCCCTTCGACAGACTGGATCTTGTAGATATTCTTGAGATAGTTTTCTATTTGTTCGCTCGGCATAATGCCTCCAAGAATTTCGGTGCGCCTAAAATATAAATCAAGGCAATCTAAATGTCAAGTGCGTTGCGAACACGTATCGAAGAGCGCAAGGATGGGGGTGAGGATCCTTCGAAAGGAATGGATGAATCTCAAAAACAGCTTTCCGAAGGACAACGAGGATGGTCTACTGCTTGTTTTGCTGAGGTTTGAAGATCTCGTCGGAGAGCCCGACGTTGATCTTGTAATCAGAGTAGGTAATCGTGATACTTCCGCTTCGGGGTGTCCGCATCTGCATTTGATCCAGCGGCGTCTCGGGCGAGGACGATGAATCTGCCTGCGGCCTTCTCATACCCCCTTCATCCAGAATTCCGAAGCTTGCCGTCAATGCAACCGGCATCCAGTATTTCCCATCCTGAAGTACGTACGAAAAATCCATGGTGAGAATTCTTCCCTCATGCGGGATTGTTTGCAGTCTGGAAATAGTCCAGTTCTCCGGATTTACCCAGATGAACAACTGGCGCAATCGTGCTGTTGCCGCTTTGGCGGCCAACTGTAGCTTGAAAGCCTTCTTCCCTTGCACGGTATCCTCCCCAATCATTTGTGCCGTGTATTGTTCCAACACCGCAGCAGAATTGAATGCGACACCTTCACGTGGCATCATAGCAATGCTTGGGGAATCGAAATGGACCTTATCCGGTTTTTTGAAGTACATCGTCGCCTTCGCCCTCGGAATTCTCACCCGCTCCAAATGGACGTCCGCCTCAAGGCTCACCTCATAGTCCTGCACTCCCTCGACCCCCTTTACCACTTTCTGCAACACTTCTGCGCCCGATGGGAGTTTTTGAGATTGTGCCAACTGCCCAAAGAAGGTCAACGCAAAAACCAGAATGGATGTCTTCACCGCTTTCGTCGATGTCATGCTGTGCGAGCCTCCTGACGACCGATATAATAATTGTAGATCAACATCGATACCGCTCCGAGTACACCGATGCCGATCAAAGCCCACCAAACATATTCCGGTTTGCCGGCGGCTTTCGATACCTGATACAACCAGCCACCCAACGGGTCGCCGACAAATCGCGCAATCGCAATCGGCAAAAATGCGTATCCCTGATACAGACCCTGCTGACCCGGAGGAGCGATTTCCGAAATATATTCATAGTAACGCGGCGCCTGAGTCATTTCACCAAGCGCGAACGCCACAATTCCTGCTGCGATGGTAATGATGCTGGGATAGATGCCGATGATCACCCACATAAGACTCGAGACTCCAAACCCCACTGCGATCGCTGTGCGGGTCGGTATTTTTTTCGTCAGACGGTTGACCGGAATCTGCAGAAGAATGATCGCCCCTCCAGCGGCCCATGATTGAAGAAACTCATACGGATAGGTCTTGCTGATGTAGTCTGTGACATAATACGGGACAATGATAAACTCCTGCCAGAATATTATCCAATAGAGCGAATAGATGAGGAGGAAGATCATGAATTTGAAATTCCCCAACACGACAAAGAGATTGGCGATCTTCTTGCCCAGCGATTCTACAACTTCCGTTCCTTTGGCGGCTACTTCCTTGTACATGACAAGGTTGACAATGAGCATTGCCAGACAGCTGAACGAAGAGACCAGGTAGACGTACTCATTGCCAAAACTGTCCCTCACGAAATATGCGATCGTTGGACCGATCACTGCACCCACATTGACCAGCCAGTAATAGATTGCATACCCGAGAGATTTGCTTTTTTCTGTCGACGCTATGGCGACCGTGCCGAGCACGGACGGTTTTATGAACGAACCCCCGAACGCTGTCAACAACAAGAACACCATGATAAGCCAGTAGAGAGAGAAATTTCCATAGACGCCTGCGAAGGCAGTCATACCGACGGATCCGATCAGGAAGTATCCAAGAGCGAGAATGCTGAAGGCGACGCTGAATGCCCGCCGGAAGCCCCACTTATCCGCAAGCGTTCCTCCAAGGATTGGCAACAGATAGATGACACCTCCGAACACACCGGAAAGCTGGCCTGCCTCGGCTTCCGTGAAGCCGAGCTTGTTCCGCATGTAAATCATGAAAACAATTTGCTGACCGTAGTATGCAAGCCGCTCGAATAATTCCATGACGTTGGCAACCCAGAACGTGCGGTGGAAGCCTTCACGGACATCCTGCAGACTTTGTTTGATACTCAAGGAATTCTCCTTTCCAGGGTGAGATTCAGGACAAGATATCTTTCTTGGTGAAAATGATCCACGCGGCAAGCATCGCCACCAGCGAATTGGCTCCCAGGTACGCCACGCTCACCAGAATGTCATGCCAGGGGATGGGATCGGCGAATGCTTTTTGCCAAATGTTCATGTGATACGTAAAGAGATACTCGCGAATTGTCGAAAACAATTCGACCGGGAGCACCGTGATCAGCGTGAACACGATCACGACACCCATCGTCCCCACAATTGGACCGATTGCATTTTCGACGAACGACGAAAAAAAGAACGCAATGGAGGCAACGGTGATCATACCCCAGGATGCAAAACAATATGCCAGCACAAATCTCCACATGACTTCGGATTGCGGCAGAACAAGAATTTCCCGGCCCAGGATGATCAAGTCGCCGTTCCCGAGGAGTGCAACGGCCAGGCCGACGCTCATCAATCCGAGAGAGAAAACGAAGAGCACTGTATAAATTACCGTTGTGATGTATTTCGCGATGAAGATGCGCGTGCGGGAAACGGGTCGGATGAGAATTAACCGGTACGTCCCCGCCGTCGCTTCGCCTGCGAGCTCATCCCCTGCAACAAAGGAAATCAGGATCGGAATCTGGACCCAAAGACTGCTCATCAACATATGGGCAACGAACCAGCCATTAAACGGATTGCCGGTAAAAATAAAATCCAATTGCAGTGACTGCGTCGCCATCTTGAGGAAACGTCCTCCTTCGAGTTTCATCGCGATCACATAGATTGGAACAATAAACAGAATGACGGCAAATCCCAGATACGTTCTTTTCTTCAGGAACGTCTTGAGCATCTCGTAATATGTCAGCCGAACCATCGTGCTCATTCTCTTCAGATATCCTTATCCAACACCTTATGACTTTTCTTCCAGAGGGAGGAAGAATATCGTTGCCAACCCGGGGATCGCAACGAGAAAACTCATGAGAAAATAATTCTGATACCCCATCCACACCTGCAAATACCCGCTGACGAGACCGGGAATCATCATCCCTGCCGCCATAAATGCCGTCGTAATCGCATAGTGTGACGCACGGTATTCCGGCAGAATTGTCCTCATCAAGAATACCGTGTAAGCAGCAACGCCCACGCCCCACGAGAATTGCTCGATGGAATTGACGACATAGACCCAATGAAGCGGAGGTTTGTAAACGGCGAGCAGCCAGTAAAGAATGATGGCCGAGTTTTGAAATATCGCAGTGGGCCACATCCACTTCTTGAGACCCTGCTTCGCAATAATATAACCGCCGATGATGCCGCCCGCAAGAAGGAAAACGACGCCTACCGTGCCATAGAGGATTCCCATTTCTGCGGTTGAGATCGTGAGCCCTCCTTTCTCTGCTGCGTCCATCAGAAAAGGGGGAGCCATCTTCATCATAAACGCATCACCGACCCGGAAAATCAGAACGTAGGTGACGATCCAACCGATTCTATCCTGCGTGAAGTACGATTTGAATGCGTTGACAAAGGAATCACCTCGTTCCCTCACCTCTTTCGCTGGACGAAACGGCTCCGGGTAAGGCAGGTACCAGAGTTGGAAGAGGTAGATCGCAAGAAACATGATACCAGAGACCGCGAAGGCAGTTCCCCATCCCATTTCCAGCGGGTGGATGGAAAAGGTCTTTCCGAGAAGGACAAATTGGATATTCTGAAAGATGCGCGCGCCACTGGCATCGGTCCCGAGGACATACTGCTGGGCGAGGTATCCTGCAAGAAACACCAACCCCCCATTCCCTACAAGCCATGATATCTTGTATGTGGTCGTTCGAAATCCGACGTAGAATGCCTGCTGATTCTTGTCGAGTCCGTCCAGGTAGAAACCGTCGATGGCAATGTCGTGCGTCGCAGATGCAAAGGCGATCAATGCAAACAGAGCGATGGAGATGGCAATGATGTCCGACGAGAAGGAGCAGATTGCAAGCATGAAGAAGAGCGCTGTGCAGACGAGTTCCATCCAAAGGATCCAACGCCGCTTCGTTGAATACAGATCGACAACCGGTCCCCACAAACCTTTGAGCGTCCACGGCAAATACAGGAAGCTCGTCAGGCCAATAAGCTGATTGCTTGCTCCGAGGTCTTTCAGGAAAATGACGGACATCAGGTTGACAACCGTGTAGGGGAAACCCTCCGCGAAATAGAGAACCGATACCCACGTTGTCGGATTTCTCTTTGTTTCTTTCCCGATTGCCGTTTCTCCCGGCACGTTCTCAGTCTGTCCCATGGATTCGTTCAATACAGTTTGGACAACTCGGCCCCATTGAAGTAATGCTTCAGAATTTCCTCGGCCTTGAATCCTTTCGACGCCATCACTGCTGCACCGATTTGACAGAGCCCAACGCCGTGGCCCCAGCCGGCTCCTGTCAGGATGAATTTTTCCGGGATTCCGTCCGCATTTCGCTCGATCTTCACGATGAATGCAGAGGAATAGAGGTGCGACTTCGAAAGCCATTTTCGGATTTCCAACTCCTTACCGACGATCAACGTTCTCGCAGACCCGACGATCTTGAGTTTGAAGATTCTTCCCGATGGACCGCGGGATACCGGAATGAGGTCCTTCAGTGTGCCAAAATCGATCCCGGACTTCGTCTTGATCAACTCCTCAAGTTCGTCGCAGGTGTACTCCACCTTCCAGCGAAAGAAATCTTTGGTTTCCTGATCGAACGATGGGAGAACCTGCCTCAGGATGTTTTCGTCGGAAGTATTGCAGTACGCCTCTGGTAAGGAAGAAATCCACAGTTCCGCGTCTCGCTCGGATCGCACTGGCTTGTGTTTCGTCAAGGAATCGGATACTGACCGAAGATACGGTATCTGCACATCCTGCCAGACATTTTCAAAATTTTCCGTCAAGCCACCGCACGCCTTCGAGTAGCGCGTATCGCAAATCTTCTCATCGTCTACGTCTACGAGGAAGGCTCCATGCGTGGATTCGACGGCCTCTGCAACCGAATTGCCGATGATTTTCGTCAAGCCCTGGTAGCGCTGGCAATGGTCGTCCGAACAAACATCGAAGGTCGTATGGTCTTCGTGCCCATACCAGCGGACGAACTCACCATCGCGCTGGGTTGTCGACTCGGCATGAGTTGAGCCGGATTCGCTCTTCTTCTTGCGCTCAAGCAATGCGGCGAGCCAGCTACGCGATACAATCGCATGCGCCCGCAAGAGCTCTAGCGGTGCCTCCGCACTCATCTCCGATGAGATCACGCACTTGAGATACGACTCGAGGTTGATCTCATTTATTGCCGTGACCGTCCGGCCGTCCTGTGCGATGAGCCTCAGACGTCCTTCGAACGTTTCATCCTCCTTCCGCTCCCAGTGGAATCC
Organism: Bacteroidota bacterium; assembly: GCA_017882185.1. Lineage (GTDB taxonomy): Bacteria > Bacteroidota > Ignavibacteria > UBA10030 > UBA10030 > JADGQA01. The sequence goes on from JADGQA010000167.1 coordinate 6,751, forward strand.
AATACCGATGCTCACGTCTCTGAGGATAAAGGTCCCTTGCTCAAACGGCTGGCACAATATCTGATCTTCGGACAGGATTCGCTGTCCCTCGGCATTCGTGAAAATGATGGTTCCCCGTTCAGAGCAGACAGTGAATTCCCCTTTCAACCCAATTACGTTCGCCACAGTAAATTTACTTTGAAACGATCCTTTCACCTCGGGAGCGTGCTCGACTACACCGACCTTTATGACTGGTTCTTGAGAAATCATTGTGCTGAGGTTAAGGGGACAATGGAATTAGACTCGTTCAACATTTCACCATGCACGAAGAATTTCCTCAACGGTCTGGCCTTCGAGGCTCACTTCTCGAAAAATGTCTTCGACCATTCGGGCATCGACGGAGACAAAATCCTTTTCGATTGGGGTGACAATCAATCCTCCAAGGTCGACGGCTCCCGGGCTTATGAGGACCCGATCATCTCCTTGCCGGTAGTAGACATCGGGCCTGTGCTTGCGCCGGGGAAACACGATCAATCGCCACGTTCCACCTGTGAAGGAACAAAGAACATTCATCATTGGCTCGTCGCTGACCCCGAGCGTTTTCCTCATTCCTTCGACCAACCGACGAACGGCAAGTTCCATATCCTTCTCATCCTTGGACTCAATCAATATAACTTGACGCCCGCACGTACTCAGCGCCCAGATTGAGACTGTCCCTTCCTTCTTCTTCAGAAGACGTTTCGTATCGTCGGCGGCGAGGGCTTCGATGGGGAGAACATTCGCAGGACAAGCCTGGAAATGCATATGGTCCGGCGCAGATGCACCGCATTGGGGTCCGTTATAGAAGATTGTGTACGATGGACCAAATTCGCGGGCAAGATCAAGAAAAATTTCTGGAAACGCCTCTATGGATTGTTTCTGATGAGTGACGTGCGAAATCGTGAAATGCCGGTCAAAGATTGGGGCAGGATTACAGAGAATGAGAAAATGGTCCTGGTACAGTATTCCGCGTTGCTCGTCAGGAAGGTTTTCGATACAGAGGAAACACTGTCTCGACTGAACTGCCTGTTCGTCCACACGAGCACTGGCGCTCTTGATCCGTTGGGGATTGAA
>JADGQA010000002.1 GCA_017882185.1 Bacteroidota bacterium
AAGGATTGATGCGGCGGGAATAACGATAATCAGAAAAAGGGCTCTGTGCGCCGCCGCATCTGTCCCAGTTGAACTAAGCCGCACGCCCGAAGCCACGACCAGCTGGGCATTTGGGAATTAAAGCTCATTGACCCTTGTTAGATCATCTTGTTAAATCACACATCCACCAACCACAGGATAATTGTACATCGAAAAGACATTTTTTAGCCTCTACGCTGGGCGCAGAATCAGCGGAAAAAGGTTGAATTGGTAGTTGCAGGCCACCTTAGAAAAATCTTAACGTCGTATCTGTTCGGAAATCCAGGCGAGGTACAATTCGAGCTTCGCGAGAAAGTTAAGGTAGGCAGTTGACCATTCTGTCGGATTCGAGGGTTGTGTTTTGCCAAGAAGTTCCTGGAAAAGTTTTGAGACTTCCACGGCAATTTTCTGTTTTCCTTGCTCAATGGCGGCTTCAACGTCGGACGAATAGAAAACCCGCAAATTCCTGATATCGTGACGCACCCGGGCTTCCGGAGACTTCTTCGAAAGGTACGACAGGTCCGTTTTGTTTCCGCCGGATGTTTCATAGATGATCAAATTCCAGCGTTCCATGATTTCTCGAAATTCACGTTCACTCTGACAAAAATCCTGGGGTAATCGGCCTGATGCCTGCATTGTCGTCAACGAAGCACGGAAGAGAAGATCACCACCGATGTATTGGGAAAGAAGGCTCAGGTCCTTTCGAACACCCAGGATCCGGACAACTGCATCGTGCGTTTCACGCTCAATATTGCGACTACCGAGAGCAGGCTTGGACCCTTGTTGTTGTGTGAGCATTTTCATTTTGAATGCGAGTTCTGCGTCTTCCTTTTTCTCGCCAGGCTTCGATTGGACACCAACACTCATTGCCGCTTGAGTTCCTTTTGAGGATTCCGAAAGCAATCCATCAAGCTGATCCCATTCGAGACTGTCAAATTTCTTCACCGCCGCTGCAAACGATGAACGTTGTTCGGCTTCCGCCTGCAACAGCATAAGGAGGCGTGTGAACAAGCGATCTTTATACAATGCGCGGAAATGATTCATATCTGCTATGACATAAAGGTCTTCTCCCACACTTGAAAAGATCGTGTTGAACAGCCGGGCAATCTTGTGTTCGCCAATTTTCTTGTCATCGATCTGCTTCATCGTGTAGTCGACACCGGCCATCGTGGTGTCAAAAATAATGGCTCGTTTTCGCATGCCCCGGAAGCTCTGAGGAGTTCCCACCTCGATATTGTCCATCCCCAGCATCCGGAGCTGGAGTTTGGTGTAGAGCGTCGGACCGGAGAATGGAAGGATGACTCCGATATCATTCGCTTTGCATTGCGATTCAAGGAGGGCATGTTTCACACATTCGATGACCTTTCTTGTGTGGAGCTCATTGTACGGAAGAATCTTCTTTCGCCCAACGTATTGTCTGCATGCCGATTTCAACTCACTTGTATCGAGAAAATAGATTGCACCTTTTGCGTTGGGCGGTACAAAGACGTTTATTTTGTCATCGAACAGAACCGAAGCTGTAAAGAGCGATAGTTTCTGAGTCGTGGCGAAGTGGGACCCCAATACCATTGCCCACCGGGAATTCTGTTCTGTCCAGTCGAACAATTTGTTGAGTTGTTCCGTTTTCGCGACGTGAAGAAAAATGTCTTTATGAAGCCAAGTTTCCGCGAGCGCATTCTTGGTGAATGATTCCGGTTCCAGCTGAAATGGGTCTCCGGCGATCAGGAATTTTTCCTTTGCGAGCGTCGCGAGTACAGCAAGGGCAGGGAGATAGACTGTTTCAGCATCATCCACGAGAACGAGATCAAACTGCAATCCTCTCATCCGTGAATCGACGAGAGCCGTCCACACGCTTGTGCAGACAAACTGCTTCCATTTCAATTGCGCAGCCTCGTCAACCGTTATGAATTCATTGACAGCCTGTGTGACTCGATCTAGCCCCCCTAGTTCCTCTATGCGGCTCATGGCGAGACGGTATTCCTTCATTTCGTCAGCCGCGATTGGAGCATTTGATTCGACAAGGGTTATTTCATTACCAAGGGATTGTTGCAGTGTGAGAAGTCGTTTGTGTGCCTGCTGCTTTTCGGCGTAGTGTTTTTGGGCAAGAGTCAATTCTTCCTTGGAAAACCCCTTTTTCATTTTCTCGAGAACCGATTCCGACTGATGCTTTTGAATGGTTTCCCGGATACTTTCCGATTCCTTGCCCGTCTGATCACTTTGCCTTCTGAGATCATTCAACCGCTCGCGCATCCCCTGGACCTTCGCGTAGAAGTCTTCGTTCAGACTCTGTTTAACTTTAACTGACCAGTATTTCTGCAACAGCTGAACGCGTTCGTGAAAAATCTTTCTTTTGTCATTTCTGAGCGACGCGATTTGCTGCTCGAACGAATATTGGCTAATCTGCGCTGCATACGATGGTGAAGGGAATCCAACGCGGGCAGCAGACTTTGACAGGTCTACGCCAAGCTTTTGGCCTATCTCGACCGTCTTGAGGAGTGTCGCATCAACGTGATCATTCGCATTTGCCACAAACAGTACTCGTTTTCCGGCTTTGATATAGTTTGCCGCAAGAAGAGCCAGGACGTGAGTTTTGCCTGTGAGAATTGGGCCCCATAGTACAGAGACCCTGTTTTGAAGAATTTTTGTCACTACCTCTGATTGGTTTTGGGGAGTCTGTGGAATAAATTGGGGTTCAAATGAGGCGACGTTTCTGTTCGATTCATCCGCGGGATTGAAGAGAAGCGATGCCATGAATGATGCGCTCGCGTCAGATGGAACCGTCTCCAACATCGGCTGAATATGTTCCTCGTAACTCCAAGTGCATTTTGATTCAGGCAGAAAGGGTCCAAAGTCTGTTGGGAGAGCCACCGTCATGAACTGATTTTCAACGGTAATAATTCTACCTTTGACAACTACCGGTTGCGACTGGCCGATGGAGAACGTTGCCAGTTCGATCGTTTGCAAGAATAGATCTTCAGGAATCTCAAAACGGTAATAGAAATGGTCTGCAAAAGAACCAACGGAGACTCCATCGGACAGCATTATCTCCCGCCGCATTGTTTTGAGCTGATCAAGCTCGTATTGCAGTGCCTTTCGTAACGCAGAGAATACCGACTCGGATTGTATTTCTTCCGTTTGTTCAGCCATGCTTCAAGGGGATTGGAGGTGGTCGGTGGAAGACCGTGTTCATTTCGGAAAACAGGAGCACAGTTGCAGTGTACAAGGTTCCACTAAAGTAGGAGAAATATCAACAAAGTCAAGAATTGTGGAATTATGGGGAAGGGGTGGAGAAAACAAAAATCCCCATCTCTCAGAACGCCTATTGACGTCGAGATTTACAGGGGTTCGAATAGTCGATGATCAAATCAATCTACGGCTTGTCCGGTAACTCAACAAATGCATCGCCGAACAGGTCATCAGCCACTGTCGATGAGTCAAAGAATTCGCGGAATTCTGTCCCTTCGAGTTTCTTCTTTCTCAAGTAGATGAGTAATGCCGAGATCGAAACACCCGCAAGCAAACCAAGTACAATGTATTTTTTCATACTTCCCCTGAATCAAAAAAATCCGCATTGCGAAATAAACAGATCATGCTCGCCTTCAATATAGCAATTACAGAGGATACTTTGGTAAAGAGTTGCATTAAAAAACTTCAATCTATGCGATACGGAGAGTAGTACCGACCTGCAAATGCTATCTCTGAAATTCTCCTTCTCATTTTTAACGATCAACGAATCATGCACAGTTGTCGACTGCTGCCTTTCGACACTCTCTCAGCAATTCTCATCCTTGAATTGCAGCTGAAGCAGTCTCGTGCCGACCTGTCACGATCTGGTCAGGCTGCGGGAGTCTTCGGTTCACCCTCTTCAGTCATCTTTGCTTTGATTTCCTGAACCTCATTCCGAATCTCCTGCGCTTTCCTTTTCAAGTCTGCCATATGTTTGCGAAGACGAACGCCGGCAGATTTGTTCTTCTTCTGATAAAACTTGTCAAAATCGACTTTATAAGTCTGGATCAAATCAACAAGCTCCTGAAACCTGTCCATAACTATCCTTTCTCGTTGTTGTGTGAAGAATGATGTCGATCCGCCTCGCGGTTGAACTCGACCATCGTCTCAGCAAGGATCCAAGATCTCCTAGCAATGAACTTTGAACCGCCCAGCCAAATTATTGAGCGGCCCTAGATACTCTGTTGTTGGGTTCTCGAATGCCGCAATTCTCACAAACATACAAATGTCAGTGGGCTATACCAACGGCGTTAATGTTTTTCTTTATCGGTTTTGGCTCAATTCGTTTGGCAGTAAGATCACTTAATGCGAAAACCCTAAAATGCCAGAAAAACGATAAGTGACCAGTCGATGGCTATTTCTTACAAAAATATAAGTATTTCAGGAACAAAAGAAAAGCGAAATCATTCAAAAAAGGACACTTCCTCCATTCACCGCAATTGTCGCCCCTATGATGTGCTTTGAAAGATCTGAAGCAAGAAAGAGAACAGAACCGACGATATCAGCGGGGGTGCCCACTTTTCCACGTGGAATTGCTTTGTCGATTTCAGGTCGAATTGATGGATCCTTCAATACCTTTTCTGTCATTTCCGTCTCAACCCAGCCTGGCGATACTGTGTTGACATTTATGTTGAATGGCGCAAGCTCCACAGCGATTGATTTTGTAAAGGCGATCACTCCACCTTTCGACGCGGCGTAGTGTGAATGGAATGGCTCTCCTCTCTGGCCTGCAGTGCTTGAAATATTGATAATTTTGCCGCTTTTCTGCTTCTTCATCAATGAGGCAACTCCATTGCAAAAGAAGAATGTCCCCTTCAGGTTAATATCGATGGTTTCGTCCCATTGGCGCTCAGTCATGCTTCCAATTTCACCAGATTTCCAGATTCCCGCATTGTTGACGAGAACATCAATTTTATTGTACACTCCAATCACTTTCATTATGGCCTTCTTAACGTCTCGATGTCTTTCCACTCTTGCCTTCACAACGAGACATTCTCCATTCCTATGAGTGATTTCGTTCGCGCAGTCTTTTGCTGATTGTCTGTCAGATCTATAAGTGATGGCGACTCTTGCTCCAGCTTCAGCAAATCCTTTTGCCACAGCGGCGCCGATTCCCTTGGATCCCCCTGTCACGAGCACAACTTTGCCCTTCAAGTGTTCCATAATAGTATCATCCTTTCGACTTTGATACGCGCAATTTGCTTCTTTTTCCTAGAATTTCAACTTTCTTCTTGACTATATATGTTAATAGGACTAAATTGGTCTTATATCAATTCAGAGTTTGTTATCTTAAAACAGATTATGACTCATCTCCCGGTTAATCGTAACGTACTGTCGTTGTCCAATGATGCATTTGATATCCAAGACACCCGCAGGTTTTCAGATCTGTGAAAGAACCAGAATTCATGAACAGACCTCTTCTGCCAGAACCAGCTCTATTCAATGCACGATTGGATCTGCTGGTCAATTCCTGTTCTCACCTCTTCAGGTAAGCACTCCTCAGATTGTTCGCAGATCGCCCCGTAAACAGTTGTTGCGGAATTGGGGAACTATGAAGAGTCCATTTCTTGGACTTTTCCGATGAATGAAGTAGGGCTGAACACACTCATCCCGGGTGAACGTGGGATTGTGGGGAAACTCGCGACTCCTTCATTCGAGGTTCGACAAAGACTTCTGGAAATGGGGTTGACGAAGGGAATTACTATCAAGGTTATACGGGTGGCTCCCCTTGGAGATCCGATCGAAATTGAGTTGAGAGGCTATCGTCTTTCGCTTCGTAGGAAGGAAGCGGAAGCTGTGATGATCCAAACGTCAAAATCCTAATGTTTCGAGATACCGTCGATATAAAAGTCAATCGTATAGCCATCATCGGCAATCCCAATTCGGGCAAGACGGCACTATTCAATGCGCTCACGGGAATGCGCCAGAAGGTCGCAAACTATCCCGGCGTAACGGTGGAAAAAAAAGAAGGGAAAGTAGTCCTGGATGACGGAAAGGATATTGTTTTGCTCGACCTTCCCGGAGCATACAGTCTCACTCCCCACTCGCCCGATGAAAAAATTGCTACTGATGTTCTCCTCGGTCGGCTTGACCATACCCCACCGCCTGATATGGTGATTTGTGTTGTCGATGCAAGCAATCTCGAACGCAATTTATATTTGATCAGCCAAATTATCGACTGCGGAATACCCATCGTCGTTGCGTTGAATATGGTCGATGTTGCTGAACAAGACGGTATTTTAGTTGACCCTGAAAAACTTGCGTCCCTGCTTGGGGTCAAAGTCATTCCAACGGTTGCCACAAAGGGAAAAGGAATCCGCGAACTGAAGCAGGCAATCGCAGAAAGAGTCATGCCATCGTTGAAATCACAGCAATGGGCACTGGCCGAGCCGATGCAATCCGAGCTTAACGAGCTCAAGGGTCTGTTATTGAACCGTCAGAAGCTGTCGGAATCGGAGGCATTTCACGAATCTATCCAACTCCTTTCGTCACCCAACGTGTTGGAGGAACACCGGGGAAGGTTTGACCCTGAGATTTTGGCCCACGTCCAGCAAGATCACCGACGGTTGGACGCGATTGGCATCGATCGCCTTTCATCAATCGTGGAAGCCCGTTATGATTGGATTCAACGTGTGTGCGAGATTGCTGTAGAGAAATCGCCGCGGATGGTTGTTAGCGTAACCGACAAGATCGACAAAATTCTGACGCACAAGATCTGGGGGTTTGTCATTTTCCTCTCTTTGATGACCCTAATGTTCCAGGCAATCTTCACGTGGGCAACTGCACCGATGGACTTGATCAGCCAAGGGTTCAACGCTTTAGGAAACATGGTTGCATCCATCATGCCGCCCGGCGACCTTCGGGACCTCATCATTAACGGTGCTCTCGCAGGTGTCGGAGCGGTTGTCACGTTTCTTCCCCAAATTATCTTTCTGTTTCTGTACATAGGAATATTGGAGGACACCGGATACATGGCAAGAGCAGCATTTATCATGGATCGCGTAATGAGCAAGGTCGGTCTCCACGGAAAATCATTCATTCCGATGTTGAGTTCCTTCGCGTGCGCAATTCCCGGTATTATGGCTACTCGTACCATCGAGAGCAAGAAAGATCGGCTCGTGACGATTCTCGTCGCTCCCTTGGTGAGCTGCAGTGCCCGTCTGCCAATTTATGTCCTCATGATCGGCGCATTCATTCCGTCAAAGACTGTCTTGGGAATTCTCAATCTGGCGGGGCTGACCCTTGTGTCTATGTATCTTCTCGGCTTGATTGCCGCCCTTGGGAGTGCCTGGTTATTCAAAAAGACGCTACTCAAGAGTGAGACACCGACGTTTATCATGGAGCTTCCACCGTACAAAATGCCTTCGATGAGATCCGTGATTCTCCAGATGTGGAATCGATCAATGCAGTTTCTCAAGCGTGCCGGGACGATTATTCTCGGCGTTTCGATCATTCTCTGGTTCCTGGCAACCTACCCAAAGCTTGGACACGGCACCCCATCCGATCAGCTCAAACACAGCTTCGCAGGCCAAGCCGGTCGCCTCATGGAACCGCTCATCAAGCCGCTTGGTTTTGACTGGAAAATTGGTCTGGGCCTTGTCGGATCATTGCTGCAGCGAGAAGTATTTGTAAGCACCATGGGGACAATTTACGGTATCAAAGATGCCAACGGGTCACCTGGTAATGCTACGCTCCGCGAACGATTGCAGCAGGACGTCGATCCGGTCACCGGTCGTCACACGTTTACTACGTTGACAGCTATTTGCCTTATGATTTACTATGTGCTGGCCATGCAGTGTATGTCGACCGTAGCCATCGTCAGAAGAGAAACAAACGGATGGAAATGGCCCGCGTTTCAATTTGCATATATGACCGGTCTCGCGTATGCCGTGACATTCGTCGTTTATCACGTGGGTCAATTGATTAGTTAGCGGGTCTCGGATGAACTGGCAACAAATCTTATCTCTCGGTATCGTGGCAATCACTGCTATTCTGCTCGTGCGATCATATGTCAGAAAAAAAAATCGCTCAGCCTTTGGCTTTTGCGAGGACGAATGTGGGTGTTCCACGTCCGACCTAGTGAAGAAAATTCCTACGGATCGGCTCAGAAAGCTTAAGAAACAACAGAGACATCGTGCATCGATGAACGAAAACCGGTCGTAAGAATCTATCGCGCAACGCGACCAATCGCTGGCCAATCCCATCGCATTATTTTCTCATTCCAACATTCCTTGACAATTCCTGCATTCAGCACTATCTTTAGAAGAATGAGATGGGTGCCACTCTTCGGGAGTAGCTCCCACTTTTTGTCTTAGAGACCATCCGAATGAAAGAACTAAAGAAGACAATGACTGAAAGTGGTGTCAAAGCAAGTGAATCCATCATTGAAACCATCGACAATATCCCGACAACGCTCCCAGTGCTGCCGCTGAGAGATGTTGTCGTATTTCCATACATGATTTTTCCCGTGCTCGTCGGAAGAGAGTCTTCACTCCGGGCTGCCACCGAAGCACTTGAACGAAGCAAGAACATTTTTCTTGTTGCCCAGAAGAATTCGAACACCGACGAACCCACGGCTGACGATGTCTATCAACACGGTACGGTGGCCAAGATCATTCAAATGCTGAAACTGCCAAATGGTCTTATGCGAATTCTTGTCGACGGCGTCGTGCAGGCAAGCGCGCAAAAATTCATTCCCAATCCTCTGTACCTTGAAGCAGAAATCGTCATAAACAGAACAGAAATCCCAACGGGACACGAAATTGATGCCCTCATCCGTCATGCATCATCCCTGTTTGCTGAGTACGTCAGGCTCAATCGAAATATCCCTCCTGAAATTCTTATGTCGTTCGAGGGAATCAAAGAGCCCCAGCGGAGACTATTCTACATCGCATCAAACCTCATTCAGTCTGTCGAGGTAAAGCAGACTATCCTGGCCGTCCCCAACTTGCGTGAACAGCTGTACGAGCTTTCGAAGATCCTTACCAAGGAAGTCGATATCCTCAAGATTGAACGGGAGATCGACGGCAAGGTTCAGGATAACATCCAGAAATCTCAGCGGAAGTTTTTTATCCAGGAACAGATACGCATTTTGCAGGATGAGCTCGGCGAGGACGAGGCTTCGCCCGAATTGATCAAACTGAAGGATCAGATCCTCAAAGCAAAAATGCCCAAGGATGTCGAAGAAAAGGCGCTCGAAGAATTCAACAAGCTTAAGAAGACTCCGTCGATGTCTCCGGAATTTACGGTGACTCGGAATTTCCTTGACTGGCTTCTTGTCGTTCCATGGTTCAAGAAAACAAAGGACAATCTCGATGTCGAACATGTCCGGGAAATTCTCGACACAGACCATTATGGTTTGGAAAAACCAAAGGAGCGCATTCTCGAACATATTGCAGTTCTCAACCTCGTCAAAGAAATGAGGGGACAGATTCTGTGTTTTGTTGGACCACCAGGAGTAGGGAAAACTTCGCTTGCAAAATCCATTGCACGAGCACTCGGCCGAAAGCTCGTTCGAATATCGCTGGGAGGTATCCGGGATGAGGCAGAAATCAGAGGACATCGCCGTACATACATAGGTTCGATGCCTGGAAAAATCATACAATCCATGAAACGGGCCGGCGTTGTGAACCCCGTTATTCTCATGGACGAAGTCGATAAGATGAGCATGGACTTCCGGGGCGATCCCTCCGCCGCGTTGTTGGAAGTACTCGATCCGGAGCAGAACGTTGCGTTCAACGACCATTACCTTGAAGTTGACTATGACCTTTCAAAGGTCATGTTCATTACAACCGCAAACGTGCGATATCAAATACCATTGCCGCTTCAGGATCGGATGGAAATCATTGAGCTTCCCGGATACCTCGAACATGAGAAGCGCGAAATTGCCAGCCGACATATCATATTGAAACAAATCGAAGAGCACGGGTTGAGTAAGAAGAATGTTCTTATCGAAGACTCTGCGATCACCAAGATCATACAGGAATATACGCGAGAAGCTGGAGTTCGAAATCTGGAACGCGAGATTGCATCAGTCTGCAGGAAAGTGGCAAAAGAGCTGGTGCTTGCGATGCGTAAAAACGGGCACCACAAAATTACAGGAAAGAGTAGAAAGCAGAACATGCTGCATCATCGAATTGTCGTGACACCGGACAAGGTCGAGACTTATCTTGGTGTCCCAAAATTCAGAAAGAAAGAAGCTGAACGTGAACCGCGGGTAGGTTCCGTGACGGGCCTTGCCTGGACGAGTGTTGGAGGAGATATTCTGAACGTCGATGTGACCATTATGCGCGGAGTCGAACGGCTCACGCTTACTGGTCAATTGGGCGAAGTAATGAAGGAATCAGCCCAGGCCGCGTTGAGTTATATTCGCTCCAATCCGAAAACATTCGGTATTAACCCGGATTTTTACAGGAACAGAGAAATCCACATCCACTTGCCAGAGGGGTCGATCCCAAAAGATGGTCCTTCTGCCGGAATCACGATGGCTGTTGCGATTATTTCCGCGGCTAGTAACCGGGCTGCGCGCAATGATATAGCGATGACGGGCGAGATCACTCTGCGGGGTAATGTGTTGCCGATCGGTGGCCTGAATGAAAAACTTCTCGCCGCCCAGCGTAGTGGTATCAAGATGGTTCTTATTCCGAAAGACAATGTCAAGGACCTTGCAGAAATTCCGCAAAGGGTCAAGGAAGGTCTCACCATCATTCCGGTCGAAAAGATCGAGGAAGCGATCAAGTACGTTTTCAAACCGTCCAAGAAGAAGCGCGCCTGATGTGACAATTGCAATTCACTATTTGACTTTTTCTTCTTACATTCCAGTTGTATGAGTTACCAGGTTACCGCCCGCAAGTGGCGACCGATGGTTTTCGAAGACGTCATCGGTCAATCCCACGTCACCAACACTCTTCGCAATGCAATCGCGACCAATCGCGTCGCGCACGCATATATTTTCAGCGGCACCCGGGGTTGTGGCAAGACAACCACTGCCCGTATCCTGGCGAAGGCGCTCAACTGTATTTCACCGGTGAACAATAATCCAGACAACACGTGCGAACACTGTCAAGAAATTACGTCCGGAAGAAGCCTTGATGTCATTGAAATCGATGGCGCGTCCAACAGAGGCGTAGAGGAAATTCGCAATCTTCGCGAATCTGTCCGGTATACTCCAACGCACGGGAAATACAAAATCTACATCATTGACGAAGTGCATATGCTCACCAAAGAGGCCTTCAATGCACTTTTGAAGACCCTTGAGGAACCCCCCTCCCACGTTATATTTATTTTCGCGACGACAGAAGTTCACAAAGTGCCGATGACGATTCTTTCCCGATGCCAGAGATTCGATTTCCGCCGAATTTCAATCGACGAGATCATTGCGCGCCTTCGTTTCATAGCAAATGAAGAACAGGTTACCATCGACGACGAAGCACTCACCGTGATTGCAAAAAAGGGTGACGGGTCCATGCGGGATGGACAGAGCATCTTTGATCAGGTCCGATCCTATTGCGGCAACGCGATCAAGATGACAGATGTCCTTTCGGTACTGAATGCGGTAGATCAGGACCAGTTTTTCAAAGTTTCCACATTGATCAAAGAGAAGAATGTTCGAGGTGGCATCGAGATAGTTGATGAGTTAATGCAAAGTGGGCACGATTTGCGTGAGTTCGTCGGCGGCTTGGCCGAACATTTCCGCAACGTCCTTGTCGCAAAAACCACCGGGTCTACGCATCTTATTGAAACATCGGAAGTCTACAAGAAACGGTACGAAGCCCTTGCACAGGAATGCAGCGAACAAGACCTCTTACGACTCATCAAGATTACACAAGATCTTGAACAATCCATTCGATGGGTATCCCAACCCCGATACAAACTGGAGCTCGCTTTGCTCCAGATGATAAAGATGGAAAACTCCGTTCGCATCGAAGAGCTCCTGGGCCAGATCAATGAGCTAAAAAAAAAGCTTAACGGAAATTCGGCAGCGCTTCTTCCTTCTCCTGCCACGCAGGATTCGCATCCAGCAAGAAGTATTCCTCTTTCTCCCCGCCCAACTTCTGAAATGAGGGTTGTGGGAACTGTTAGCGCCGGAACATTGCGCAGCGCATCATACGTTAGTCCCTCGAGGAAGTATCAACCTCTCGATTTGGCACGTGCGGCATCATCGCCCTCCACGTACGCAGTACGGGATTCCGGTTTTGAAAAAGCTTCGCTTCGGGCAATCGAGCCTACTCCCGCGCCTGTTGTCTCGATCTCGACGCAGGAGCTGGAAGCGCGATGGCAGGAATTTGTCGACGGTGTCACAAAGGCAAAGATTGCCATCGGGACGGTTCTCACAGAGAGCCATTTCGTTGGCTGCGTACAGGGTTCTATGCGGATTGGATGTCCGGACGAATACCATCTTTCCATGCTAAAACGCAATAAGGAATTTCTTTCCGAGACACTCAATAGTGTGTTGGGAATAAGGATGAGTGTTGAGCCGGTTCTTAACACGCTTGCACCTGGAGCGCCCCAACAAATTCAGCCGATTCCCCCCAACGGTTCAAAACCAACCAACGGTAATGGCAAACAGGATAATGGCTCATCCGAAGACCACCCCGTATTAGCCCTTCTGCGCAAGGAGCTTGGCGCCGAACTTGTCCAATGAAACAGCACTTGAATTTGCGGCCAAGGAATCGTATTATTTGAGAGACGACAAAAGGAGCTATCGACCGCCGAACCTTGTGAGAGTTTGATGTTTTTATGCAACAGCAGTACTCTGATCAAGTGTGAACGGCGACGGTAAATGAAGCGATGTTGTACATGCCAGCCGAATTCATACTTGAATGAATTCGGTTTTTCATTTTACAGAGGTCTCTTGAGAGTATTCCTTCTTTTCATAGTGGTTCTCATAGCAGCTCAGACTGCGAGTTCGCAATCAATTGCCAAGTATGCGGGAGAATTTATGGCAATTGGCGTCGGCGGAAGGGCACTGGGACTTGGAAGTTCCCAGGTTGCGCTGGCAAGCGACGCATCAGCGGGTTACTGGAATCCTGCTGGCTTGGCGCGTATTGAGTACCCGGAAGTGATGTTGATGCACGACGAACGATTTGCCAGTTTGATCAACTACGATTATGCTTCCGTTGCCATCCCTTATGGAAAGGACGAAAGCTTTGGGGTAAGCATCATGCGATTGGGTGTTGATGGAATACCGGACACGCGCAATGCGTTAATCGATTACAGTGGAAGCGGAATTCTGGATGGCATCAACAGGCTTGATTATGACAAGATCACAAATTTTAACTCGGCGGACTGGGCATTTTATCTTTCGTATGCATCCCGGTACTCACCAGATCTCTTCTATGGAGTTAACGTTAAATTGATCCGACGAACGCTTGCCGAGTTTTCGGCTACCGGTATAGGATTCGATGTCGGTCTTCTTTACTCACCATTGACGGATCTTTCCATTGGCGTAAATGCACAGGATATTACAACGACGTTTCTCGCGTGGAGCACGGGGACTGACGAACTCGTCTCGCCTACAGTGAAAATAGGTGCTGCGTACTTTATTGATCTGTTGGGTGGGAGACTTGCTCCAACGTGCGATGTCGATGTCCGATTTGAAAACAGACAGTTTGCCTCGATTGCCCACGTCGGACCAATAAGCCTGGACCCACACGAAGGCCTCGAGTTTGACTATCACAAACTAGTCGCATTGCGAGTTGGTTACAGCGATGTGAAGCAACTTACACTCGGCGCCGGACTGCATTTCCGCAAACTGGACATTGATTATTCTTTCGCCCGTTTTGGTCAGGAAAACGACCTGGGCGACACGCACAGAATTTCCCTCCGATTCATGCTCCAAGAGGAGAAGTTGGCAAGGTAATCAAGAGAGACTACAACGATTTGGTTCTTATCGTTTTGTCAAAAAAAATCCCGTGAGTGATCACGGGATTTTTTTTCAGAGAGTGCTAACGATGATCCACCCGAGCAAGCGATGGATAGATCTTTCCTACTTCGTCGTCATGATGAACACGCCATTCCAATCATCAGGCGGTGGATTGATCTGGTACAGACTGGCACGTTGCGTATAGATTTGTGCAACATAGCAAGTTTCGTCCAGGGAGAAAGTCTGTTGAAAGTACGCAATTGCCTCTTCCCACTTCCGTTCCTGATACAATTTCAGCCCTTCATGATACAATTCGATTGACTGTTTTTGGTTTTCGGTCATCTGCATTCCTGTCTTACCCAACAATTCGTACACCTTCACCGGTTCGGTCTTTCCCTTGACCTGAATCAGGTCCAGTTCGCGGGTTACCACTTTCCCCTTTACGTGATTAAACGTAAAATCGCTGATCATAATCTGGGATTGGTACTGCTTGTTCGCTCCTTCCAGACGTGATGCAAGGTTTACGCTGTCACCAATAACGGTGTAGTCGAACCGATCCTTACCTCCCATATTACCCACGATCACGATGCCCGTGTTGACTCCACAGCGGGCAGCGAGCTCCGGTTTTCCTTCTTTCTTCCACTTTGGCCGTAATTCTGCAAGTCGTTTTTGCATATCAAGCGCGGCATAGCACGTGCGCAGTGCATGATCTTTCTGCGGAAGCGGAGCGCCCCAAAAAGCCATGAGTGCATCGCCCTCGTATTTGTCGAGTGTCCCATCGTACTTTAAGACGATTGAGGTCATCTCGTCCAGGTATTCATTCAGAAGCTCGACAAGGCCTTCAGGGTTTTTATGATAGTGTTCCGAGATAGTCGTAAAACTCGCAATATCAGAGAAGAAGATGGTGAGTTCGCGGCGGTCGCCTCCAAGTTTGGCTTTCTCTGGTTCGTTGACCAGAATATTCACCACTGCCGGGTTCAGGTAATGACCGAACACCCCCTTGATCATTGCCTTCTGCTCCCGCTCGGCAAGATACTGGTAAACCGCCGTTCCAAAGTAAGCAAGGACGACAGCAAGGCTGGGATTCACAATATTCATCAGAACGCTCGAACTGGCAAAAAGCACGATAGCAAGTTCGAAGATGCCGAAGACAAGAAGGAGGACGATAATGAAGGAGACGATTTCCAAAATCCAGACGTGGCGCAGCTTGATTTGTCTGAACCTCCAGAGTCCGAAGAATGTTACAAGCGAAAGTGAGAGGATCAGCACCATTTCCAGGCTAGGTTCGAGGATAGTGATAAAATTTCCATCGAGGACATTCTGGATTGCCGTGGCATGGATCTCCACACCATTCATGGTGTAGTTTTTCTTGCCCCCCTCGATAGTCGGAATCGGCACATTATGATAATCCCGTTCTTCCGGCATGATCGAACCGACAAGGACGATTTTGTTCTTTATCAGACTTTTCGTCCCTTCATCAAACGCATTGATGTCGGTCTCATAGTCGAGTTCGTCTTTGGTTTTGAACGTTGAGTCGTCGATAACCTGCGCGAAGGGAATATATCGAAAGCCGTTTTCGTACTTGGAAGGACCATAATAATTAAGCATGAAACTCGTGGCGTCGTACTTTGGAATAACGCGATTCGCCAGAACAAAGTTCTGCTCGGTATCTTTCACACGAGTGAGCGGCGGAAATTTGAGATACCGGTCGAGGCTGGCAAATGCCAGCGTCGGAATAAGATTGTCACCGGCTGTCATCATCGGCATGTATCTCCTGACAACCTGATCCCGATCCCAAATCACGTTCGTGAGTCCGATCTGTCTCCTGTTGGTCTCAAAAAAGACATTCCCGTAGTTTTCTTTCAGGGAGCGAACATCGACATACTCATTCGATCCGCCGGTCTGTACCGTTGTCGCAAGTACAACATTGTTGTATTTCTGGAGCACTTCCGCTAACACGGTGTCCCCTTCGCGTGGACTGTCGAACGTGATGTCGAGTCCGATTACCGCGGCGCCCGCCGAATTGAGGTTTTCGATGAGATGTGCATAATAGCTTCGCGGAAATGGAAATGCCCTCGGCATTGCCTTCAGATCGTCGTCAGAAATACTCACGATCACAACATTGCCATTGTCCTTCAAAGCGCGCGGCTGCGACTGCTGATATCGGTTCTGATAGCGCAGGTCAACGGTGAGCTGATCAATGCTCTGAAGAATTCCGATCTTGTCGAAGAAAATCCCCTGTGTGAGAACGATGACGATTGCACCGATTCCCAATCCGATTGCAATCCGAATCAGGGTCGGTAATGTTTTTTTCTTGAAGTCGTATGAGGCCATGCGAGTTCCGAGTTAGAACAAGAACCGGTATATCAGACTGAAGATTTTGTCGTCGGCGGCTCCGCTGTTCTGATAGTAGTTCAATTGAAGGGCAAAATTATGCCTGTCCACGGTGTAGTCTGCGGAAGCTGTATAGGTCACCCTGTTGAATACTCCAAATTGCGGGCTAACGGATGCCGCGAGCCGCAAATTATCTCCCAACATGTTATACCTGGCACCAACCGTAACCACTGTGTAGTTGAACTTGGTTGTTGTGAGGGTGCTGTCTGGCCCCAGCCTTCCCGAGAGTGTGGTATCTGGCTTGAAGAGTTGCTGATCGCTGCTGTTCCCGCTGTAAAGCACGCTAAGAGTTGTTTGAAGCGGGATTTTGAATTGACTATTCCAAGCCATTTGCAGAAAGCTATTCGATTGGTTTCGCCTGTAGATTGTGTTGTCCTTCTTGTCTGCTATGCTGATGCTTGCAGTCAAGGTATGCCGGATTCCAGCGGTGAAATCATAATTGACGCCAAAATACAAGCGGTTCGTTGCTTCATCTGCAACTTTTGAGGCCGAATCCGACGTCGAAACGTTCTGAAAGATTAGTTGATCATTGTTTCTCCCGTATACACCATAGCCAATCTGGAACGTGGGGACATTGGCGGCAAGATTCATCGTAAGCGAGCTATTGAGGTTTGAGTAACTTGTCGTCCCAGCTTTTGTAAACGCCGTATTGTCGCTCTTGCCTTCGTACGAAAGGCTCAGGAATACTCTGTTGCTGAACAAGCGAAGGTAATCAGATACTTGAAATCCTTGAATATCGGTTTGCAGGAATGGATTCCCGAAGGACTGGTACGCCGCCCCTCTCCGGAAGAACTGAGTACGCAAGAAATTACTGAAATAGTTCAACGAAAGAGTGGCTTCCGTCGAAACTCCAGGGAGTGTTGTCAGTCTGCTGTTCTGATCATAAATCGGATTGGTTGGAAAAATACTCTGATTGACTGTAATAAACTTTTCCACGGTGCCAATTGCAACAGGGAGGTCTTTTCTCAGATTGATTCCTCCGTTTATTGTCAGCGAATCGAGCTGCGCGTCGGTGAAATTGCCCCCGGAAATATTGGTATTGGACAGAGAAACGGAAGTCTGTGATTCCAATTTGATCCGTTGATCGTCGAATGCCAGCGTCAGGTCCGTGCCCATGACGACGTTTTCTTGCGGTTGTATGGCATATCGCACGGAATTCGTGTCATCAATAGCGTGCATGTATGTGAAGCCAAGTTGAAAATTTTCTCCGCTTCCAAAACTCGGTCTTATAGCAAGAATTTTTCGTGTGAAGGTTCCAGGCGAGTAGAAGTTGTAGTAAAGGCTGTCTGTGCGAGTACGGACCGAGCTAAGAGGTCTTGCGGTTACCGATGAAGAATCCAAAAGTGTATCCCGGGGCGCAAGGATTCCCTCAATTCTTCTCACAGTCTGTCCATACGTCACATCGAGATTGAAATACCCAAGAGCAAGGTTGCCGGTAATTCCGCGGACGCGCGTTCCACTGACAATAAGGCTGGGATAACTTGGAAATGCGTCTCCGTACTGGAGTCGAAGAAAATCTGTCTGGCCGTAAAGAAGATACCTGTTCTGAGGTTGAAGAGTACTCTTTTCCTGGTTGTCCAGGTGCAGGCTTCCGCCAAACCCGATGGACCTGTACGTATTGTCGATTCTGGCATCTCCGCGAAGATACGTTGTTGCACCTGAACTCAACGCTTCGTTGCGATATTCCACGCTTGCATTGCCCGCCGATTGCAGGCGCGCCTTCACCTCAGCAAGTGCGGCAGCACTGGAGAGGTTGAAGCTTTCTTCGATAGCGTGATACGGTTTGCCCGTTGTATCTCTCAATTCGATACGGATGAAATGAGAACCGAGATTGAGGGGCATCCCAAAATTCTGCGGTGAGAAAATCAAGACATCGTCAGACCAGACTGCCTGCGATGTTACGTTCACACCATCCATGATCAGCGTCGTTGCTTTCCGGTCGATTGCATCGGAAGCATAAAACAGTGAGACGGCGATGACAAGATCTTCCGCCGCCACTGTTTCTCCGGGCTCTGGAGAAAGGAATCGTACTTCGGCATCCTTTGGGTTGGCGGGCTTCACGGTGAACTGAAGCGGATTTGCATCAGGATTTGCGACCGGATAAGTCTCAGGTCCACTCTCGAGTTCGAGTTCAAAGTAATATTCGACATATGGGGGCAGAATTGCATCGGCCGGAATTGTCACTGTCGCAGTGTTGCCCGAGAGCAACATTTCCGTACCTTTGAAGGAAGTCTCACCGAACGAACGATACCGCAATGTTACTTTTCGCACTTGTGCATTTTGCTGCAATTCCACGCTAATCGGTTGAGACTTGCCTGCGACAGCGCTCGGGGCGTTCACCCTCAGGACTTTCGGAGCACTTTGCTGTGCCGCAAGAAACGGACTGCTCACAAGTATCAATAAAAGAACACTCGAGATGCGGGTGCATTTCATAGCATTACCTGTTTAATAGACTAGTATTGCGTGGATTTAGAATTGAAAGAAAACGGCGGCAAGAATTGGTTTTTCTTGCCGCCGCAATGTAGGAAAAGTACAAAAGGGAATCAAGGATCAGTCCCGGCAACGATTGCCGGACTATTCTTCCCACTCAAAGATGATTGTTTTCTTGTGGCCGTCTCTATCTTCACCCGGGATTCGGATCTGTTTCTTGTGGGTGCCGCCTTGTCCCTGGTTTCCACCCTGACTGCCTAGACCCGTGTTTCCAATGTTTCCTTGCTGCTGTTCGTCATGGGTAGAATTATGAACATTGACTTGTCCATTACCATAAGTAATTCCAATCTGTCCGGTCCCGACATCCTGGGAAAGATGCGAGAGGAGATTTGTGAGTGTGGCCAAGCCTTCGTTGATGATCAATTGATCAACACTGTCTGCACCGCAAGAATATCCGCCCTGCGTCCCGCGGATCGACGCAACTGAGATTGGCGACGAAAACCGGAATTGTTCTGTTGCTTGTTTCTTCACGTCGAATGCAACATTTCCTTTCGCCATATAAATACTTCGATCAAGGACTTGCCTTCCCTGAACCTGAGCCTTGACCTGCACAATGGAATTTTGTCTCACGATGATTTTTGTCTCATCAGGGAATTTAATCATCGCAAAAGAACCCTGTTCTGTTCTCAACTCATACCCTGAGTGAAGTTGATCGGCAAGTAATGCTTTCTGCCAACCCGTTGTCGGTCCCTTCTTGTCTACACTCTTGACGACCTTGATGACCGTAGCCGGAAAATCTCCCTTGTCCTGAGGGATTCTCCATGCTGGACTGAGCATAAGAACGCTCGCCACAATAAGAATTAAGAATACACTTTTGCGTTTCATTCCAAAGTCTCCTAAGTAATTTCGATCGTCGTGATGTTATTCTACGCGAACGGTGACTTGAATATTTTGGGCCATGAGCTTGGCGACCAATGCTTTCAAATCATCCAGAGTCACCGGCTTTCCATCAAGAGTAATCGTGCCCGTCAGGGTCCATCCAATACTCTGGAGAGTAGAAAATGTGCCCGCAGCCGAGCTTCCGAAGCTGCCCATCATGTCTGAAACATCTTGACCTGCGCGATTATCGAGTCGAATTCGGAAAAGTCGGATTTCGCTACGTCGCTGTATGGTTTGCCGATTCGTTGTTACGGAGGCTTCCACAAACCACACATAGGACTTGTTCTGTTCCAAACGACGTGACGCGTTTGCAGGATAGGTAAACGATTGTGGCCCATTAACTTCCTGCTTCAGGAACGGAATACCGTTGACTGCTTCTTCAAGGCTTTGGTAGATAGGCAGCTTCTCATAGACATACAGAGTCACAACAGGATTGGGAGATGTCCAGTTGAATGTCGGTAAGGTGGTTGAAACAACGGCTCCAGCTTGCGGGTCGATTAGGTTGACCTGAACTTCATCCGGCGAGGCATTGCGGACAGTAACGACTTTCTGAATCCTTCCGAGAATCGTACCTTTCCCTCCCGTTGGTGTAACGGAGTATGCCTCCAACTGGAGTATGTACTGTCCCACGGGGGCTGTTGGAAACTGCTTTGCATAGTCTTTGATCCGGTCGCGCAGACCTTGGTTTTCCCTGTAGGGGTCACCTTTGATTTTGATGTCGGAAACACTTCCAGCTGCGAGGTCCGACGCCGTGATCGTTCGAACCGCGCCAATATTGAACGGCTCGGTCTCTGCGAATACCAATTCCTCGGGGCTTGAATGCCCTTTGAGCTGCACCAATGCTGTTACGTCCAGCATGATCTGTCCAGGCACATCCGGGCGGATGGTACCACTGAAGTTCGGAATGTTCTTGGCAAGCTTGTTGGATGTTACATCGATGAAATCCGCAAGATAGATGACATCGTATTCCAACGACGGAAGATCGAAATCGACGTGGGTGATCGTCTGTGCTTGTGATGTTGATAATCCAATCGTCACGATTGCTGTAAGGAGCCACACGAACTTGTTTATCGCGATGTTCCGTTTCATCTTAATCCTCCCTGGTGATAATTTGTTCTTTGCTTCAAAGTACAATTGGCGGGCGACCCGATTCGTGACCACTCTCACAAGTCGTTATTTTTCAAAGATTTGAGATGTCATTATAGAGAACCACTGCCATAAAAGCAAGCAACAAGAAGAACCCTGTCTGCTGAAGGGCAATTTTTACCTTTGCCGGTATTTCTTTCCTGAAAATACCTTCATAGGAAACAAAAAGCAGGTGCCCCCCATCAAGAGCTGGAAAGGGAAGGATATTGATGAAGGCCAGGCTGAGACTCAGAAGCGATATAAAGGTCAAAAAACTCGTTCCCCCCTCCTCGGCGGCCTGATTTGCCATCTGTGCGATTTTGACTGGGCCTCCGACTGACTTTGAAAAAGAGACCTTTCCCACAGCCACTTGCCATAGACTACTAACGAGAAACGCACTTGTTTTCGCGACATCCTTGATGCTCGCGGGAAACGCTTCCAGCAGTGTGTACCGCATGTGATCTACAGGACCCCGATAAGCCGGAAAGAGAGTTATGCCAATTTTTCCTTCTGCGGTCGGTACTACTTTTGCTTCTAGAAACTTATCCCCGCGTTTCCACTGCAGAACGATTTGTTTCGACGCATTCTGCTGCACCATGATCGGAAGTGAGGCAAACGTGACCTTCACGCCGTTGACACTGAGAATCGTATCACGGGGTATCAGTCCGATACCCTCTGCGGGCTTCCCTTTTTCAACATTACCAACCACAGGAACAGCGCCGGCAGGGAGAAGGCCAAAACTATCCGGATTCTCGGGAATGGAAGAAGCTTTGATTGGAACAGGTTGGATTCCGCCATCGCGCAGGATACTAATGACGATATTCTCTCCAAAGTTTTCGGCATAGATTAAGTTGTCAATGTCCTCCCAATACGTTACAGAAGTGCCGTTCACCGCCAGGATTTTGTCTCCTTGCTGCAATCCTGCACGTTGGGCGGGACTGTTTACCGAGACATATCCAATTTCCGTCACGGGGTGTACAATTTTTCCGTTGTGATAGATCAATCCCCAGAAAACTGCGATTGCCAACACCACATTCATCACTACGCCCGCCGAAAGGACAATCATTCTCTGCCAGATGGGCTTCGACCGAAATTCCCAGGGCTGTGGCTCCTTGCTGAGGAATTCTGTATCCAGACTTTCGTCGATCATGCCTGCAATTTTCACATAACCGCCGATCGGAAATGCAGAGACTCGATAGTCTGTGTGTCCGTTGAGCTCAACATCCGGCGCAAGTTTGCCGAGTGAAAAACCATTCACTCTGTTGTAGCCAAAGAGCCTGTACCCCATACCAAGTGCGAAAACATCTGCTCTGATGCCGAACAACCGGGCTGCCGCGAAATGGCCAAATTCGTGTATGAATACCAATACGCCAATCGTGATGACGAAATAGAAGACCGAAGAAAGAAATTCCATTAAATATGCTCTCGAGTATGAACGAATGCTACAGTAGTGAATGAACGTATTTCCGTGTTGACGCGTCGGCTTCGACAATGTCACCCAATTCCGGCAACACAACTCTCTTATGCGATGCAACAGCCTTGTCTATCAGTTCAGGGATTCTCTTGAATGAAATTTTTCGGCCGAGGAAGGCTTCGACCGCGACTTCATTGGCGGCATTCATGGCAGCTGGGGTTGTGCCACCAAGAGAAAGTGCATCGAACGCAATTTGCAGGCATCGGAATTTTTTGCGATCCGGCTCGATGAATGTCAGTGAACTCAGTTTCGGAAAATCAACCCTTTTGCCGTTCATGGGCAACCGCGCCGGATAAGTTAATGCATACTGGATAGGTATTTTCATATCCGGCAGGCCCATCTGTGCTTTCAAAGAACCATCGATGAATTCCACCATCGAGTGAATAATGGATTGAGGGTGAATGACAACCTCGATCCGGTCAGGAGGCAGGTCAAACAACCAATGAGCTTCAATGACTTCCAGCCCTTTGTTCATCAACGTCGCAGAATCTATCGTGATCTTTTTCCCCATGCTCCAGTTGGGGTGGTTCAGGGCCTCTTCCACAGTGATCGTATCGAAGTCTCTGAGCGGTCTGTTCAGGAAAGGCCCCCCTGATGCTGTCAGGATCAATTTCGAAATGTGGGAGGATTCTTCGCCGACGAGGCACTGCAAAATGGCACTGTGTTCGCTGTCAATGGGTATAAGTCGAACGCCATACTCCTTGACAAGCGACGTTATGAGCTGCCCCGCAACGACGAGTGTCTCCTTGTTCGCGAGGGCGACGGTCTTTTTGTGCTTGACGGCCTCGATCGTTGGGTTCAAACCTGCAAAACCAACGAGCGAGCTAATGACAATATCGACGTCCGCACGTCCAACGATCTCCGATAGACCTTCTTCTCCCGAGAGAACCTCTGTCCCACGGTCAAGAACTTTTCTTAAGACAGACGCGTTGCAGCTATCAAGGACAACCACACCCCGGGGATGAAATTGCGCGATCTGCTCCTGGAGAAGATCAATATTTTTATTCGCCGTCAGATATGTAACGCAAAACTGATCAGGAAGGTTCTTAATGACTTCCAGGCTGCTACGACCAATCGACCCCGTCGAACCTAAAATTGCAATGTTCTTCATTCTCAGATTTCTTTATGAAATCAAGTTAAGTAAATTCGCTAGGCATGTCAAGAAACTGTGAGGTACGGATCGTTCCTCGTTATTTTGAGCATACATTGGACAGGCTTCGTTATTTTGGTATATTTCGACTGTCGTTTGTTGACCCTTGATGTGTAATCCTCTGAAATACGTTGTTGTTCCTCTTGCTGTCATGTGTTTGCTTTCTCCGCTCCAGGCGCAGGATGCAGATGCCGAGTTCCAACTTAGACTTGCTCAATCATTCGAGCAGACAGGAGATTGGGAACGCGCAGCCGCACTCTACGAAAAACTGTACGGCGCACAGCCCGATAATGAACTCTACTTTGAGGGACTTCGACGTGCAAACCTGCAACTTCGTGCGTACGAAAAGGTTGTCAATCTAGTCGAGCTTCGATTGAAAGCGCAGCCAGGGAACATGGCTCTCCTCGCATCCCTTGGAAGCATTTACTATGAATCCGGCTCTGAACAGAAAGCGGATTCGATATGGAACCGATTGATAGAAATCGATCCGAAGAACATCGGATTATACCGTGTTGTCGCTTCTCAAATGATGGAACACCGTCTTTTCGAGCAAGCAGTAAATACGTACCGCGCCGGCCGGACTGCAAGCGGGAGTGAGAATGCCTTCACGGATGAACTTGCAGGCCTGTACACGGTTCTTCAACAGTATACCGCTGCTTCAATCGAATTCATCAGGCTGCTCAAAGCATACCCTCAACAGCTTCCGTTCATCGAAAACAGAATAGCGTCGTTCACGATCCGCGACGCCGGACTTCGTGCCGCAATTGAGGTGACGCGCGATGAAGTGCGACGTGGACCCGAAAACATCGTGTTGCGGAAACTCGATGCCTGGCTTTCGATGGAGGGAAAAGACTACCAGACGGCGCTCGAGGAATACCGGGTCATTGACCGATTGAGTAACTCGAACGGTGCGGAGCTTTTGGATTTCGCCCGGCGCGCATCG
Organism: Bacteroidota bacterium; assembly: GCA_017882185.1. Taxonomy (GTDB): domain Bacteria; phylum Bacteroidota; class Ignavibacteria; order UBA10030; family UBA10030; genus JADGQA01. Next base: position 24,344 of record JADGQA010000002.1, read on the forward strand.
CTGGAAGGAAGTTATTTCATAGCATCCCAGGCATTCCACGATATCATTGATCGCTCCCGTAATCTCGCTATCGTCTCGCAAGCACGCTTCGGATACGCGCGTTCAATGGAGGATTTGAGCAGCGAAGCCGATTCTTCCGAAGTTCCGCCAGCCACGCACGCATCGTTGCATTACGATCCCTCCCCGACGCGAATCTCCGAAACCAAGAAAAGTTTTCAGAATGTCGTCCAGTTGTACGAAGCCGTAATCAGTGATTATCCCAATTCCGACCTTGCCGCTCAATCGTTCTATCGCATTGGGATTATCCATATGGAGCGATTCTTCGACTTGAATGATGCGCTTGAATCCTTCGGGAAAGCGAAATCCGCAACTCGAACAGCGGAGCTCACTGCCGATGCATCGATGAAAACAGCCGAAGTGTACGTTCTGCAGAACGACTTAACGTCCGCTCGGAATGAATACCAAAGTCTTCTGCGAATACCCTATCCGACATATCAGCAATCGGCCCAATTTAGAATTGCTGAGTTGGACTATTTCGGAGGTAAGTTCGATTCGACTCTCATAGACCTCAAACCGCTCACCGCAAATCTCGGTTCTGATCTTTCGAACGATGCTCTTCTTCTCCAGTATTTTGTGATGGAAAATAAGGAAAGCAAACCCGCTGCATTGGGAGAGTATGCAAAAGCCGATCTCTTGATGAGACAACAAAAATACGCTGAATCTCTTGCTCGATTCACAGATATCGTGAAAACCTATCCGACGACACTTCTCGTTGATGATGCAACCCTAAGAATTGCAGAACTGCATCTGTTGTTGAATCAATTAAATGAGGCGCTCGCCACGTTTCAACACATCGTGAACGATATGCCTGAAAGTATTCTGAGAGACCGCGCACAAATGAGAATTGCCGAGACCTTTCAACGCATTCTTAAAGACAAAGACAAGGCAATTGCGGCTTATGAGCAAATTCTCTCCAAATTCCCGAATTCCCTGTACCTGGAACAGGCTCGTAAGCGCATTCGTCAATTGAGGGGCGACGCAAGTTGAAGATTCAACAATCATTTAGTCGCAGATGTTGTGAGCGACAGATTGTCAACAAGTCAGTTTTCGAATTACGGAAATCTGCGCGATCGCAAGAAATCTTTCAGGGACCATGAAATCCATATTCAATAATCGAACAAAGTCCGAAACAAGTCCGGACGAATTCCGGGATCTTGGCCTCGGCACAAAAGTCTCAAACCAGGCACAACGAATGATCAATCGGGATGGATCATTCAATGTTGAACGTCAGGGGCTTCCCTTCTTCCAGTCGCTCAGCGTCTTTCACACCCTCATCAGGACGACCTGGTTTAAGTTCAACCTACTGCTTGTTGCTTCGTTTCTTGTGGTCAATGGTTTTTTCGCCATTCTCTACCTGGCAATTGGTTTTCAACATCTCGTGGGGGCTACAGGGGACGGTCTGTTTCACCGGTTCACAGAAGCATTCTTCTTCAGCACGCAAACGTTTACCACCGTTGGCTATGGGAGGATCAGCCCTGAAGGATTCCTTGCCAATACAGTCGCAACGTTCGAATCCATGGCCGGATGGCTCTATTTTGCGATGGCCGCCGGACTCTTCTACGGAAGGTTTTCACGACCACACGCGAGGATCATCTTCAGTAAGAATGCAATTATTGCACCCTATCGTGGCGGTACGGCATTCGAATTCAGAATTGCGAATGAACGAAGCAACCAACTTATCGAGGTGGAGGCGCAGGTTCTTCTGGCGAGGCGGGAATACCAAAATGGGCAGATGAAACGACGCTTCTATCCGTTGACGCTTGAACGCACGCAGGTGACATTTTTCCCGTTGACTTGGACGGTTGTTCATCCTATCGATGAATCGAGCCCGTTGTTCGGTGTGACGAAGGAAAGTCTTACTGATACCGACGTCGAATTCCTGATCTTGCTCAAGGCGTTCGATGACACGTTTTCCCAAACCGTCCATGCTCGCTCTTCCTACAAACACGATGAAGTCGTCGTTGGCGCGAAGTTCGACACCATTTATGGAATGGACGAAAGTGGTAGAACAACTATCGAACTGCACAAAATTCACGATATCGAACACGCCGAGTTACAACGATGAGCAATTCTGTGAGGTTACTAAGATCATTCTGTTTGCGTCTGGCCCTTCTTCTGGTTCCATGTCTCCTTTTCGCTCAGGCGAAGCTGCTTATTCCTATGGATCTGAAACAAAGTGATCACCTGAAATCATACGGCATCGCATTTTGGATTCTTCAACATCACGGTGAAGTAGATTGGATGTTGAACTATCGAGGCGGTTCGTTCATGTGTGATTATAGTGACCTTCTTGCCAGTGAATGTAGGATCCGGGGAGTCTTGTTCGAACCAGTGTCCGCATCCCAAGCGACATCGATGTACGCCGAGGTGCAGAGGCCGGACAACAATGAAGATGTCGTTCGCCTGGAAAAGGTGCCAAGAATTGCCGTTTATGTTCCGCCGAATTTTAAACCGTGGGATGATGCTGTTACTCTCGCCCTGGAATACGCGGAAATTCCCTACACAAAAATCTGGGACGATGAAGTTTTGAGTGGAAAACTGTCAGAATTCGATTGGCTCCATCTCCACCACGAAGATTTCACAGGGCAGTATGGGAAATTCTACGCCAACTATCGGAATGCACAATGGTACAACGAACAGCAGTTGTTGTATGAGCAGGAGGCGCACAAGCTGGGGTACAAGAAAGTCTCAGACGAAAAGAAAGCCGTGGCCCGAGCGATCAAGGACTACATCGGCAACGGAGGTTTCATGTTTGCTATGTGCTCTGCAACCGATTCCTATGACATTGCGCTCTCGGCAGAAAACGTCGACATCTGCGATGTGATGTATGACGGCGATCCACCGGATTCCCACGCTCAAGAAAAACTCGATTTCTCAAAAACCCTGGCATTCTGGAATTTCAAGCTTGAAAGGAATTCGCTTCGGTACGAGTACTCCGACATTGATATTCCGCCAAGTGATCCGCCCCCCATTCGGGACCCCAGCACCGACTATTTTACACTATTCCAATTTTCTGCGAAGTATGACCCTGTGCCGACCATGCTCACGCAAGATCATGTCTCCATTGTAAAGGGATTTATGGGACAGACAACTGCGTTCAAGAAGAGTCTGATCAAGCCGACTGTGACCATTCTTGCCGAGCGTGAGGGAACAGAAGAGATAAAATACATTCACGGCAACTTTGGACGGGGGACATTCACATTTTACGGCGGTCACGACCCGGAAGACTACCAGCACAACGTCGGCGATCCCCCCACGGATCTCGCACTTCACAAGAATTCGCCCGGTTACCGACTCATTCTCAATAACGTTCTATTTCCAGCTGCCAAGAAGAAACAACAGAAGACCTGACGATTGATCGTTGGAGTACTTGCAGGATGCATAGAATGGTTATTCCGGCTCTGCGTGAATTGTAATACGGCGTACTTGCTTGAATTGTCGATACAACTCGGTTTCCAATTCAGAAATGATTTGATGCACTTCTTCCAGAGTTCTCATTTTCTCCATCCTGCACGTTAACGTAACGTTGTATTTAAGTCCCTCCTGTAACAACACACAGTCGATCAATCTGAGTACGCGACTGTCCTTCCCGACAAGTTTTTGGATCTGACTCCTCAGTCTATGCTCTGAGGCTGTCACATCGCTCAGTTCGCGCTCACTCGGCAGGTACTCCTCCATATGGATAGTGACCTTGCCGACTGTACGGATCTCGCGTTGAATTTGTCCTTCGATTTCGGAAGCCATATCGTGGGCATCCTGAAATGTCTTGCCTTTCTGGTATTCCACATCAAAATCGATGAAGTATTTCTCGTCAATCAGATGGACTTCAAGATTGTGCGGTGTACGAAGGCCAAGGTTTTGAACGATCATTCGTATTTTGTCGATAATTGATTCATCGGGACTTTCTACTGGCTCGGCATGAACAACGACGTCAATATTGGAATGGGCAGAAAGGACTGCCTTCTCGATGTTGTCCATAATGCGATGTGCTCGTTCAAAGGGAAGCGTCCTTCGGATCGCCACGGTTGCATCGACAAAGACCTTGGCTCCCGAGGTTCGCAACCGGACGCTTCGCACTTCCTCAACTCCCTCTACATCTTTGATGGCCGTCGCGACTGTCTCTTTGAGTCCAGTGGGAACACGATCCATCAGCGCATCAATGGTGCGACGGCCAAGCCGATAACTGACAAAGAGAACCAGAAGCGCCACAACAATTGCCCCAAGTGCGTCCGCGAGCGGGTATCCCATTGCGACGAACACTAAACCTATAATGACTGTCAAGGACGACCAGATATCCGACGAAAAATGAAGAGCGTCTGCTTCTAAGGCCTGGCTATGATGTTTCTTCGCAACCCTGCTGAGCGCGCGCGAGCGGCTCAGGTCAATGATGATGGAGACTCCCATGACCAAAAAACTCCAAATCGTTGCTTCCACGTGCGATGTGTGGGTCACCAAACGCTTGATTGCCTCGACGATAATCCATCCACATGTAATCACCAAGAGAATGGTTTCAACGAATGCAGATATATTTTCCACCTTGCCGTGGCCGTACTGGTGGTCCTGGTCCGCCGGTCGGTCGGCAATCACGACAGCAATGAGCGTGATGATGGCGGCGAGGAGATCCAGACCGGAATGTGCCGCTTCCGAAAGTATTCCCAGGCTGTTCGTCTTGATTCCTACAGCGAGCTTGAACCCAGTCAAAAAGACTGCGGCCGCGACGGAGCTGAGAGCAATGTATATTTTCTCGTTGGTCTTCACACTAATGCAATGCGGGCTTTCCTGTCCACAATATACGTACGGTTCTTCTCCCCTACAATCGGAGGAGTCAAACATTCCTCAAAATACCTCCGTGCCCGGTTGAATTGCCATTGGAGATTATCTATATTGACCGCAGGGTTCACGAACGCTGCATTTGAAATCAACAATTCGACTCAGCCTATGCGCTTTGCCATCATTTCAGATATTCATTCCAACCTAGAGGCACTTACAAAGGCATTTGAATTGATCGACCAAGAATCCGTTCACGAGATTGTCTGCCTTGGTGATGTCGTTGGATATGGGGCGAATCCAAATGAGTGTGTCAACCTTATACGTAGTCGCTGTCGGATTGTGTTACGCGGCAATCACGATGCCGCAGCTGTGAATCCCCTCAATGCGGATTCGTTTACGAAGAATGCGAGGATTGCCGCCGACTGGACGCGTCAGCAGTTGTCAGCTGAAAGCAAACAATTCCTTGAGGGTTTGCCATATACGTTCAGCCGCGACGGGATTCTCTTCGTTCATTCCTCACCATACCAGCCCGAATCATGGTACTATGTTCTATCCGAGGAAGACCTTGAGGTAGCATTTCAGAATTTCTCAGAACAGATTTGCTTCATCGGACATTCACACTTCCCCGGCATCTTTTCGGAAGACGGACCGGCGAAAGCTGTCAACCGCGGATCGAGGTTTCTTGTGAACGTGGGCAGCATAGGACAACCACGGGATGGGAATTCGAAGCTCAGCTTTGGAATATTCGATACGGAGAACTGGAACTACAGGAATATCCGGAGTGAGTATCCTCTACAGATTGCTGCAGAAAAGATACTGCGCGCGGGACTTCCCAGGGCTCTTTCCGATCGACTTGCACTGGGAATGTAGAAATTTCTGGTGAGGGCTAATTGCGATTGAGCACCGCGAGCATCTCGTCCTTTTTCATCGAAGAGACTGCTGCGCAAAGTGTTTGATCCGCTATCCAGAGAACCACGTTACAGTTCGGGTGGTGCGGGTCGGTATACCAGCCGGTTTTCTCCAGCGCGACTCTCGCAGCGGGTGGAATGATGAGTGTTGACCCGTCAAAAACGTTTGTCTTTCTCACCTGGTATACGTACATAACATCGTCACTCATAGTGTAGACAATCTGTGCCAGCTTGATGCCGTTGAACTCGGAGGCAAGCGCCCCATACGATCTGCAGCAATCCATCGGTTGCACGATGGCGAAATTCATACCGCTCTGATCCAAGTATTGATGAATATCTTCTGCCTTGTTGGCCACTATCGTTGGCTTTAGTTCGCCGTTCTGGAATCTGGCAAAATTCCGAAGCGACTGAAAAATCACGTCGTTTGAGGCTGTGTGAACATCGCTTTCTTCAACAGCAGTTGGTGAATTGAAGAACACCAACGCAACGACGATTGCAACCGAAGCCGCAAGAGCCGGTAGCAGTCGGTCCATTGTCAATATGTCCTGAATCCAATCGAAGAGCGACGATACTGATTGCGAAGACTTGTTGAGTGCTGAGACAATGGTGTGAACAATTTCGGGGGGGGTGCCTACATGAGAGCAGCGGCTTTTCACGACCGCTTTGGTGATCATTTCGAGCTCATATGATTTTCGACAGCCCCGACACCTTCCCAAGTGTTCGAGGAGACTGTTGCGAGTGCTCAACGGAACCGATCCGTCAATCGCTTCGCCAAAAAGATCGTTTGCCTCGGTGCATTTCATTCAATCACCTCGTCGCGACGATATCCCATTCCCTGCATTTTCACACTCCCTCTCTAATCGCTGGCAATCAACCCTTGTTTCTTTGCGTATTCAAACAGTTTAGCTTGAAGCAATTTTCTTCCTCTATGGAGTCGCGACCGCACGGTTCCGATCGGGCATTCCAGAAATTCTGCGATTTCCTCATACGTGAGTCCTTCAATGTCGCAGAGTATTACAACAGTCCGGAATTCCTCCGGCAGACTTTGCAGTGCAGCTGTGACTTCATCGCCAAGTAGTCCACCAAAGAATTTTTCCTGCAAATCGTTTGTATCGGTGGATGAACTTCGAATAGAGTCATAGAAGTTTTCGACGTCATCATAATCAACCTTGCTTGGCTCTCTTGTTTCCTTCCGGTACCGATTGATGTACGAGTTCTTCATGATCCGGAAGAGCCACGCACGAATGTTGGTACCCTTTTCGTACTTGTTCCAGAAGCGATACGCTTTCAGATAAGTTTCCTGAAGCAAATCGCGCGCGTCGTCTACATTTCCGGTCGTGCGGAGGGCGAAATTGTACAACAGATCCATATGAGGAAGGGCCTCAGCCTCAAACTCTTTGTGCCGCTCCCGCGTCGAACCTGAAATAACAGATGGAGGAACTCTGGTCATGGTCACCCTACTTTGGTTCCCATCAAACAACGAGCTGAGAACCTCTCAGGCAACCCATATTCGTAACACGAGCAGTCTGAGACAAGTTCCGCTCGGTCAGAATTGGGGCGTTGTTGAATGGGACACACGCTTTTCAAGATAGCTTTTCTGAATTCAACGTACAAAAATTAGGCAATGATTACAATCCAACTTGCGATTCCCGACCGAATCAATCCTATTTCAACAAAAGTCGCAGATCATTCCAGGGAACCTGCTTGTCCAACTGGATATCTGACAAGTCAAGTGAGATTCCCTTCCCTTCGCGTTCTTCGAACGCACCGTAAGGACTCAGATCTCCAATATCAACCACCTTTGCCATTAGACGTTTTCTATCGGGTTCTTGATTCATTTCCTCGATGTTAATGGCTACGTCGACACGGACTGCCGGAATTCCAGCGGCTCCTTTGAATTCGACACCGCGCACAATGATATCGTAGAGATTCTTCGAATTGAATGGAAGTGATTCATAGTCTTCGGTCTTCTTTGTCTCGTACTCTCTCGTTGCAATTGAATGGAGAACCGTCAACAGCCCGATGACATTGAGTTTGCGAATGTACATTTTGTCACGATCATTCGGCCAGCCGCCGGATTCAACAAGAACTGTGCTTGTTCCCCACATTTGCACACTGTCACCAAAGGCCCTACGATCGAATGTGTCGTCATATTTTGCGACATGACCGGGCACAATTTGATTCAAAGCCCCGGCGAGGACCGCTGCGACTTTCTTCGCCTTCAGCCGCACTTCATTGTCTGTACGCAAAGGATCCATTGCCGGAGCCAGAAGTGCAATTGCCGCCACTTCCTTCGTTGAACCAACTGTCAGGCGCGGCTCTTGATCATGAAGGTTGAAGCCAAATTGAGGTCGGTACTTATGCTGGACGGCCTTCAGGATTTGCGCTTCAGGTGTTCGTAACGTTGAGGCGTCTCGGTTCATATCGACAAGTTGCGCGGTCCGACGCATGAATCGTTCGGCCCCGTCAGGATTAAGCATGGGGAGCATCAGCAACGAAAGACTGGCCTGTATGGTTTTGGTGACCACATGTTCCTTGTGCAGTGCGAAGAAATTGAGTATATCGAGCAGTGCCATGGTGGCGGTGGGCTCATCACCGTGCATTTGGGACCAGAGAAGCACACTCGTCGGGCCTTCGCCACACGTGTAGAGAGAAATGGTCCGCCCTTCCGCAGATCGGCCAAGATCGGTAGCCCGGACGATGTTCGATCTTATCATGGGCTCCAACCATCGGAGCATCTCCGATTGGGTGAAGCGGCGGGATGTGATTTCCGAACGCCTGTACTTCTCGTAAGAGTCCAGGAGATCCTGTACGAGTTTCGATCGTGACAAACTTGATTGGTCTTTGTCCATAAAGGATTTTTAGAGATGAAATCCTTCTTCCCTGAGGCAACTGTAAAGGAGAAAAATTCAATTTTTAGAAAATGGTGGAACAAGATACCAATATCTTGCGAGGATTTCACCTGATTTGATTGATTGCGACGACAAGTCTTGTCGATCTCATCCCATGCATGGTGACTAATTATTCATAGACACAAAAAGTAATACCGTTCGAAGGCAACAAGCGAATTGCTTGTGGATCGAGCGTATCGACCCCCAGTCGTTGGATTTGTACAACAGCTTTGTCGCTGAAATCGAGGTACGGTCGGTTTCTTGTTTGCATCCTGTCACCTCATCATTCAGTTTCGGGTGCACCGCCGCGCCATACGCGAGCAATGCCAGATAGGGATTTCACCCGAGGTTTGATGGAGAGCTTCTCCGTTGATGGTCCGATTGTCGGAATTTGATTACAGGCCAAAGAAATTTCTTTTGATGGTTAACAGGTTAATCGAAAAACTCTGAAAGGAATAGGATCTGGTCGCGGCATTCAGATATGCTGTCGCATAGAATGACCGGTTTTCCGAACAAGAATAGTCTGAATTCGATAGCGACGTGTGATTCTCGTCAGCGCTTGGAGATTATGAGTTATTACCTGCAAAGGGACGTTAGTTTTTTGGGAGACCAGAGCCTTTTCTACTGGAGCACACAAGAAAGGCCGACGGGAGCACGATGTTGACATTCATACGGTCATTCGATATATTAACGGCAGCCTGCCCGTACTACACGGGCGAGAAAGTGCCTCTTCTCAACATTTCCAAAGGAGAATCTCAATGTCTGATATTTCGCTGGACGCACTTGGCATGGTCGAAACGAAAGGACTCGTCGGCTCCATCGAAGCCGCTGATGCAATGGTCAAGGCGGCCAAAGTCACGCTCATCGGCAAGGAACAGATCGGCGGTGGTTATGTGACGGTCATGGTCCGCGGAGATGTTGGAGCCGTGAAGGCTGCAACAGATGCCGGAGCAGCCGCAGCTCAGCGCGTCGGCGAGTTGGTTTCCGTGCACGTTATTCCGCGTCCTCACAGCGATGTGGAGATGATTCTTCCCAAACGTCCTGCACAAAAGTAAAGGATCCATACCAAGACCTGATCGGAATAAAAATCCGACCAGGTCTTTCCGTCTTCATTGCCTATGATTGATTACGCCCTTGGCCTGATCGAAACTAGAGGACTCGTTGCTGCTATCGAAGCTGCCGATGCAATGGTGAAGACTGCCAACGTCGTACTCGTGGGAAAGGAAGTGACGAACCCGGCACTGATTACCATCAAAGTTGTGGGAGATACAGCAGCAGTTCGCTCAGCGGTCGAAGCCGGTGCTGCCGCCGCCCAACGGGTAGGTGAACTTGTCTCCAAGCACGTGATCCCACGGCCAGCCGAAGGAATGGAAGAATTGCTGTTTACCAAAGGTTCCCGGACGCAACCCGACGTAGAAGACGAATTGCATGAGGGAAGGGTTGATGAAGAGGAGGAGCCAACGCCAGAAGTTCCCTATTCCATGCCGGATGGTTTGACAGAAGAACAGAAGGAATACTTCACATCCCTTGAAGCGATGACAGTTCATGAATTGCGGCGACATGCGCGTAGTATTGAGGGATTGAAGATTTTTGGACGCGAGATTTCACGGGCCAACAAAGCCCAATTGCTTGAGGAATTGATGAAGGTTAAAGGAAGCTGAACACTGCCCAGGAATGTACACGGAAAAACCCCGAGGTCTATTTCGACCCCGGGGTTTTTCATTTCTCTCCCATTCCGATCAAAATGGACGATTGAATCTCAGCACAAACCTGGCTGGGGCCTTCACATCTGTCCTCCATGCAATCCCAATTCTGAAGGATCCGCTTCGGTTGCTGAATCCCACTCCAATATCGTTTTTGAACTCACCCCATGTTATTTTCTCAAACCCTTCCGTCGGTCTTGCATCCTGCGCAACTGTTCTCACCAAACCTGCATCGCTAAAGAACAGAAAGTTGACATGACGGAACAACCAACTGGGCCAGAAATCCAAATCATCCAGAGTACTCCCATTCATGATATATTCCGCGTTGAACAGAATCAATCTGTTGCCGGACTCAGTCTTAAACGGGAAGCCATTGAGCGTCCCAAGTCCGCCAAGGTCATACGCCTTCTGGATCGGTAATATTCCGTCGGATGTTCCTGCACGCAAACGGAAGTTTAGATTGTCGTACGATGAAATCGGCTGGAAACGTCGTATGTCAAAAATATACTGATCGAAGTCAAAATCACTCCCAAGGGATCTCGGTCCATATTCAAACGCTCCAAAGATACTCCAGCCTTCGGGACCACGGGCAGACTTGCTTTCCGTACTGATACCGGCAGATGTAAGTATGGTTCGCATTTTCCCTTCGTTAATCTTTGGATTCGGACGGAACAACTTATCGCCGCCGAACAAAGCCCATTCTGTATTATTCCCGATCGATGCATATTCGTCCGCGAGATAGGAAGCCTTCAGTTCGGTTTTGAGATAATCATTCTGCGAATAATAGGCAATGTGCGTCGAATAGCCATTGCGCTCGAAATAATCACGAAAATCTTCGTGAATCAAGAGTGCGGCAGCAGTGTTCTCGTGCACGCCAATGAGCCATTGATCCTTGGAATCCGTCAGACTATATCCCTCTGCACCGATTTCAAACAACTCATTGCCATCGATGATACCCAGCGGGAATTGTCTTGCGATGCCGAGATTTCCGCGCCAGGTGTGCGAACGGATACCCCAACCGATCGAGCCATAGGAATTGAACTCCCTTCGTCCATCCCAGTTATATTTTTTCTCCGTCCCAAGGCCAAGGAATAATCCTTCAACCCTGTTGTACCGGAAAATGAAATTGTCCAAATTTGCATTTTCCCCTATCCAGGACGCACTGAACGAGTTCCCCGGGTGTGAGAATCGATGTCGCTCTTCTCTATAGCCGACCGTTTGGGAGCTGGTTTTGTCGGTGTAACCATCGATGATTCCCCCGTTTTCTTTCACAATGGTACCGTTGATTACGCGTGCGTTCCCGGTAATTCTTCCTCCATCCTTTACATAGAGTGACCCCCCAACAACCAGGACATCTCCATCGATCTTTCCGTATACCGTGAGGTCTCCCCCTTTGACCACCACATTAGAATTGATCGTGGAGTTCTCTTTCACGGTGAAGTCGCCTTCGTATGTCTCTGTCCTGTGATCGTTCTCCAGATCAAGATCGACATCATGCTTCTTCGACCTGCCCGGAAGTGTATCCGGGTCGAATGGATCGGACTCATAGTCTCGGGAGAATTCTCCTGTAATCTCGGAAACAAACCGTTCAATCTTTTTTCCAATGCGGTCACCAACGTCGTCATTGTGTTCGTCATCCCTTGATCTGTTAGTGTCAGACTGGGCGCTTGACACTTGCAGAGCTAGAAATGTCATTGTAAGTACCGCACAAAAGCTTCTTGTCATTTTCATAAAGTCACCTACTAGTCTGTTGATGTGTTCCAACAGACGTTACGATTCCGTTTTGTAAAAGTTGCAAAGATTTCCAATCCAAAGAACAGTTCTCAGGTGACTAAAAAAGCATACAATCATGCGACTTCACAATCAAATGAGAAAAGTGTTATATTTGAGCAGCAGAAACAAGATTCTGTTCATCTTGAAGCCGGGACACGCATGCAACTCGCCATAAATATAGATCACATCGCCACCATCCGCAACGCCCGCGGAGGAATAGAGCCGAATCCAGTCGAAGCTGCCCATATCTGTGAACACGCCGGTGCGGTTGGCATCGTTTGTCATTTGCGGGAAGATCGAAGGCACATTCGCGACAACGATGTCCGACAGCTGCGAAAGACCATCACAACCAAGCTCGACCTGGAGATGGCGACAACGGATGAAATCATAGGCATTGCGCTCGACGTGATTCCGGACCTCGTAACACTAGTACCGGAAAAGCGACAAGAATTGACAACAGAAGGAGGTCTCGATGTTGTTTCACAGAAGAAGAGACTGGCAGACGTGATCAAGTCTTTCCACAACAAAAAGATCGCTGTAAGCTTGTTTGTTGACCCGGTGCAGTCACAAATTGAGACTTCGAAGGAGATCGGGGCTGATATGGTTGAGCTCCACACTGGTGAGTACGCGAATGCCAGGTCAGATCGTGAGGTAAAGGATCAACTTGGCAGGATCCAGAGCATGGCGACACTTGGAAGATCGCTCGGTCTCACTGTAAACGGCGGACACGGGTTGGATTACAGAAACGTTTCACCGATTGCTGCCATCAAAGAAATTCACGAAGTCAGCATCGGCCACGCTGTGATTATACGCGCTCTCTTCGTCGGATTAGAAAATGCGGTTCAAGAGATGCTGAAGTTGGTAGTGTCTGGAAGAAGTATCTAAGACTGCACGCCCAATGTTATTCCGACCAATTCCACGGGAAACGACTCACCGACAGACTTTGAAGGTCTAACCTCCCTTCAATGCTTTGTCAAGAACCCTCTGATTAGACAGTCCCACCTCACCCGGAATCTGCGGTCTCGTGTTCTTGAGTATACAGGATGAGAAGTGATTGATTTCTTCTACATACAGGTTGGGAACCTCGATCATTTCGGCACGGCTCTCTCCTCCTGATCCTTCCCTTCCCCCGGTTACATTCAATGGAATTGTTCTGTCTCCCAGGGTAAAATCAGTGGCAGAGATAACACCTTCTGTTCCGATGACCTCGATCGTCGACCGCCTGATGGGAGCCGCAAACGAACAATAAATTGAGGCAAGAATTCCCTTCGGGAATCGCAGCAACACGCCAGCGCTCAATTCGGTTCGTGTCTTTGTGGGCTTCGGCTCAAGTCGACTTACAACGGATATCACTTCAGCATCGAGAACAAACTTTAGTGTATCAAGACAATGAACGCCGATATCGAAGAGCGGACCACCTCCAGCGATTCGCGAATCCTGCAGCCAACCTCTATGGCTTGTTCGTCCATCATAAACAAATTCTGTTTTTACAAATGTCACCGATCCTATGGAACCCGACCGAATAATTTCTTTGATGCGCAGAGCCAAGTTAGAAAAGCGGATCATGTGGCCGACCATCAACTTCACTCTATTCCTCCTGCATGCGTCGACCATTTTCTTCGCCTCGGCAACATTGAGAGCCATCGGCTTTTCCACCAGAACGTGCTTCCTTGCTTTGGCCGCGGCAACAGTCTCAGAACAGTGTTGTGAGTTCGCTGAGACGATAAAGACAGCATCGACGTCCTTGTGCTGAACGAGCTCTTCGACCGAGTCAAACGCGAGCGGAATATTATGCTCGTCCGCTTTTTGTTTCGCGGCAGAGAGTGAACGCTTTTGAATGGCAACCAGCTGCGAGTTTGCGCACGCTCGTATTGCAGGTGCTATCGCCCGCTCGGCGAAGCTCCCGAAGCCAATGATTCCGTACCGAACCTTCTTTCCAGCTTCCTGAACCATGATGAGGAAGAACATACTTAAGTTTAAGCTTTTAGGCAACTTCCGATTGATTGAATTCCTTCTCCATTTTGTCTATTTTCTTGCTGGATAGCAGTCTGGTATTTCGTCAACTCTGAGAACAAGGTCAATATTAATCATCCGTCACAATCATGAAAAAGACTCAGCTTTCACTCTCCACCAGGGCAATTCATGGCGACAAGCTGTATGCCTACAAAGGTCCCGTATCACTTCCGATTTATCAAACCACCAACTACCGGTTTGACACATCTGAGGATGCTGTTCGTTACGCAAAAGGCGACCCGTCCGTCTATGTGTACACCCGGTACCACAATCCAACCGTACACGATGTTGAGACAAAACTTGCCCTGATGGAAGGAGCGGAATCAGCGGCCTTGTTTTCCTCCGGCATGGCGGCGATCACCACGGGCATTCTCGCAATTACCAAATCCGGCGACGAAATCATAAGCACTCCTGCCCTTTATGGGGGAACCTACCGCTTCTTTCGGGATGAACTACCCAAGCAAAACATCAAGGTGCATTTCCTTGATCCGGAAAATCTCTCCAAAATTTCAAACGTTGCCACGCCGAAGACAACATTAGTATACTTTGAAACCCCTACCAATCCAACACTTGCCCTTGTCGATATCGCAGAGATTGTTCGCCAGACACGTGTTGCCGAGAAGAGAATCGGAAAAAAGATCACGGTGATGATTGATAATACATTCGCGTCCATACTCAATCAGGATCCCTTCTCATACGGCGTCGACGTCGTCACGGAAAGCGCCACAAAGTACATTGGGGGACATAGCGATGTGATGGCTGGTGTCGTGCTCGGCAAATCAGAATATCTTACGAAAGTAAGGGGCCTTGCGAAACATTATGGCGGATGCGCCGATCCGTTCGCAGCGTATCTGTTGTTCAGAAGTCTGAAGACATTCGAGCTTCGCGTGGAACGACAGAACAAGAACGCATGTATTCTGGCGAAGGCTCTTGAAAAAAACAAGAACGTGAATCGCGTTCTCTATCCCGGGCTTCCCTCCCATCCGCAGCACAAATTGGCAAAAAAGCAGATGGCCGGATTTGGCGGGATGGTAACGATCGAAGTGAAGCCCTCCAAGAAGATTGCACCGGTCGAGGCGGCAGCGAAGGTGTGTGACAACCTCAAGATCGCGGTCAATGCAATGTCGCTCGGGGGGGTCGAGACACTCGTCAGTATTCCGGTTTACTCCTCACACGTCTTCATGACCGACGATGAATTGAAACGTCACGGCGTAACTTCCGGCATGATACGAATCTCCGTTGGCGTGGAGGGTATTGAGGATATTATTTCGGACTTTGAGCAGGCACTCGCGATGATTTAGCCGAGTGAGCCTTCCGAAGACTCAACTCGGTCTCATCGATCCTACCGAGGGATCATCGGAGCAGTTCCTTCAGAATTGCCAGAAGGTGATCGACATGCCTATCAACTTCCGCTGCCACATCTGCTGGCAATTCTCCAAATCGTTTCAAACCCTTCGATTTGCTGTCTCTCAACACTGCCCAGAGGTGGACAATCCTCGACCTCACGATTTGGATCTCCGAAAAAACGTTTGGTTCAAGTTCGAGGTGGCGGAACATCTCATCGTTGGATATGCGTAGTCTTGCTACAGTCTCGAGTATTCTCTTCCTGGCATCATTATCGAAGCTATCGGTCACACGCCGGCTTGATTTTACCTGATCCTTTTTCATTAACACTTTTTCGATGTCATCCAGAGAATCTTCAACAATTCTGGCGGTAACGGAGAGACTTCGGCGATGGCTGGAAGGAAAATGCATAGGACGTTAGGCGAACTCGATAGTGTCGGTTGATTGCTGACGCAGCGCAATGTACTGATCGATCATTCGGCTTTCAATCATTGGAGGGTTTAGCATGGTTGCTCCACGAAATTTTTCTTCGTTAATTGGGCCACATGATTTCGCTCCGGGAACATCTCCTCGCCTTTTTTAAGACATTCCATCGACTCGAGCTGACAGATTCTGAGCTCACCCGCGCAGCAGTGCTTGTGCCTATCTTCGAAAAAGATCGCGAGCCGCACTTTCTCCTTACGAAACGCACCGAGGATGTCGAACATCATAAGGGACAGATTTCCTTCCCCGGCGGTACGGTAGACAGCGGCGACCGGAATATTATCGCCACAGCGCTCCGGGAAACGGAAGAAGAAATCGGCCTTGCTTCAGATCGTATTGAAATTGTCGGCGTGTTCAATGACATAACGATTCCAACGGGTTTCGTCGTCACGCCGGTCGTGGGATACCTCCCATCCCTCCCCACGTTGAAACTCAGCAGGAACGAAGTGGAATCTGTCATTGAGGTGCCATTCTCTTTCTTTCAAGAGCCGAGGAATAAAAGGATTGTCAACATGGTACGCGCGGGCAAACCCCGAGACGTGTATTTCTTTCGCTTCGAAGAATTTGAGATTTGGGGTGCTACTGCTTTCATCATCGATTCATTTCTCAAAGAACTGCCTGCCCCTTCGTAGGCAGTCTCTACTTTGACCTCACAGGTGTTGTTTCAAAGCACGTACGCTTCATCCTGGAACTGGTACTATTTCGCAGACGATAATATAAGCCTTTCAACAAGAGAATTGCTTTGAGTTTTAGGCCATTCTTTGCTATCTTGATGCATTCGAGTTTGAGATTTTTGAGAAAACAAAGGAGATGTGAATGCCACGCCATAAATCAGCTGTCAAGCGCGCTCGTCAGAATATCCGCAGAGCCATCAGGAACAAGGCCGCGCTTACGAGGATGAAGAGCCTCATCAGGAAAGTACGGACTTCCAAAACGAAGGACGACGCTACGAAAGTGTTGCGGACGACGGTGAAGTATCTGGATGAGATTGCCTCCAAAGGTGTCATCCACAAGAACAAAGCTTCAAATCAGAAATCAAGGTTGACGAAGCTTGTCAATGCGATAAAGGTGGAGGAGAAAGCGAAGTAGGAATTCCCGGCATCTGAAATTCGTTAACGTCAAACCCCATTCCTCATTATCGGAATGGGGTTTTCCATTTATCAGAGAATGTGGCTTGGGGAATCGTCGGTCAACGAAACCAGTCGAATGGATTCCAGCGGTCCTCGGTATCTCTTTTCCATTCGCGGTACTTTTCACGAGTGATCAGCCCAATGGGCCCGTCATAAATTCCGCCGTGCATATACACATCGTTCACTCTCACAGCAAGAATATTGTCGCGTCCGGGCACCAGGAGATTTGATGGAATCAGATACGCACGTAGCTGAGCATACTCATTCCCCCTATCGTCAGGATCCCAGTTTTTTCGCATACGGCCCGTCCGTCCAATGAGCTGACCGTTCAAGTACGTTTCATCAAAATCATCGATCTTGCCAAGCAGCAGAATGAGTCTTTCTCCGGCAAGGTTCTCCGGGATCTTGAACTTCATTCTGTACCATCCGAATCCGTCATAATTCCTATATCCTTGTGTTTCCCAGTAAGCCGGGACGATAACATTGCTCCACGCGCCATCATGTGTTTCGGCATCCTTCCACGATTCATTGTCCCCTGTCGTAAACTTCCACGTTCCGGCAAGATCGTAGTCTGGTTTAAGATAGTCCCTCGGCTCGAAGAGACCAACACTTCCGTGAGTGATGCCCCCTGCTAATCGCTGATCGTAAACACGGACCGCTATCACATTGTCGCCAATGTAATTGAGATATTGATGTGGTACACAATATGGTCGAGTGGCATTATACCCTGTAATGAAATTGGGAGGAAATTGTCCCTCAAATCCCACCATATGGCCATTCACATACACATCGCTTACATCATCCACATAACCGATCTGGAGGTAAATCACCGCATTCTTCAGTTCTTTATCGACAGTAAAATGCTTGCGGTACCAGGCATAACCGTCGTATCCGGGATATCCGTCATCCTCCCAAGGGCTTGGCACTCTGATTTTATCCCATTTGGAATCCTCGAATTTTGGATCCGCCCACTTCATGTCATCACCCAATTCAATCTTCCATTCGCCCCGGAGGTTGAGAAGGGTCCTCAATCCCTGCGCACGGATGTTGCTCGTGAGGGGAAGCAAGACCAATACGAGAATGAGTTTAGCTACTTGTGTTCGCGGCATGGCGTCGGCTTTCTCTGTTGAATGTACTAGCTAAATAGTTGATTTGGTGTTTCCCGTTTGTCATTGTTTGTAAAAAACTGTCACGCTACCGCCTACTTGATGTTCTGACCAAGAAGTGTTTTTTGTACCTGTGACGCAATGTCAGAAAAGAATAGATCGCTATTAGTGGCTTCTGTGTTCAGCGATTTCACAAATGACGCCGGACTTTCAAACACAATATTCGCCAGGTAGGCTTTATATCGAATCACGGGTGTCCTGCCCGTCTCCGCGAGGTTGATCAACGTGGCCTCGATTTTCTTCAGGTCCAGCTGGGGCAAGTCAATCCTCAAAAAGGTCAGATGAGCGATCACCGATTCTACAACGCCATCGTTGGCCGAATTCAGCGCCATCGCATAATTCTTGATGGCTTTCTGGGTGTATTCTTCCGCGTACGACCACACTGCAGCAGAATGCGGGGGATCGTGCTGCATTCCCCGTCGACTGCTTTGTGCGAGCACCGGAATCGACACAAGGAAAAGGCTTGCTGCTAACACCTTGTATGCTTTCATGGCAACCTCCAAATGATTGTTCTTCGGAACGGTGAGTTTGACTACACACCAAGGTACGGCAACGACGTTTTAAAGATGTCGAGGTCGCGTCAACAATTGTAAGAAAATGTCACGGCGAAGCAGGGAGGCATCCGAGAAATACTGAGGGAATTCTTTCAGCGTGGAATCAAACGAGAAGCTTGTATCCCAACCCGTGAATGGTAATAATGTGTTTCGGTTTGCTGGGATCGTCCTCAATCTTTTGACGCAATTTCAGTATGAAGTTGTCGATCGTTCGTGTGCTGAGGCTCTCGTCATACCCCCAGACATTTGTCAGGAGTTGATCGCGACTTACCGATTGGTTACGATGTTGCCAGAGGAATTTCAGCAATTCGAATTCTTTTGGGGTCATCGGCAGATTCGCACCGGCCCGGCTGGCAGTATATGCTTTGAAATCTATCTCTACCGATCCAATTGTCAGTTTTTCAGCCGGTCCCGCTGACGAACCTTCGGTTCGCCGTAGAACTGCTTTTGTTCGCGCGAGAAGCTCCCGCAAGCCAAACGGTTTTGTGATGTAGTCATCCGCGCCGAGCTCAAGGCCGAGCACTTTATCGATTTCCTCCCCCTTCGCAGTAAGAAAAATGACCGGAGTCGAAACACCCTTTTCCCGGGCTTTCCTGCAAACATCGAAGCCGGACATCAGGGGTAACATGACATCGAGCAGAACGAGGGAGTACGAATTGTCCAGGAGCTTTTGAAGTCCCATTTTGCCATCGCCGGCAATGTCAAGTTCATATCCCTCAAGCTCGAGATTGTCTTTGACGACCTGCTGCATTTTTGGTTCGTCTTCCACGAGAAGTATTTTTGTCATGATGGTTCCTGAAGTTCAGGTCTGTTCATTGGAATGAATCGGAAACGACAGGCGAAATGTGCTTCCTTTTCCCATTTCGCTACGCAATGTGACTGTTCCTTTATGAGCGTCCAAGATATGCTTGACAAGCGTGAGGCCAAGCCCGGTTCCCTTCGTTTCTTGCACCAGCCCGCTCGAAACACGATAGAACTTCTCAAATATTCTCTTCTGTTGCAGGGGGTCAATGCCGATCCCGCGATCTTCAACATCCACGTAGACAGTTGTTCGCTCGCGTCCAGTACTGATATTGAGGTGTTTTTTCTGGTGACTGTATTTTATCGAATTGTCGATGACGTTCAAAAGCGCTTCAGCGATGGCCCCTCCATCCGCATCAACCATGGGCAGCCGACCATCGATCCTCGTGGAAACTGTAAAACCTTCGTTCTCGAGATGGGTGCTGTAGTTTTTCAAAACGTCGCGGACGATTGTGTTCAGGTCGGCCGGTTCAAAATGGTATTCCTTTTTCCCGGCTTCCATCCTGGAAAAATTCAGAATGTTGTTGATGAGCCGAGTCAGCCGCTCGGTTTCCTGTACAATCGTGTCGTAGTATTCCTGCTTCTTTGCTTCCGACCGCACCCGTTTCAATTGGAGAGTCTCACCGAACATCCGGATAAGCGCCAGTGGCGTTTTGATTTCGTGCGAGACATTCGAAACAAAATCAGACTTTAGTTGTGCAAGTTCCATCTCGTGCCGTACGGTCCTGTAGACCACCCATACGCCCGCAATAAGTACCACATTGAGCAATCCGATCAGCACTAGATTGCGATAGAAACGAGCCCGAACAACTTCGTCGATTGTCTGCCCCCGGAGTCGAATACCGATCGTATAATCGGGAAACAACCACAGATCTTTTGTCTGGCGGGCATCTCCTTGCGACATCTCTCCGGTAGCATACACAATTTGTGCTGAGTTCTTGCGGTTTACCGAAAGGAGGAAATTGTCGCCGGCCGCTTCGTCCATTTTTCGTCCAAGAACATCCCGGATAAACCCTTCAGCGTCAATCACCATACCGACAACTTGGTGCGTTCCGTTTCTTCTGACAGAGACAAAGACAAGCGCCAGCGACGTTTCGCCAGCCTTATCCTTTATGAATATTGGATCAATCTTCCTGTATCCAGACGCCTGAAGTCTGAACAATCGTTCGACTGCGTCGGCCTGTCGTCTGAGCGTAGCGGCGATCTCATTGGTAGTGAATTGCGCTCTAGGATTGATCCGGATGCCGGGATAAAATACTTCTATGTCGGTACCAGAACGGTCGGTGAGGAAGAGACAACGAATGCCCGCATTTTCATCAAGAAATCGAACAAAGAGAGAAGAAAGAGCTTTCTGTGATGTTGTGTGACTTACAAGGTCATCATTGATCGAATTCGTCCAGCTGTTTGCGATGTCCCAAGCATATTGATTGAGTGAAAACAGGACGACATCCAGTTGTTGGCGATAGATGTCTCCGATCAAGGCTTCGCTTCTCGTGAGCGTCGTGAACTCATATATCGAATAGAACATCGCGGGCAGGATGACGAGCAAAACGAGTACGGAGGCCAGTTTCCCTTTTGCTCCTATTGTTCCGATCTTCTCAAGCATAGAAAATCATTATTAGTCTTGAATAAAAGTTAGGCATTAGGGTTTCTAAGAGCAAGCGTACGAAATTGACCGTCAATCTATACGATTCCCAAAACTTGGAACAGGAAAAAGTCCGACGTCTCGACGGCGGTTCGATTCATCCGATGCTTGATTTCAGCGAAGCCGACCTTTGTTTACCCATCAAGAAGCCTGATAAATCACCAGGCATCGAACTCGCTGTGATCGAATTCGTTCGACGATTGAATCTCGACTTCTCATGTCTTACTTTGATTCTGAACCTTCGAAAGGAGCCCCTCTATGATTCTCTTCTATGTTCTGCTCGCCGCTGCCATGGTGCTTCTTCTGTGGATCGTTGTCAAGTACAACGGTCTCATTATGCTTCGCAACCAGGCACTGAATGGTTGGAAGCAGATCGACGTCCAGCTGAAGCGAAGGCACGATCTGATTCCGAACCTCGTCCAGACCGTCAAAGGTCAAATGGAATTTGAGCAGGATACTCTCCAAAAAGTTATCCAGGCTCGCAACGCTGCTATCTCGGCGAAAGGCATTGCGGACTCTGCGGTGAAGGAAGATATGTTGTCGGGAGCGTTGAATAAACTGTTCGCACTCGTCGAGAACTATCCGACGTTGAGGTCGAACGAAAACGTAAAACAACTCCAGGAAGAACTGACAAGCACGGAGAACAAAATTTCATTTGCTCGTCAATTCTACAACGACATTGCCACCAAGTTCAATATTGCCCAGCAGGTTTTTCCGGCCAACATTATTGCGGCAATGTTCAATTTCAAAACATCGGAATTGTTCGAGATCAAGGTAGATGCGGAACGAGAAGTTCCGAATGTCGATTTGTCCCTGAAGAAGTGACGTTTTCTTTCATTCTGATCCCGACAGAGTCGGGAGAAGAATCTGAATGGAAGTGATGCCTCGTACATTACCGCAGATGGCAGAGAGTATCGCGGTAGATCAGATTCTTCTGTCGTAGTGCCTTCGGCACAACTCTCTCAGGATGACGGGACCCTACAATGGACAAGACCCGCAATATCTACGAACAGCAGGAACACAACAAGCGAACAACGTTTGCTGTGATGATTATTTTTGTCGTCTTCTTGGGACTCATCGGAGTTGGCTTCGATGCATTCTATCTCGGCACGATTAGCGAAGATGCGTTCCTGCCAATTGGGACTGTCATAGCGCTTGGCCTCGGGTCGCTTTCAGCGGCGTGGAGTCTTCAGAGCGGCGCAAAAGCGGTGCTGACGTCAACGAATGCTGTACCCGCCGACCCGAACAATCCATCCCACAAGCAGCTTCTGAATGTTATTGATGAGATGAGCATTGCCTCGGGTTTGCCCAGACCCCAGGTTTACATCGTGCCTGACCCTGACCCCAATGCGTTTGCGACAGGCAAAGATCCTCAGAACAGCTCCATTGCCGTTACACAAGGACTTCTCGACTCTCTCAACAGAGAAGAATTGCAGGGTGTTGTTGCGCACGAGATGAGTCACATACGCAATTACGACATACGATTGATGACGGTGATTGCCGCGATGATGGGAGCAATATTGTTGCTTTCCGACTGGGCGCGAAGAGGCTTGTTTTGGGGAGGTGGCTCAAGAAGGAAGAGCAGGTCGAGCGAAGGGAGTTCCGCTGGACCGATTGCGCTGATATTGTTGGTGCTGTGGATCATCGGTGTCATTCTCGCGCCGTTGATTGGTCAATTGATGGCGATGGCGGTATCGCGCAAGCGAGAATACCTGGCAGATGCATCCGGTGCAGAACTAACGCGGAATCCAATGGGACTCGTTCACGCACTCACGAAACTTGAAAGCGCATCCGCGCCGACTGCATCGATCAAGCGAGGCGCCGCTCATTTGTGCATCGTTGATCCACTTGGAAGAAAGATGAACGCAAAAGAAGGGTTTGCTGCGGAGTTGTTCGGGACCCACCCTCCCATGAAGAACCGCATTATCGCTCTTGAAGCAATGGCGTACCAGATGAAACCGTCACTGTAGCTTCCCTACGATGACTCATCGCAATAATGTCTGCCCCCTATCTAAGAGCAGAGAACCTAGATCGTATTTCGCTCTGACCTAAACATTGCAGGATCAATTCCACGCTTGGTCTCGACCATCAAGACTGCATATACAACGATTGTTCCCACCATCATACCGAACCCTCGAAGAAAAAATGAAAAAGAATCTGATTGGCATTCCGTTTCGAAACGTGATTGTCAGTGTATTGGATTCGGAGGCATACCCTGAAATGGAGCAGACTGCGCGCGACACCCATGTGCTGCCTTACCGATCGAAATAGAATAATCCGAGTAAGGAGGCAACAATGGAACGAAGAGATTATCTAAAACAGATATTGCAGTACGGCGGTTGTGTGGGCGGACTTGCGTTCTTGAATCCTTCCAACGAAGACGCCCTCTTCCAGACATTGGATGATGATTGTAAGGCCATCAAGAATGAAAAGGAATTCATCCAGAACTGGTTGAAAGATTTGATTACCACCATCGACAAAGAATTGGATGATGAAACGAAACAAAAGCTCACGGCAGGATGTGGAAGGGGCTGTTTCAATCGCTTCAAGTTCAAGCAGGATATCGCTGTGAAAGGGAAAGGGAACTTGGACAAGTTAATCGAGGCCTATAAACAAGACTTTGAGATCTGGAAACAAAACAACAGGGTTCACATCCGTTACGGCGAGGTGTCCAAGGGGTGCTGTTGTCCCGCCGCAAGGTACCGACCAGCAAAACCGAACGATCTACATTGCGAATGCACGCACAACACAC
>JADGQA010000168.1 GCA_017882185.1 Bacteroidota bacterium
GCAAGAAAACCGTCCAACAAATCTACAATGCAAATTATCACTTCGCGAAGCCGCCGGACAAGGCAACGATCAAGGTAATTCCAGGCGATCATCGTGTCACGCTCTACTGGGATAATCGCTCCGAACTTACGTTTGATGCATTCTATCAGCGTTATAATTTTGAAGGATACCGGATCTATCGGAGCACAGAGGCGAATTTCCTCGAGGATAAAATCATTACGGACGCATACGGTCGAGCGACATTCCGTCAACCAATTGCGCAATTCGATTTGGTTGACGGTGTTCAGGGTCTCGCACCCATAGGAGTCAATGGCGCCTATTTCTACCTTGGTGACGATTCCGGACTCCAACATTCCTTCGTCGATACCACCGTCCAGAACGGACAGACGTACTACTACGCCGTCGTTGCCTACGATCAAGGTTTCACAACGACGACAGTGACGGGAGAATTCATCGGCATTCCCCCTTCGGAGACGGCGAGCATCATCAAGGTTGACATTAACGGCCGCGTCAAGACGGACATCAACACTGCGGTGGTTACTCCGCGTGCGCCTTCGGCAGGGTATGTCGGCCCGGCGATCAGCAATACGATAGGGTCGGGACCTGGAACGGGTTCGCTGCAGATGACGATCCTGGATCCGGATTCAATACTGAGTGGGCACACCTATCGCCTTGAATTTGTTGATTCATCGGCTTTTCACAACAATGCTGATCCGTGGTATCGGATGCTCGACAAGACTGCGAGCGATACGATCGTGCCGCTCGCCCGTCTTCTGGCTGCATCGACGCAATCTCCTTTCACGAATGGCTTCGTTGCCACCATCACCAACGATCCGTTTGTAGCGATCGATCAACCAAGAACCGGATGGGAAACTGGAAACAGCAATTTTGTCACGCAAGTTGGGTTTGATTCGAGGTTCGCGCCTGCCTATCAGTCTCGAAGAGTCAACTATCCGGCCGATTTTGAAATTCGGTTGACCGCGCCCGGACTTGGTGACACGTCATTTCCGGGCTCGAGCTTCAGCTCGGGAATTCCTTCGAATATCGTTGTTAAGAATGTGACGGAAAACGTCGACCATATTCAATTCATCTTTCAAGACTTAAATGGGAATTTCCTCTTCGATGAGGGGGATGCCGTGTTTATTGTGTATGGCGACTCATCGGGCAAACCAGCAACACAATTCTTTTCGGCGACTAAGTCGTGGTCATTGACTCTGATCCAGGATACGGCAATAGCGCCGCCCCAGCAACGCGCACCACAGCCTGGTGATGTCTTTAGAATAGCAACCCACAAACCATTCCGCACAGGGGAGTATTTTGAATTCACGACGCAGGCGCCATCACTCAGTCCGTCATTGGCAAAGTCCGGTTTGAGAAACATCGCGGTTGTGCCCAATCCATATGTCGGTGCCGCGGCATGGGAACCTGCGTCGACCACGGTAGGGAGAGGTCCGAGGCTCGTCTATTTTATTCATTTGCCGCGTCAATGTTCCATTCGAATCTATACGATCAGTGGCCATCTCGTGCAGGAATTGGTCCACAACAGCACCATCGACGATGGTCAGGAGCCGTGGAATCTTGTTTCCCGGGACGGAATGGATATTGCGTTCGGAGTCTATGTGTATCAAGTTGACGCTCCCGGAGTTGGAGCGTTCATCAACAAATTTGCGGTGATCAAGTAGTCCCCTTCTCTTCAGCATGGAGGCGAACCGGAGTTGCTGATATGAACAGACAATCGGCAGTTGTTATTTTGAGTTTTCTTTTGGTGAATGCCGGATTTGGGCAGAGTGGCATTGATGTGTCCAAATCAGGAACAACCGCTGCCACATTTCTCGAGATCAACGTCGGCGCTCCTGCGGTTGGCATGGGTGGAGCTTTCGTAAGCATCGCGAACGACGCAACGGCTCTGTACTGGAACCCCGCTGGCGTGGCAACAATCCATCAGCCGAGCGCCGTTGCCGTGCATACCAACTGGATTGCAGACACAAAATTCGATTATGCCGGCATTGCCCTGCCGTTGGCGGATTTCGGAACGCTGGGTTTTAGCATCACTTCACTGTCGATGGGGGACATGCAGGTCAGGACGGTCGATTTTCCTGAAGGAACTGGTGAGTATTTTAGTGCTGGCGATCTTGCCGCCGCAGTGTCCTACTCCCGCCAGCTGACAGAGCGGTTTTCCATCGGTTTTTCCGGAAAGTATATCCAGGAGACAATCTGGCATGAGAGCGCAAGTGCATTCGCTATTGATGTCGGCACTTTGTTCAGAACGGATTTATTCGGCGGAATGACCATTGGTGCGGCCCTTACAAATTTTGGAACCACCATGAAAATGGCCGGCCGGGATTCTCGCCAATTTGTGCGACTCAACCCTGCAGAACTTGGAACGAATGGACAGATACCGACGGATATAGCATTCGATTCATGGGACCTTCCGCTTCTCTTTCAGTTTGGCGTTTCAACTCGTATCTTCGACAACGAAGAATATCGATGGACGCTGGCTGCCGATGCACTCCATCCGAATGATAATTACGAAAGTCTGAATGTTGGGACAGAATTCGCCTATTCCAATTTTGTCTTCTTGCGGGCAGGCTACCAATCCCTATTCCTCAAGAGCTCTGAAGGTGGATTATCGCTCGGCGTCGGCGTGTCATCCGGAAATTTCCTGGGCAACACGAGCGTTGGATTTGATTATGCCTACCAGGACATGGGGCGGCTTCAGAGTGTTCACGTCTTCACCCTTGGCCTCCGTTTCTGATTCCGTGGAAGGTTTCCCGGCTCAAACACTCCGTTGGGCAATCTTCCTTTTGATGCTTGTCCTTGTCGGCCCGACGGAATCGGCTTTCTCCCAGCGCCAACAGGAAATTCCATCCTCTCGTCCGTTTGTCAATCCCCGGCTCGACAACGTTGTCGTTGCTACTGTGGGACCATTGAGAATTTCCGGGACGGAATTCAAATCAAGCTACGAATTTGGGCCGGCATTCCCCAAACGGGAGAAAGACTCGAAGAAACGCTATTTGAATTTCATGATTTATGAAAAGCTCCTGGCGCTGGACGCCCAGCATCTCGGGTTGGACCAATGGCCGGATGTCAATCGGCAGATTCGAGAAATTGAAGCGGACCTCGCAACAGAAGAACTCTACAAACAGGATGTCCTGAGTAGGGTCCATATCAGTGATCGGCGGCTGGCGGTCAGTGTGAAAGAAGATCGGATTCATTTGACCTTGCAATGGCTTTTTTGTGTGTCCGCATCGGAGGTCGATGATCTGGTAACAAAAATGCAGTCCGGAATCTCATTCGACTCACTCTTTGCACGGCAGCTTGCGACAGGCTCCAAATCGGAGGACCGGTCGATGGAGTCTACGAAGTTCAGGCTACGGATGAAAAACCCGATGTTCGCGGGCATCGTCGATACGATGAAGGCCGATAGGATTTCGCTCCCCATTCACGGTCCGGATGGGTGGTACATCGTCAAAATGGCGGATGAATCGATTGATCCCATCGTTACGCAGACGGATGAAACGAAACTCCTGGAAGACGTTCGACGTGCCCTTACGCAGCAGATCTCCGATTCCTTATCGGACACATACGTCCACAAGGTGATTAGGGCCCAGCATCCGACCATCGTGCGGGAGTCATTCAACGCGATTCAGGTGTATCTCGGCAACAAGTTTCTGACGAAAGATAACATTGTGCAATGGCAACTCAACGGCCGCAAAGGAGCAAAGGATCTAAAGGACATTTCAGATCTGAGCCCCATTGCTTCAAAGATCCTGGTGGAACTGAAATCTAACAGTCTCACCGTCGGGGATTTTCTTGAATGGTACCGAATGAGGGAACCCTATGTCAAATTGGAACTCTCAACACCTCAGGGATTTTTCCAATCGGCAGAGGATCTTGTCTGGAGGATGGTCCGGGATCGTCTGCTCACGAGGAAGGCGTTTGAAAGAGGATTGGAGAAAGTAGCAACCGTCCAACGTCAGACACAATGGTGGAAGGAGAAGATGCTTTACACGGCGAACAGGAACAGAATTGCGGATACCATTGCGGATTCTTTGCCGTTGGTTCTCAAGTACTATGAAGAACACAGTCGATCGTTCATCGACGACAAGGGGAACGTGAAACCCTTCGAGACGGTGCGGGAGGATGTGTGGCGACAGTACTACTCATATGAGCTGGCGAAAAGAATTTTACACGAGGTCCTGCGCTTGAAACAACAATATGCTGTTAAAATTGAAGCTTCGGCGCTCGATCGGATACAGGTTGATGAAGAGGCCAACCCCAAAGCAATTGATGTTTACACGGCAAAAAAGGGAGGCATCTATCCGCACACTGCGTTCCCATCCATCGATTATGATTGGCAATCCTGGGAATAAAACTATACTCCTCCGGCACAAAAACGAATGCACTCCCATAGACTGATACTAAACGCCCTGATTTTGTTCTCCACGCTTGCCCTGGCAGGTTGTTCTGACCGACACGAACCGGAACAGCGTGCCTCTGACAAGATCGTCGAACTGACGTATTGGCCGGCACCGAATCCGCAGGAAGTTCAACTGGCTGATACACTTGTCCGTGAGTGGAATCTGCTCCATCCTGGCATCCACGTCAGTATGCAGCCGATTCCTGTCAGCCAATCGACCGAAGAAGTCCTGCTTGCCGCGATCGCGGGGAAGACCACACCGGATATTTGTTCGAACATCCAGCCTGCCGCCCTGTATGAATACAGCCGCGCCGGTGGAATCATACCCTTCGACACGTTTCCCGATTTTGATTCCGTGGCTCGCGGCCGCACTCCTCTTGACCTGCTTGAGCCGTTCCGGTCTCCGGATGGACACTATTATCAAATACCGTGGAAAACAAATCCCGTGATGATGTTCTACAACGTCCGGATGTTCGAAGAAGTCGGTATTTGGAGGGCACCTCGCACGTATTCGGAATTCTTCGCCGCGGCAAAGAAACTCACGCGCGATCTCAACGGCGACGGCCAGATTGACATTTGGGCGGGCGAACGGGACATTCGACCCATCTGGTGGCAACGACTCTTTGATTTCTTTCCGTTCTATGTTGGAGCATCAACCGGAAAAACACTATTCAAGGGTGGGGTGCCGGATTTCAACGATGATGCTGCCGTCGAAGTATTTCGGTTTTTCCAGGAATGCTATCAAAAGAATTACTTTCCACACACATATTTCCAGGGGGGAGATCCGTTCCTGCTCGAAAAGAAGGCGACTCATTTTGCCGGGCCTTGGGAAATTGCGACATTGCGATCTCTTGCGCCGCAAGTGCGTTTCGACGTAGCCCTGCTTCCTGTACCGGATAATCACAAAGGCCCGGTGTACACGTACGGCGACTACAAGAACATTTCTATTTTTGGTACGTCAAAACATCCTCGTGAGGCGTGGGAGTTTGTCAAGTTCCTTTTACAGCCGCGGAACGATTTGATGCTGTTGAAAATCACGGACCAGATTCCAGTTCGCGGAGATCTGTTGAAGAATCCTCTGTTTGCCGAATACTTTAAACGGAATCCGAAAATGGTCAGATTCGCCGAACAGGCGCTCTACACGCGAAGCATCGACTCTGGACCTGATTTGAAAGAGATACTCGATGCAATTTCCCAGGAATATGAAGCTTGTGCCGTCTATGGAAGAATCACCCCGTCGGATGCAGTCACGGATGCGATGAAAAGAACGACTATGATTGTCGAGTGGAACAAATGAAACTGTTTCCGACTTCCGAGCGTCCTCGCCACTCGAAAAACCGGACAGGGTACTGGTTTGTGCTTCCCTATGTCATCTTCTTTGGAACATTCGTTGCCTACCCACTCATGTTCTCTTTCATATTGCTCTTCCATCGCTGGAATATTGTCACACCGATGGAATGGGTCGGCCTCAAGAATTTTGAACGATTGTTGCGGGATCCTCTCTTTTTCAAGTCGATCTGGAATACAATCGTATTTCTGTTCATTCACATCCCGCTCCAGATTGTTGTTGCCCTCGGGTTTGCGGTTCTGCTGAATTCCCGGCTGAAGTTCCGTGGCTTTTTCCGAGCCGTCTATTTCATGCCTGTCGTCGTATCGGGAGTGGTGGTGACAATTCTATGGCAGCAGCTCTACGCGTACGATTCCGGACTTTTGAATCGCTTGCTGGTTATGATGGGAATCGACAGAGTACCGTGGCTCATCAATCCGGACGTTGCAATGCCGTCGGTCGCATTGATGGCTACTTGGAAGAATGTGGGAATCTATATCATTCTGTTTCTCGTTGGATTGCAGAATGTCCCGAACGAGTTGTACGAATCGGCAAGCCTTGATGGGGCCACGGCGATCCGCCAGTTCTTCAGGATTACCCTGCCCATGCTCAATCCTACGATTGTCGTTGTCGTCGTGTTGTCGACGATCGGTGGTTTTTCTCTCTTCATCGAACCGTACGTATTGACCGGAGGCGGACCCATGCAAAGTACGCTTTCAGCAGTCCTCTATATTTACAATCAGGCTTTCTATTTCGGACATATGGGGTACGCAGCGACCCTCGGTTTTGTCTTTGCCTTGATTATTCTTTGTGTTGTATTGCTGCAGCGCAAGGTTATTGAATCGGAATCGACGTCGTGAAAACATTTTTGAAATATCTGGTTCTGGGAGTCGGTGCAATCATTTTTGCCTATCCATTCCTCTGGATGATTGCTTCGTCGCTGAAGCCCGAATCCCAAATCGGCGGCTTAGGATTATATTCTCCGGATTTTACATTGCACAACTACACACAGGTATTCACGCGAATACCTATCGGGAGGGCGTTCGTAAACAGCCTTTTCGTCTCGTTCACGACGACGTTTTCCGTTCTTGTGTTTGGCTCCATGGTAGGATACGCGCTTGCTCGACTTCAGTTCGCCGGCAAGAGCGTCATTTATGCGGTTGTCATCTTTACGATGACCTTGCCATTCCAGCTTACTCTTATTCCGCAATATATTCTGATGGTCAAACTCGGAATTACGGACACCTACATGGCGCTCATTGCACCCACGCTGATGACAGCATTCAGCA
Organism: Bacteroidota bacterium; assembly: GCA_017882185.1. Taxonomy (GTDB): domain Bacteria; phylum Bacteroidota; class Ignavibacteria; order UBA10030; family UBA10030; genus JADGQA01. The sequence continues at coordinate 7,037 of JADGQA010000168.1, forward strand.
TTGTTTTATTCCGTCAATTCTTTTTGCAGATACCACAGGCACTGATCGATGCAGCGCGGATCGATGGCTGTTCGGATACAAGGATTCTGTTCCAGCTTGTTTGGCCGCTTTCCAGACCCGTGTTGATCACTGTCTCGATCCTGACATTCATGACAAGCTGGAATGAGGTGCTTTGGCCCTTAATCGTCGTGCGCGATCGTGCATTAATGACATTGCCGCAACTTGTGACACTTTTTACCATCGGCGGTGAGGCTGAATCGCTTTTGGGGTTGGAGCTGGCAGCCGCGACTCTCCTCGCACTTCCGGTCATTCTTGCGTACGCGTTCTTCCAGCGATACTTCATCGAAAGCATGGCGTCCACTGGAATCAAAGGATAAGGAATGAATAAAGGACTTTGGGAACTACTGAGGATGAAAGGATTGTGGATAGTGCGGTGGATAGCATGGACTGCCTCGATGGGACTGGTTGCATCCAATCTCACGGCTCAGGCGGTTCAGAATGAAGATGATCCGCTCAAGTACTTCTTTGATGGAAAACGCGGACAGGTTGAAGTCGGAGGGCCGTATGTCGGCGTCGAATTCCATCATAGCAGACCAGTTCCCTCCCGGATTAGTTTTTACTATCCTGTCGCGAATAGCATCGACTTGAGCAAGGATTATTGGAAGCGAGATGAATCATTGCCATTGGCCGTGGGGTTGAGGGTGGGTCAGGGGACGCCCGAATGGATTCAACAAGAATCGTGGTCATAC
>JADGQA010000169.1 GCA_017882185.1 Bacteroidota bacterium
CAGCTTGTTGTCGTAAGGAGGTTGACCGTTTTCAAAAAGAAGGACACGAAAGAGCGTTGTGTCTTGTTTCAGATAGCGGACATAGTCAGGGGCCGTAAAAATGTCTTTTTGCTCAGTCTGCGGTCGCGGATCCATAGGCTGGACATCAATTCTCCACAGATCCGCGACAGTAACACCAACAAGGACGACTGCGAGAAGGTTCAGGCTCAATCGTTGGTGCAGATATCGATACACAGCTCCGAACGCAATGAGCAAAAATGCAAACGCAAATAGAAAATCAGTCGCCACCTTGTCATTGAAGAACTCATACAAGAGTCCCACCACTTGCTGGTTGCTACCAAATTTTCTGGCCACCATCTGCACTGTTATGAATTCGGAGTATATCGCTTTATAGAATCCGGGAACGAATATGCCCAGCGCAAACAACACACCGAGGCCAGCGAGAACGAATTTCCATCTTTTTTCCGTTGCAGGTGGAATACTCTGTGATCGGTTTCCAACAAACGAGGCGATCCCATACGCGGCAAGAATAGGAACCAATATCTGAACGAGTGTCAGAATCATCGATGGACCGCGAAACTTGTTGAACATTGGAAAATACTTGAACATTGGATCGTACAGTAATGGGAACTCCTTACCGAATGACACGATCAACGAAAAGAGACACATAACGCCAAGATATTGCACAAACGGATTTTTTCGATAGCGAACGAACCCAATGATCGCAAAGACAAGGATCACAACACCCATGTATTGAGGCGACTCTGTAAACGGCTCCGGACCAAAATAAAAGTTTTGTTGTATAGGCTGATTGTTCGTCAGCGCACCCTGGTAGGTTGTACTTCCGAATCCATACCAGGAAGGGACAAAGAACGTAACAACTTCACCGACACCGAACGACCAGGCCGTGGCATAGTCATATGCCAATCCACCTTCGACCGTTTTCTCGCCACCTGGTGCCTGCACGATCGGATTTGATCCACGCATTGAATAAGGGTTGTATTGCCATACGGATAGGTATTTGTCGGCATCCATCGAAAATGCCAGCACCGTCGCTACGGCAAATACTACACCTGTGCGCAATATCGATTTCCAGTCCTCCTTCTTGAACACAGTGCGGAGAAGGAAGAAAAGGAAATAGACTCCCAGTGCCAGGTAGGTGTAGAAAATCATTTGAATGTGTGCGGGAAGAAATGAAAAATGGAGTACAAATACCAAGATGAGCGCAAATTTCCAATCGAATTTCTCACGCAGTTTCTCCATCAACAGGAAAATGATCGGGAAAAATGCCATAACCGCGATTTTTGTATTGTGTCCCGCCGGAACCCAGCTGATGATGTACATCGAAAAGGTGGCGCCGAGTGCGCCTATCAACGATGCAATCTTTTGTTGCACCTTGCCGAAAATAAAAAAGTACATCCCGACGGCGAAAATGAGATAGTATCCCAAGACCCAGCCTTCAGGCGGGGCCAGAAAGAGATAGTTCAGTACCGTTCTCGCGTATTCAAGAATCATCGAAGATATATCGTAAAACCTTGTACCCGCAAATGTCAAGCTCGCGTATCCGGGAAATCCGCAAAAGATATAGGGATTCCACAACGGGAATACACTGTTCGAGCTGGCTTCCTTGAGAATGGTATCCCAACTGTGGGATGCGATCGTGTCTGCGCCAAGGTATGTCTTCCCATTGAATATTATCTGGTTGAAGAAAATCACAAGGCTAAAAAACAACACTGCAACCGCAGTAAGATGTTGATACTTCGCGGGAATTAACGGCACTGCATCGCGAACCGTGCCGGATTTTGTTGCGATGGGTCGTTCTTTGACTGTTTTACTCATAGTCGTTGGAATCCAATGGTGGGTTTATCGGTGATTCTGCACGTAATCGAGGAGCCCCGCTAAACGCCGTGTGATCTCCCGGCGCTCGTACTGCTTGATCTTCTCTCCATCCGGACTAAAATTCTTTTTATGGTAGATAAAATTCTCATAACATTCAACGAACGTCCGTTTGATCGCATCGATATCCTGATTGGGGATCGCCTTTCCCGATTTTGTTTCTTCAAGAATCTCGGCGATTGCTCCTTTCTCAGCAAGGGCAAGTATGGGACGATGAGCACCAAGATATTCAAAAATCTTCCCCGGTACGATCTCTGAACTTTCTTTGGACTCGTCAACGATGAGCAACAGACAATCGGCCTTGAGCAAATACTGAATACTCTCACTATGTGTAACGTACGGGACAACTTCGATGGCATTCCTAATCGTCGTTGCATTCAACATCGACTTTACTTCTGCGCCGAATCTTCCGACGAACTTCAATTGGATATTCCTCTCGTTTACCTTGCCCTCCTGCACAAGTTCCTCTAATGCCCTGAGAAACGTGGCTGGGTTTCGCCGGCCGTACATCGAACCAGTGTAGACAACCGTAAATTGTTCGTGGGGTTTTTCATCATCCTGAGGATAATCATCAGGATCAAATCCGTTCGGAAGATGCAGACACTTGAGGGGATTAACGTGCGGATACTTGTCTTGAAAATCCTTCACAATTCCGCGCCAGGCGCATTCGACAAGGTTGGCTTCTTCGTAGACCGATCGTTCAAGATACTTGTCGATCCGCTTTGGAAAAAACCACCGGTCCGGTGAAGAGATAAACCCTATCCACGGATCACGAAATCCCGCAATCCACGGCAAACCGGTCCTTTTGTGCAACTCTCGGGCAATGACAGCAGAAGTATACGGCGGTGAAGAGGAATAGATCGCATCCACTTTCTCTGCTTTGATGATTCCCAGGGCATTGGGAACAGCATACGGGTACCAGCCGATACGCGCATCGGGAATGAAGAACGTTTCACGGACGAATCCCGCAATGCTTTCCGTGAGCGAACGCTTCTTGTCACCGAGTGGTATGTTTTCAACGTCGACCGGCGCTGCGGCGGGTTTGCCTGTCAGTTTGCGGTAGAGTCGATATGGCTCAAAGATCTTCGTGCGATAGACCTTCGTCGAGGGAGGGATTTCCTTCAGAAGCGATTCATCCCGTGCAGGAAAATCGCCGCCCTCCACTGTCAAGACAATCGGCTCCCATCCGAACTGAGGAAGGTATTTGACAAATTTCAGGACTCTCTGAACCCCCGGCCCACCTGAGGGTGGAAAGTAATACGATATGATGAGGACTTTTTTCAACGCGAATCTGTCAGCGACTCTGAACGATTTGTCGAACCCCGCTCAGCCTTTGCGGGCCACGACATTCAATCCCGTGCCCGCTTTATTGGTTAGCGCGTAATCCAGGTACATGAGGACGAGTGTGAAGGGAAATGTGACAAGGTAGTAGATTGGCAAGAACAGGAAGAAACCTTTGCTCGCGTTGAGCATAAGCATCGGGTATTTGATCCCAAGTCGCCACGCTATTGTACCCCATGTACCATACGTATATTTCAGGTTTTCAACTTGAAATCCGACCGACTCAAGTTTCCTCCGGATCTCATCTGTCCCATAGCCATTCCTGGCATGCTCTTCAATGAAGCTCTTATCATCCGGAGTGTGAACATCCGATCCTCCAAGATTAGACGGAGTATTGATGAAAAGTACACCGCGCGATTTCAGCGCACGATGAAAATTCCTGAACACTCCGACATCATCCGGAATGTGCTCCATGACATCTACGGAAAGGATAAGATCAAAGCGATCCGCGTGGCTGATCTGCGTCAGGTCCTCGATGGCAAAGGAGCATCGGTTGAGGCCAACCGCTTTGAAAAACTGCGTACAGTCTCTAATCTGTTCTTCTTTGACATCAACGGCATAGATGCTTACGCCGGGAAAACGTTTCGCCATATAGTACGAATACTGGCCGAAACCGCTCCCTGCATCGAACACCTGCACATCGCCCCCGGCATTGCTCAAAAGTCTTCGCAGTTCGCGCTTCACATGCCACTCGCGGAGGAACAGAATCCCAAGAAATTTATAGAACGAGACTCTGAGGACTGGCCGTTTGCGAACAATGTCTCCGATAATGTTTTTGATAGGATCGTACTTCATGCAATGCAGGAATCAAAATGAACAATGCAGAATTGTTCTGACCGACAAGTACGAACGATGCCAGATCTCATGATCGCGGCAATGATTTGACCGCGGATTGGAGGGCAGAAAACATATGATCCGGGGTGAGAGAATTCATGCAGTTCGGATTGAAGTCGCAACGCGGTTTGTAACACACGAGACAGTCAATGTCAGACTGGACTTTGACGATCTGGCCACCGTACGAATCAATCTCCGCGCTTGAGGTCGGTCCAAAATAAGCAACGACTTTCTTCCCAAGAGCAGTCGCAACGTGGAGTGCGAGGGTATCCCCTGTGAGAAACACATCGCTCAACGAGACCAAAGCGAAGAACTGGCGCAGAGAATTGCCCGATCCCGTGTCAACGACGCGATTCGCATTTATCGATGAGAGATCCTTGTTTCGTTCTACTTCATGCGGGCCGCCGTACAAAAGAATTGTCCAATCGGTTTTCTTCAAAACTATATCAATAAGTGCCTTAAATCCGTCCAATGTCCACTGCTTATATTGCCACCGCGGACTCGCGCCAGTATTGAATCCAACACACGTTGCATTCCGTTTCAGAGATTTACGCCGAGAGAATTCTGAGGCGAACCCGCGTTCCTGTTCGGAAAGTGAAAGGATGATTTCCTTTTTTGTCGTTTTGACACGACAGATTTCAAGCATAAGGTCCTGGTACGAACGGACATTCTGTTTTTTTTTCTGATCGAACGCCCCCATCTCAAGCCAGTCAATTGCTTCCTCGTTGAACGGAAGAATGTGCCCCCGTGCGTCCAAACCGTACCCAAGTTTCTCCTTCGCCTTCACTCGCGAAGCAAGGACGGCACTATCCCGGGCAGTATCCAGGTTGATGACAAGATCATATTCTTCCACCGTACAATAGAGTATTGCCTCCGTCGATTCGTATGAGAGCACGCGATCGACAAGCCGATTGTTTTCGAAGAGCGGCAACGCCCCCTGCCTCGTGACCCACGTAATTTGCGAGTTGTCGTGTTTTGCCTTCAAGCCGTGCAAGATAGCAGTTGTTCTCAGCACGTCTCCAACGGCATCAAGCTTGATGATGAGTATTTTCGTCGATGTCACTTCGTAGTGCGGGCAATCGTTGCACATCAGGCCTTCATTCTTGTTGAACGTGCACGGCCGATCCCCAGGAAAGTGCTTGCAGTCTGGTTTCAGAATCATGGTCGGGTCACATCGTTTCGGATTTCTTCGAAGACTTCCTGTATACGATTGAAACTGTTCTTCTCGCGCTTTTCCACAATATTCGATGAAAACTCTGCTTCACGACCTTCTTTGAAGAAGCGAATAATAGCCTCCGCCATCTTCTTGCGATCGTGCGGCGGCACAATGAAGCCAGTCTTGCCTTCATCTACAAGTTCGGCGAGCCCTCCAACATCGGTCACGATGACGGGCTTCGCGAAACCGTATGCAATGCTCAGAATGCCGCTCTGCGTGGCTCCGTTGTAAGGAAGAACGGCCACGTTGGCTGCTTCAAAATAGAGATGCACATCCTCATTTGCAACGTATTCCGCCACCTCGGTCACGCTTACTCGGAATCCCAAACGTTCTATTGCATCGCGATAAGGCTTTGGATCATCATAATACTCACCGACAATGAGCAGGTGGACATTTTCCACGCCTTCTCTGACGAGCGGAAAGGCCTCAATCAGGTTCATCAATCCCTTGTAGCCGCGAATATATCCAAAGAACAGAATCACATTCTTACCCGCAAGGTTGAGTCGTTCCTTCGCTTGCTTCTGCGTGAAGGGTTCACCCACGCGATAGCAGTCATAGATCGGCAACGAGGACCGAAATACCTTGGAAGAAGGAAAAAGTCTTCGAATATCGTTCTCGACGATGCCGGAAAGAACCAGAAATCTATCCGCCTGTCGAAGTGCCATCATTGTCAGATAAAGGTCGATCCAGCGAGCTTCGTGCGAAACCACATTTTCAGCGATGATGACAATGGGCCTCCCCGTTCTTCTTTTGAAAGAAGACGCAATGGTTTTGACGATAGGACCAAAGAAAGGGTTCCACCAGGTGATGACCAGGAGGTCCGGGTCGATGCTCGCTGCCACTCTCGCGGCTTCGAACCATGTCGCGGGATTCAAGCAGTCGATGATTGGGTGTGCAGGATGTTTTTTTATCGCTACTCCACTGACATCGGTTTGCCGAACTCCGGGGAAAAGAAATCCCGGATATAATCGGGAAAATGAAATGACCGTAACCTCGTTGGTCTCGGCGAGAGCCTCATAGAGATGTGCGACAAAGAGCGCATTGCCTCCTCGTAGCGGGTACGCAGGTCCAATGAGGACAATCTTCACTTGCCTGCCTCCTTGGCACTTTGAACCGAATCGACCACGGAATAATTGAGACGGTACACGAAGCTGGGGTATTCCGTGCCCTCCTGGCGAATGAGTTCGAACATCCTGGGATATCGCTCGGCCACAGGTTGAACATATCGGCGGAGGGTCGATGACCACTGAAAATTGTCATACAGCATGTGTGTTACGTTCAACCTTTTCCAGCGCGAGACAAGCGAGTCCGCATTCGTTTGATCGATTTGATAGGTCCCAAACGCTTCGAACCCTCCGTTGTAGATTTGAAACAATTCGGGTTTTCGGCACATCACTTTTGTACTTGCCTTCGGAAAATTCCGGCCTATCCATTGAGACGCCTTTAAATAATTGACCCAGTCCTCCGAAAAACCCGCAAATTGATTTCCTGACAAATTTTCGCGCAGGATCGGAAAGTTCGCTGCGATCTTCAAATTCACCTGGATGACGTTCACAAAAATCACGAAGACAACTCCTACGATGAACGTCCCCTTGACTCCGTTGGAAGGAGCAGTGACTCCGGGTTTCTTTCCTAACCTCATCAGCAGCCAGCGCCACCCCAAAAGCAAGCTGATAACGAGGAACGGAACAATCGGCATGAACATTCTCGGCGTCGCGAACAGGTTCTGAAGGGCGACCGCAATGAATGCGATGTATGCCACGATATAGATTCCTATCAATCGTTGACCCTGCTGTGGACGGTCGAAGATGACTAGTTTCAATCCTGCGATGACAATCAATGAGAAAAGGACAGCAACGAACGCAGAGCCACTCGGCAAAAACCTCCCATCGGCCACGGACAATTCTTCTGATGTCGGCAGCGATAACGACGTTGGGATCTGATAATTCAAGTCATTCGCAATATTGTTGACAAATCGTTGGACAAATCCGCCAACCGTCTCATTCCCTTCCGTGACATTGTAAGGATTCTTCAGGAGCAGGATCGACGCTTGTTCAAAAGAGTTAACGCCGGAGACCGTCTGGTAGATCTTGAGCGGGCTATAGAGAAGGATGCAAACAGCGACAAAGATACCAAGCGGCTTCCATTTCCGCTGGAGGAGATAATACAGGACAGCCGCTCCCGCAATCATCACGCCGACGATGCGCACGTAGAAGGCAGCCATCGTGAAAATCCCGGCCAATACAACGTTCCAAGTTTTCTCTTCCTCAACCGATTTCACGATGAAATGGACTGCCCATATCGCCAGAAGGGCAAAGAACATTTCACTGTACGTTTGGTATGAGTACTCGATTACGAGGGGATTGATCGCCGTCAGCAACAGCGCGGGATAGAAAACCTGCGGCTCAAGACGGTTCCTGAAGACGAAATAGAATGACAAAATGAGTCCGATGAAGCACACGAGGGAAGTCATTTTGAGAAACACCAAATTGACCCC
>JADGQA010000170.1 GCA_017882185.1 Bacteroidota bacterium
AACGCGGCTAGCAGACATACTCCGACGATCACAAGTCTTGTTTTCATAGGCTCACCCCGGGGTTATATTTCGAGTTTCTTGTTAATGGTCCTTCTGCAACAATTTGTCGGTGTCCTCGCGAAGCTGTCGAGCTTTTTCCATTTGGGATTTTTGCGTCCCCATCGCATTCGTTGCGGCCCGTTCTTCAACGGGAGGCTCAAGTTTTGCTTCCATGATGATGATGAGCTCAGTTTTGTCTTCCGTCACGCTGGTATACCCAAAGATGTAGCGAAGACCAAACACCCACCACGGAAGGTCTTTCAAGAAAGGCACTCCACTGCGTGTGGTATTCTGTGTGGACGTGATGAGACCGGAAACGTACGTGCGCTCTCCATCCAGCATGAGCAGGGTACCAGAAACCTTATTGTGATCTATCGAAGTTCCCGTCGCACTTACATTCGGCGAAGATTTGTCGACGTTGTAGTGCAAATCGATAAAATCGACACCGTTGTAGTTGTAAACTCTTGGCGATACCTGGAGAATGACTCCTGCGTCAACGAACTGTTGGACTGTATTATTTGAGAAATCCCTTGTAAGAATTGAAATACTGGATCCAATCTGAACGATGCTCGTTCCTCCTGCGCGGACCCGAACCACCGGGCGCGAGACTATTTCACCATAACCGGTATTTTCGAAGAACGCTATTGCCGCCGTCATATCCACACTCAGTTTGCCGCCCGTTGGCGTCACCGATCCACTGAAAATCTGGTTCGTGACTTTAGCCGCGCCGCCAAATTCGAAATCCATGTTAACGTCGTTTCCCCGTTTGATGGAGAAACTAATACCGTTCTCGTGCAATTTTGTTTGGTTCACCTGGAGCAGGATTGCCGAAACAACCACTTCTCTCATCTGAGCATAGACTTTCGCTGAATCGACGGGGGGTGCCTCAATAGCCTGACCAGCCGGTGCCTGGACGGCCCCTTGCTGCTGGGCGGCTTGCGTGACTGCCGGGCCAGCTTCCTTTTTCCCTTCCTTTGCACCATAGATGAGAAAATATTGGGGGTCCTCCTCATACCAATTGTCATTTGTTTTCAGAATAACCTCAAGAGCATCCTTCCAGTACATCGACACGATGTCTGTTCCGATTGTCTTTGTGTCGTCGTTCTTGATCGGCGAGGTGTCCACGATGATCTTCCCCGCGAATTTCTTTGCCAAATCGCTCAGTTCCAGAATTGCCTTGGAATAGGGATAGTCCTTCTTAAAAGAAACCACTTCCTCAGGCTTAACTTGCTCCTTCCCTTTTGCATAACGATTGAGCAGCTGAAGATCCCGATTCTGGGCAACAAGCGTAGAGCCAAGAGTGAGCAGACAGCACGCAAGGTACACATGAGATTTTCTCATAATCCCCACCTACCTTTTCCTTTTTTCAAAGTTAATTTTCTTCTCAAGCCTTTTGAAGAGACCGCCCTCGTTCAAGAGGAATTCCACTGAGCTCTTCGTCGGATCGATTTTTGTCACGGATCCTCTCCACACTTTGTCCCCGACATGGAGCAGGATCAGTTCATCTCCAGCAAGTGCAAACGCCTTCCCGGGCAAGACTGCCTTTATGTCGATCCTATTTACATCGATTTCATTGGGCGGAGCTTCAGTAGCCACGGCCGTGAGCACGAGCGGACGGAATGGGTCAAAGGGTGCTTGAACGACCGTAAGCGATTTTGCCGCGAGGGATGTGGCCAGAACATCGATACTGCTGAAGTACGCATCCAACTCCATCGTAAATTCGAGATAGGATTTTGTTTCCCTGGTATCCTGGTCGATCGTTTCTCTCTGACTCATCATGATGTCGCGAATCTTGTAGAGTCGCCTTCCGTTTTCGAGATAATAGATGAACTTGTAAAGAGCCGCGAAATCTGCGATCCCGCTTGTCAGCCTGTACGAATTGTATCCATAATTTCCTATTTGATGAGCACCTTCGAAGGACATGTCAAATTTTGGGAATTCACCATTGGTCATTGCCTCGTCTTGCCCGCGACTCATGTACGCGTAGGTTTGAGATGATACATCAGAGGTCGGAATTTCTTTGCTGCGCGAATCGTATTTCCTTTTCACGTCCTTGTACTGTGCGTCCAACTCTTCCACCTTCTGGAGCAATCCAGCCATGTCATTGATTTTCTGGTCTGCTATCTGCATCTCTTTTGCGATATCCTTCAGCTTGCGCGGCTGATACCATTTCCAATAAATCAATCCTCCTGCGCTTATCAGGAAAGCGAGTGATGCCAGGACGACGGTATTTCGAAGTTTAAAGGACACGTCTGATTACGTTCTATTCAGTTATCAATGACCGCCTGCCGAACCTGCCCCGTCTCTTTTATCCACCTGCTCGACGGCGATATCGAAGTCGTAAATGATTTTACCCCTGATGGTTGTTGTCCGTACTGCCCGCAACGTGGCCCTTTCAAAAACGCTGGCCAGGCGGGGAATACGAGTCCGGTAGATTGAGCGTCCGCTAATGATAAGCCCGTTCGGATTCTGATCATCTTTCTTGAGGTTATAGATCCAAACCGAATTAAGGTCTTCGATGCTGTTCGCCAGGTAGTGCAAAACCCGGCTCCAACGATCACTCCCGGGGGCAAGCGAGTCATAGACCGTTGTTGCCAATTCGTATTTCTTGATTTCAGAATTCAGTGAGGCTTCACGTTGTTGCAGGACCTCAATATCGGCAAGCCTCGATTGTTTCTTATGAAGCGCTTCCCGGGCATTCAGAATCTCGGCATTTTGCTTGAGGATCGCAGTATAAAAGAACACAATGGACACAATCACCGCCAGGGCGGCAAGCCAGCCGTGCCAACCGAGTTTGAACACTTTCTGCCCCTCGACGATCGATGTCGAGATCAGATTGGTGTGGTAAAAGCCCTTTGCTTTTGAATCAAGTGCCTCCCAGGCTGCTACAATGGGTATGGCATATTCTGAGATTTGTTCCCCTACCTGTCCGTCGAACGCGCTCAAGTCGAGATCCGGTGACTTCAGGTACTCTACCGTTGAGTGGGGGAATTGCGGTGCGAGCGCCTCAAGCATATTGATCTTGTGGCTTTCCCCCGCAAGGATTATCCGGTCAATTCGTGGTAATGCAATGTTGTCCTGTTCCAGGAGAATACGGCTGTAGATTGTGTTCTCAACATTTGCGGAACCGTATCCTTCACTGATGATGGGGGCAAAATGCAGGTAATTCGAACCCTGCATGAAGATCAACCGGCTAAAATCGTGGCCGACGTAGACGATCACACTAATCTCTTCTTCACCAAGCTCGTAACTGGCCCGCACCAACCCCATGAGTGCCGTGTCGGCACTGTCGATCAACTTCATACTGGGAAGACGTCCACCCAGGAACGAACGGAGCTCCATCAACATATCGTATAAATGGAGCCCATCTTCGCGGATGATTGCCAACACTCCACCGGTAGCCGTTGGAATTATTTCGAGCGAATCAAGAAGAGGAGGGATACTACGGGTTGCGGAGATATCTACAATGATTTTCTTCTTGAGCGCCGTGCCTTTCAGGCCGAAGTTGCTCTCGAATTCCTGATACGTGACCGCAGGCTCGGAGAGTGCGAACGAAAAGCTATATTTTGATGAAGGAAGGTCAGAGAGAAGACCAAGAAGAACTGTTGAATTGCTTGTTGGTGCACCCCCGGCTTCTTCCCCCATCGGGGCTTCTGGAGCGCTAGCCATCGTCTCAGCGGAGGTCAGATCTCCAAAGGAGGCTTCACCGGAAGCCCCTTCGGTGACCGCAGCTACCTTCTCTTCGAATTTCGATATCAGCGCAACGGTCTTGAAATCACGGAGGGTGACTTTGTCTCCCTTTGCCGATAGCTGGACATACTTCAGTTCCAGGCCATCAACAAAAAGAGCAACAGCAGTTTTTCCTTGTCCTTCCAGGTACATGCGCCGAAGATTCCTTTGTTGTTGCTTGGCGAATCAAAACTTGATTGTTGGCCCGCTCATCAGCCGGGCGACTACTCGGTCGGTTGAATCTGAAGCAACTGTTGCATCCTGCGCTTGTTGTTACAGTAATTCATCGCATTCTCCAACGAGACCTTTTTCTGCATGTACAACCGCTTCAAGTCCTGCTCCATCGTACACATGCCGCTTTCAGCTCCTTCGGTAATCATTTGGTAGATTTCGCCCGTGTTGCCATTCTTGATGGCAGCTTTAACCGAAGGCGTACCCAACATGATCTCCTTTGCAAGAGCACGTTTCCCGTCGAGACTTGGTATCAATTTCTGCGATATGACACAACGTAACGTCTCACCCAGACGGTTTCGCACTCGCTCTTGTTCAACGGGTGGAATCTCTCCGATGATTCTATCGATACTCTCGACAGCAGAAGCTGTGTGAAGAGTGGAAAACACTTTATGGCCGGAATCTGTGATTTCCAAAGCTGTAATGATCGTTTCCGGGTCCCGCAATTCACCTACCATGATGATATCAGGATCCTGTCGGAGGGCCTGGATGGCCCCCTCCTTGAAACCTAATACATCGCGGCCAACCTCGCGGTGACGTATAATACACTTGTCCGATTTATGCACATACTCTATGGGTGAAGATATTATGACAATATGGCCATCGACGGTATGGTTATTGGCGTCAATAATCGAGTCAAGCGTTGAGCTTTTGCCGGATCCTGTGATGCCCGTGACAAGGCAGAGGCCCTCCTTCGTGTGAGCCAGACTGAGCATCTTGGTCACATTGGCGTGGAGCTCGAGCGTTTTGAAGGGGCGTACTGTATTGTTGATCGCACGCATGTTCAAGGCGAGTTGGTCGAGATCAAAATATGCATCAGCCCGGAAGCGTCGGAATTCATTGTTTTCGAACATGATCATGTGCGAAAAATCGAGGTTTCTGTTCTCGTACAGAAACGTTCTTTGCCGTTCGCCAATCGTGCTCTGAATCAGGATGTTCATTTCATCAGGAGAATAATTCCCGAGGGATAGATCCGGCTTCTTCGAGCCAAAGACCCTGTACCAGATGCTTCCCTGGCTTCCGTATCCGCCCATGTCAATGTCGGAAGCGTTGATCGTAAACATCCTCGTGAGAAAATGGTTAATGAGCGAAAGGAGCTTCATCTTGGCAGTTTCGTCGGTTCGCGTCAAGGCATCGCCGATCATCATCTGGCGTTCGAGACCTTGAACGGATCCGGGCAACTGTGTTGCAAGATCTTTGAGGATTTTCTGTGCTTCGACGATGACTTGTGGTGGCTCCGTCGTGGAGACGACAGGTGGCTTGACCTGTGGAGCTTGAGGCTGCGAAGTAACGGCCATGTGTTAGAATTCTCTCAATTTGTTATTGGAATGCTACATTCCTAGACAGGGCGTGTGCTTTTCGACGGTCAATTTAGCTTGATATTAAGAAATTTCAAACGAAAAAGCAAATCCTTTAAAGCGTTCCTTCCACCATGGCGCCTATGAGATTGATATTTCGACTGAAGTTGGACTTCGTTAGGGGGCTATTGCTTCCAGAACTATATTCACTTCGCCGAAGTATGACGGAATGGAATAGCGGAATCCCTCTGATTCCAAGCAAAGAAGCCTTAGGCCAGAAGGCCAAAGGCTTCTTTAGAATTCACAGTTTTCCACGAAGATGGCGAGCCGGAATACTCCGTTTTACGTACGTCGTTGCGCTTTGACTACTCTTCTTCGGTCGTATTGGCAATAACCTCCTCGAGTGCCGTTGTCCCTTCTTTCATCCGCTCCATGCCAGACCTGCGAAGAGTCCACATTCCGTCCTTTGACGCCTGCTCCCGGATGGCATTTTCGTCCACTTTCTCACCTGCGTTGAGAACGATATCTTTGATTGCTTTTGAGAAGTACAAAGCCTCGTGAATGGCAGCTCTCCCCTTCCATCCTGCGTTGCACTTGTCGCAACCAACTGCTTTGTAAAAAGTGTGTTTTACAAGATCTTCATCAGTGAACCCAAACTTGAGCAGATCTCCCTTTTCTGAGTTGTCGAGAGGCTGTTTGCACACTTTGCACAGCGTTCTTATCAGTCGCTGAGCCACAATAACGTTGATGGCATAGGCGAGCAAGAAAGGTTCAATACCCATTTTATAAAGACGCGCAATTGCACTGGGAGCATCATTCGTGTGCAAGGTCGAAAACACCAAGTGACCCGTGTTTGCCATCTTGACCGCAGTTTCCGCAGTTATTTTATCGCGCATCTCGCCTACCAGCACAATATCAGGATCGTGACGCAATATACCTCTGATCGATTGCTCGAACGACATCTTGGGGCCAATCTTCAGCTGCCTGGCGCCTTTGATGATATATTCGACAGGCTCCTCGATCGTGAGGACGTTGACGGTCGGATCAATGACCTGATACAATGCAGCGATCAGCGTTGTGGACTTGCCGCAGCCCGTTGGACCGGTTAAAATGATGATCCCCTGTGGCTTTTGGATGGCCTTGTAGAAGAAACCTCGAGCCGGCCCTTGAAGTCCAAGTTTTTCGAGATCCGTGATTACTTTTCGATCATCCAGCACGCGGATGACAACGCTTTCGAACTTGTGTTTGAATTCCGTGGTCACAATCGGCATGATCGATACACGGAATCGCATCTGGTGTCCGTCGATTGTTCGCTGGATGAAACCGTCCTGCGACATTTCGCGCTCGAACCGGTCGACATTCTTCGTTCGATCCTTGACGACGGCCATCACGGCTTCCGGAATTGTATTCTCCTGCACGTGCCACACCTGAAGATTGCCATCGACCCGGAACAGGAAATTAGTCTTGTTTCCCTCCGCCGCAACGACGTGAACGTCGCTCACTCCACGCCGGACTGCTTCCACCAGGCAGCCCTCGAAGAGGTTCACCAATGCGCTTTTACTAATTTCTGCTTCGAGCGCATCCTCATCAACCGATTCTTCTTCTGTACCACTGGTTGCTTCGTCGATCGAAACTTTGTCTTCGTCCAGCAGCTTGAGAAATTCATTTTGTTTCGGGGCGACGCGTTCCGTCAGATTCTGGAGATCCTTCAATCGCACGTAACAGATCTCGTACTTCTTGACGTTGAAGCTGCGGGCAACGACGGGCAAATTCCTGTCGGTCGGATCCGCCGCTATGATGATCAGTTTATCCTGTTGCCGTTCGTCATACTTAAACGGAAGCATCTTCGCCTGTGTCATCATCTCGCGCTGCCCTTCAGGAAGAGCGTCGATAAACTTCTTTACGAAGGCAACACGTGCGTCATCAAGTTTCTCGTCATTCAGGAAGACCTCGCGGAACGCGTAGAGGTTCGCGACTTCCCGAAATACCGCGTCGTGATCGGCTCCGAATTCCGAGACCAGGATCTGTCCGAGGTTCTTCCGGTTTTTCTTGTTTTCCTCTGAGTCCTTCATCTTGAGCGACTTCTCAAGCGTTTCGAAGTCGATGATTCCTTTCTTCAGAAGTGTATAACCGATTTTGTCGGTTATGTCGAGTTCAGGCATTGGTCTTTCTCCTCTCGTGAATTTCGTTCATTCGCTTCATCGAGCTAGAAATGGAAGAAATGCAACGGCAGAATAATACTCGATCCAGGAGCTTTCGGACGCACGGTGGCAGTCTCGGAAGAAACAATCGTCAGCGCCGTCAACACGAGCATGATGATCATGGATACCGCGAGCTGGATCACCTCGATCGCATTCTT
>JADGQA010000171.1 GCA_017882185.1 Bacteroidota bacterium
TAACTACTGGAATATCGCATTGCGGTATTACGCCCATTCGGCTGGAAAGCCGCAATGCGTTTTTACGCCTTAAACCGGAATACGGCACATCGTTGTTGACCTTCAGCTCACTTGTGAGGACTTCGAACAGCGTCTTTGGTGGGTTAGACATCCTTTTCCCCTGGATGCATGAAGAGAGAAATGACGCGAATAATCTACGTATCACATCACCCAAACGCAACGCACGAGCGTTGTCAAGATTGGGAAAGTGCGACGCCCAGAAATTCCGGACGGCTTGCACTTCCGAGTGGTGGATGCCATCGCCCGATAAGAGATTTAGCTAATCCTCTTGAAGTCAATGAACCCACGCTCGACATGCCTGTAGATAAGCTGAACTCGGATCCATCACAAACAAAGCGAACAAGTCGGACTCTACAATGTGCTCTGAAGTTCTCACCGGCGGTCAATGTCTCGTGGACTTGTTCCACGCCAATGGGGTCAGATTCTTCAGTCGTCCGCCTGCGGCGGACTTCTTCAGAATGACAATTCCCTTCTAGGGGAAGACTCCGTACGGATCGATCAATCATTGCTTCCGAGAATCCCGCAATCGCGGATCGAGATACGAGCAGATGAGTTTGAAGTTGACGTAGAACCGGTCATTCTCAATTTTGAAATCTTCCGGTCGAATGTCCCCAAGTTTCATGGTCTGCCACGTCGTCGTCGGATAGATGAGCTCGTATTTGTTTTCCGATGTTGTCACTTTGATCGGCATCTTGAAGTCTTTTACGTCGGCATCCCACCGATACATCGCAGAGACACTATCCCCTTTCTTTGTTACTGCAACGATCAACTCAGGGATCTTCGGAAATTTCAAGTACTGATCGAAGAAATACGAAAAGTCCTTGCCTGTTCTTTTATTGATGTAACTGAAAATGTCGTCTGCGGTGACGGTCTGGTATTTGAAGGTCTGTTGTATTCCTTTCAAGATCGAGAACCACAATTCGTCGTTGTCGATCACGCTGCGGAGTGTGTTGAGGACGAGTTGTCCTTTGTCGTACATATCCCCCGCCCCCTCGTGCTGGACATTGTAGATCCCGATGATCGGCTCGGTGTTGCGGACATTTGGCTTCTTACCATTGATGTAAGAGAGCGCTTCCCTGTAACCCCACATATGTTCCACGTAGAGGGCTTCAGAATACGCGCCAAAACTCTCGTGGATCCACATATCGGCGATATCCCTGGAAGTGACGCTGTTGCCCCACCATTCATGCGCACTCTCGTGAATGATGATAAAATCGAATTTCAAACCGACTGCGGATGTCGCTCTCCCTACATATCCCTCGAGGAACCGATTGCCATACGCCACCGCACTCTGATGTTCCATGCCGTTGTGCGGACACTCGATGAGCTTGTATCCGTCACGCATGAACGGATATTCCCCGAAGTACTTCCAATACGCGTCCATCATAGACTTCACTTGCCCGAATGTCGCCTTTGCCTTTTCCAAGTCTTGCGGGAGAACATAATAATCGAGCGTGAGCGTATCGCCATTAACATACTTGTCGCTGAAATGTGCAAACTTGCCAATGTTGAGTGTGACACAATAGTTGTTGATCGGATAGCTCACAAACCAATCGTATCGCCTCCATCCATCCGGAAGTTCGGCAACTGCGCGTAAACGACCGTTGGAGATATCTTCAAGCCCCTTTGGCACCGTGATACTGATGAGCATGCTGTCCGGTTCATCCGACTGATGATCCTTGTTCGGCCACCAGATGCTTGCGCCAACTCCCTGACACGTTACTACAACCCACGGACCGCCTGTCGAATCCTTTGTCCATGTTAACCCGCCATCCCAAGGGGGTCTCATAGCTACAGTCGGTGCTCCACCATACGATACCTTGACCGAGTGGACCGAATTCTTATCGAGGATTCTGGGCAATTGAACGTGGACCGCGTTGAATTCACGCGAGTAGGTCAGATCCGTCGCATCGTCGAGAACGATCTTATCAATATCCAGATTTCTAAACAGATCAATTTGCATTTTGTCGAAGGCGCTGTCAACTTTGAACAATATCGTATTTGAACCCTTGATCGTTTTCGTTTCAGGGTCAACCTTGACATCGAGATGATAATACTTCACATCGTAACAGCTTCTTTCAGGAAGAAGCATCCCTCTCAGCGTATCGGCACGAGTGAAGACAAGGGGTTTCTTTTCCTGCGGCACCAGCAATCGCTGTCCTCCAAGGAATGATGGAATAAAAGCCAACAATAGTAACAGCTTCTTCATGCTTCCTCCTTTGAGATAAGCCCCGGTGTCAGGTGACTGACCACTATTCACTGCAGAGTGTGGAGAGAACGCGGAGACTGCACAATGTTGATACTGTCACGCAATTTTAGCGAACGATCAAATCCACGAAATGCCCGATTCGCCCCTTCTCTCCTACAGCCCAAATTGCCTTCCCGTAACGGGCACGACCAATGGCATGGTATCCTACCGCGTCGATTTGTTTCCATGTCATTCCGGCGTCCGTTGAGAAGTCCGTGCCAGATGGCCCAACTGCGATCAAATATTCCCTGGTCAGAAAGATGACAGCCGAACGGAACCCTGCTGGGGGTGGATTGCCAACCGACTTCCAGGAAATACCGCCATCCACTGTCATCGCGACATTCTTTCGGGATTCGGTTTCTCTTTTGTAGTCTCCGCCAACAACTATACCGAATTTCTCATCCCAGAAAGCTATGGAGAAAATGCCCGATGATTCGCTCTCCTGCAAAATCGGCGTTGTCGCCACTTTCCAAGTTTCACCTCGGTCTGTCGAGCTGAACACTCGCGCTGTGTTGACTCCGCTCCCAATCCATGCGTTGCTCGTACCTTGGACCGCGATTCCCGAACCACTGGCTGCGAACGCACCTTCGCCGACACAAACGTCCGGAATTTTTGATGAATCGATTCGATTCCATTGTGCTCCACCATCACTCGTTCGAAGGATGAACAAATGTCCGTCGATTGCATCCCCCACAACTATTCCGTTCGTCGAATCCCAGAATGCGAACTCATCGAGGAATATTTTCGGATCGCTGGCGATAAATTGAAGAGCCCAGTGAGACCCACCATCCATGGTCTTGTAGATCCTGGAGCTTTGTCCGGGACCGATGCTCAGGACGAATGCATCGTGAGCATTAAAAGCTTCGATATCACGAAAATCCAGCGAGTCCGATCCCGGTATTTTTAGCGCTATCCACTTCTTTCCACCGTTGGTTGTACGCACAATTGTTCCGTGATTCCCACTCGCCCATGCTATACTGTCGCTCACGACGCTGACAGCCCGAAGGCGTTCAGTGGTACCACTATCTTCGTGAAACCACTGAGCGTTTAATGTTGCCGATCCAAGAAAGAGTAAAAGTAAGGTTCTCATTTGTCTTACGAGGTCATCGAATTCCTGCTGACGCCGCACGCGCTGAATACGATTGCCTCGATGCGCCGACTCTGCAACCAAGATGTCCCCTCTCGGGTGTCGGCATCGGGTAAGAGAGAGGGGACGCTAGGGGTGTGTCGTCTTTTGATGCGACCTAATCCAATTTGCTATGGCGACCACAACTCCATCAACGTTTTCTCTCACCTCTAAATCATCAAATCGAAGGAACCGAATTCCAAGCGATTCGATATCCGTTTGTCTTATCTCATCTACATCTTCCCTTCCTTCGTGTGAAATCCCATCAATTTCGATTGCGAGCGAAAGTCGATGGCAGTAGAAATCCACGACATGTTGGCCAACTGGCTTTTGTCTATGGAAGTCGTAGCCCAACAATTTCTTTCCCTTTAGTTCCTGCCAAAGCATGATCTCAGAACGTGTGCTGCTATTACGCAGTTTATGCGCAACGTACTTCAATCTATGATCGTATGGCAGGAAATTGCGCTTCATGCCGTTTATGGCTGCTCACACCTCCGCCAAACAACTGGCGGACAGGCCTCTTCTCCCCTCTCACCAAGCACATTCCCTCATACGAGAGGGGAAGAATGTATATCGAGTTGACAAATTCGAATTTTGTCATGCTGAAGTATTTCAAATCCGTTCGTTTGTTTCTTGTCTCACAGAAATGGTTGATCGATGGAGGGGCTTTGCTGCGTGAAGAATCTTGCCCTCTCTTCGGTTAAATACATGCAATCTTCGTGGCGCACTCCGAACTCTCCCGGAATGGAAACTGTCGGCTCGTCGCTGAAGCACATTCCCTGCTGTAAAGGAGTCTTGTTGCCGCGCACGAGATATGTCCACTCGTGACCGTCGAGTCCGATTCCGTGTCCCGTGCGATGAGGCAACCCCGGCACCTTGTAACCAGGTCCAAAGCCTGCATCGACAATGACTTTGCGTGCTGCTGCATCGACATCTTCGCAGGCAACACCCACCTTGGCTGCCGCGAACCCCGCATCTTGTGCCCGACGTGCAAGGTTCCATATATCGCGTTGACGCTGTGTTGGTTTTCCGAACACGACCGTGCGGCTGATATCTGATTGATATCCTTCAACACTGCATCCTCCATCCATCAGAACGATGTCGCCTTCCTTCAGTTTCTGAGGTAACAAGCTTCCGTGAGAAGATGCAGAGGCTGCTCCGAAATTCGCGTCGGCGCCCCCAGAAACACCAAGCGCGCGAAACGCCGATCTGCAATTTGTTTCGAAATCTGCCGGTGTCATCCCTTCCTTCAGTGTCGCTGTCGTCGCCTTATAGGCCACTATGGTAATGTCGTTTGCTCTTTGCATCAGAGCGATTTCTGCCGGAGACTTGACCATGCGGCATCCTGCCGTGATTGGAACAGCGCTGACATTGTCGTACTCTTTTGCTTCGTTGCGTATCCCATCGAAGAGAAAGAATCGAACTCGTTCTTCAATTCCGATTTTCCCTGATCGAAGGCCACGATCTTTGAATATTCCGGCAACGACTTTGTACGGACTTTCATCCTCCTCCCATGTCCGAATGTCTTTGCCGAACTTGATAATCTCTTTCATGCGGTCTTCTTCGAATTTCGGACAGATCCATGCCAACTCCCCGTTCGCAGGGATGACCAGGGCAATCATTCTTTCGCTAATCCACGTTCTCATACCGGTGAAATAGAACGTGGTTGTCCCTGGTTCCATGAATACTGCACCGATTCCGTTGTCTGTCATGAGCCGTTGAGCTTTGTCAATCCGGTCCCATCGTTCACCTTCGCTGATTGGGACGATGCCGTCGAGCATGGGTTTCAATTGTTTGATCGGATCTGGAACATTTTGAGCCTCCGCACTCTTGCCGGTTGCCATAAACACCGCCCCGGCTGCCGCAGTGGCAGACAACTTCAAGAAATCCCTTCGCTTGTGCATAGTCTCCCTCATTTTGTGATTGGCGCAGCAGATTGATTTCGATTGAACCTGTTCCACAGGAAATAGACTGGTATGCCGATCAATACGATGATCACTCCAGGCCAGGTATACATTGGCTTGTAGATCAATAAGTCAATGCAGATCAACGCGGCGATCACCACATACAAAGCCGGGAGAACCGGGTAGCCAAATGCTTTGTTTGGCCTGTCCGCATTCGGTCGTTTTATCCTAAGTATGAAGAGCCCCGAAATTGTAAGGACGTAGAAGATCAGAACCGCGAAGATCACGTAGTCCAGAAGGTCGCTGTAGGTGCCGGAGAAGCAGAGAAGTCCAGCCCACACCGCTTGAATGACGAGCGCAAACGCCGGTACGGAATTCTTGTTGAGCTCACCCGCACGTTTAAAGAACAATTTGTCCTTCGCCATCGCGTAATAGAGTCGGGCACCTGCCAGAATCAATCCATTGGTGCATCCAAATGTCGAAATCATGATCAATATCGCCATGATGACCGTGGCAAGACCTCCAAAGATTATGGAGGCAGCCGCTGTGCCAACTCTGTCCGACGCAGCGAATTGAATCCCACGGCCAATCACATCCGTTGCATTTGGATTGCCGGCAACCGGAAGCAGAAGGACGTATGCCACATTCGTCAGTATGTAGAGGACGATAACGATTGTCACTCCCATCGCAAGACTTCTGGGCAATGTTTTCTTCGGGTCGACTACTTCCCCCGCAGTGATCGCAACATCATGCCATGAATCGGCTGCAAAGAGAGAGCCAACGCTGGCAGCACCAATGGCGGCCAAGATTTTCCATCCCGAAAGAGTCTCGATGTAATCTACTGTCCCTCCTTTCAGATGAGTCCACGTGGCGGACCAAAAATTCGCCATGTTCGCGGCAACCGCTTCATGGTTTCGTACGACGAAGAGACCAAGAAAGATAATGCCGATCAATGCCGCGGTCTTCGTCAGTGTGAATACATTCTGAACCATCTTGCCCTCACGAAGACCCATCAGATTAACCAACGTGAGAATGATAATACAGAGAACTGCTGTGATTTGAGCCGTGGTGATCCTGAGACCAACAAGGTTGATCAGAACATTCTGGTCACTGATCCACGGAACCAGCACTCCCGAAAATTTTGCAAAAGCCACCGCGACTGCGGCAATCGTGCCCGTCTGGATGACCATGAAGAAAGTCCAGCCATAAAGAAACCCGATGAGTGGATTATAGGCTTCCCGGAGATAGACGTATTGGCCCCCTGCGTGCGGCATCATTGCTGCCAATTCACCATAACTCAGCGCTGCGATGAGCGTCAGGATCCCGGTGATGAGCCAGACAACCAGGAGCAGACCGGGCGAGCCGACAGTTCGGGCAATGTCCGCACTTACGATGAAAATGCCCGACCCAATCATGGATCCAACAACAATCATCACAGAATCAAGCAATCCGAGCCCGCGTTTGAATTCACGCTCCTGTGCAGGATTCTCCATACAATGATTCTCCTTTGTGATTCCAGATTAGATGGTTTTACAGGTTGCTTCTACAGAGCCTTTTCTCTTACCCTTGTTTCGCAATCTACAAATAGAGCATTCAAAATGAGACTTTTGCCAGAAGTATGGGGACGGTACGCTTGTAGTTCTAGCCAGCACGATCAATCTCCGCTAGGGCGATTGTTATTGCCTCCAAGTTGGTATCACGGTACCAACCGTGACACCTTAGAGGCAGTATTCCCCCATCAACGTGGTCCTGCAGGAAGATTCTGATTTAGGTACCGAGTCAACAAGCTGTACAGGTGGATCGTTGTATTCTCGCCTTCGAAAATCCCGTGGGACCTGTTCGGATAGGCCATCATCGTAAACGGCTTGTTGGCTTTGATGAGAGCGTTGATCATTCGTTCTGTTCCCTGGAAATGGACATTATCATCTCCGGAACCGTGGACGATGAGCAGATTTCCCTTTAGTGAGTCGGCGTACGTAATCGCAGAGCCGAGACGGTATCCTTCTTCGTTGTCCGCCAGCAATCCCATGTAGCGTTCCTGATATGTTGCATCATACAGATGCTCGTCGGGAACCGGAGCCACGGCCATGCCAGTTTGATAGAGGTCAGGATAGCGGCACGTCATATTCAGCGTCATCGAGCCTCCTCCACTCCATCCCCAGATTCCAATCCGTGTCGCGTCCACGAACGGCCAAGTCCGCATGACTTTGATCGCCGCAGCCTGGTCTTTTGATGCGATGATACCGATCTGTTTGTAAATGCTCTTTCTCCACGCCCTACCACGCGGCGCGGGAGTCCCGTGATTATC
>JADGQA010000037.1 GCA_017882185.1 Bacteroidota bacterium
TACATCGGATCCGATATAACATGCAGCAATATAACTTCAGCCTTCATGCCTTTAGCCATTGAAAAACCTATCTCTGCCACTTTTTGTGTCGTTAGACTATAATCCATCGCAATCAGTACTTTTTTCTTTTTATTTGTTTTCATAATCAATCACCTTTATTTTTTTATTTTTCCCATACAGTTGCCGCACTCAATAAAGACGCGGCCTATCCTGACATATTCCGCTTACGTGCCATCAATCAAATGAGCACGGATCCAACGATGAACCAACCTACGGAGAGATGGTTGGGAAGACAATCGCTCAAAAGGCTGAAAGAGTAATTAATTCTTTCAAGTTTGGAACTGCACCCCGGCCTTCGACACGTGAGGGACCTCGGTCTCTAACCTCTAATGCGAACGACCTTATGCTACATGTGTGGGGTATTTTTCTCGTGATGCCATGATCGTAATCGACCTGGCAAGTCGCTTCACATTGCTCACGCCGATCCACGCAGAAATTGTGAGGTGGATTGAACTCATTCCAACCGCTGCCATAATGCTTCGATCGTGTTTTCGCTTTTGCCTTTGCACTTGCTTTTGTGTGCAGGCCACCGAAATTACCGGCGATGCGTACCTGTGTGTCTTATGCTATTGCTTCTGCGCGGGGGCCAGCGAAGTCCGCGGCGCTGTGTGCCTTTGTGTCTTTTGCTGTTGCTTTTGCGCAAGGCCAGCGTCGAGGGGGTAATCCCGTATCATGCCAGTCCCTCCATGTTCGTCAGGGCAAGGTCATATGTGAGCGCTGTGTTCTCGACCTTGCCTTTTCTTGCGTAATTTCATATATTCTATTCGCGATTCGCGAATTGCAAATCTTGAAATGGGAATACTGAGACACCTTAATGGAGATAAAAGATGAAAAAACACTCAGGTATGAGGCCACAGGACATTCCGGTCTTGTTAAAAATACTCGTGCTACGAGGCCAGGAATGGCGAATGATCGACCTCGCTACCTCACTTGATATGAGTCCATCGGAAGTGTCAGAGTCGTTGAACCGTAGTGCTATCGCGCAACTGATCGATGAATCAAAGAAAAACGTCTTCAAAAAATCCCTCCTCGAATTCCTCGTTCACGGTATCAAGTACGTATTCCCCGTGCAGCCTAATGGCGTGTTGAAAGGTATGCCGACAGCACATTCCGCTCCTCCCCTCTCCGCTATGATTGTTCCGTCCAGCGAATCCTATGTTTGGCCAGATGTTGACGGGAATGTCAGCGGGCAGGCAATAGAGCCTCTGTATGCAGGCGCATCAAAAGCGGCAAAAGAAGACCCAAAATTGTACGAACTTCTTTCTCTCGTGGACGCCCTAAGGGTCGGGAAAGCAAGGGAGCAGAACCTGGCCGAAGATGAACTTAGAAATCGAATCGAGGCATAATGCGCAATCCAAGCAAGGAATGGTGCTTGGAAGCACCATGCATTCGTACGCCTCTGCGTTCTTTGTTCCGCCTTCCAGAATCCCGCCTATGGGCGGAATCCGAAGAGCGGGACATCCCGATGCCTTTTATCGGGACGGCCACAATGACATTTCCTTTGTTTTTGATTTTGCTTCTGTGCGGAGGCCACCGAAATTTCCGGCGATGTGCGCAAAGCCTTTCTCTGATCCCTTGACTCCCAGCGCGAGACGTGACGCCTCACGTCTCTACCAGAGATTCCACGCACTCTATCGTTACTTTCCTCCTTTGGTTTTGATCTTGCGTGAAGACATCCGAAATCTTTGGCGATGTGTGTGGGAGTCCCGGATCACTCGTTGTCTACAGCTCTCATCCCATCTCTATGAATTTCCATTTCCATGAATCAAATCCTCATTGCACCTTGAGAGTGCGCTTAGATTTCGGTGTGCTTTCTTGCTTACTTCTTTGCACAAGCAAAGAAGTAAGTGGCCGAAGGCCACAAGACTTACTCAGATTCTCTTTGTAGCAGGATCTATTGTTTCTTGTCTCCAACTAGTTGCACGCTACGCGTGCCTCATTCCTCAGGCTTCCAGCTCGCCGCTAGGCGAAAAGACTTAATGAGGTTGGCTTGTGCGAAGGATTCTTTCCCTCCTGGTCTCTGATTAGAATTGGGCTAGCGCGCAATGGCATTCGTACGCCTCCGGCTGGGATCAAAGAAGTGAGTCGCAATCAGGCGAAAAGACCTACCCGGTCGCTTCGCCAACTGGCCTCGATGTTCCCGCATCGGTGTCTTTTTATTTGGTCATAAACAAATCAGCCGCCCACTCAAACAAAGAATGGACGGCTTTCTTATTCCGGACATGACCTCAGGGGAGTAGGGCCGCAGTCCGATACAAGTATAGAAAATTGGAGAGCGAATGTCAAACACAAATAAAGCAGTCGAAGTATTTCAGCGTGTCAACTTGGCCCGCCATCACCTGAATCGTTGAATCAACAGTGTGAAGGAATGGTCCACCACCTTGAAGATCATGCACCCTGATCGTATATGTGCCAGGATTGACCTCGAACGCTGCAATTCCCGTTGAGTCCGTCGTCTTCGTTTCGCCAGTCTGCAACAGATCCACCTTAATGCCGCTAACAGGAAAGGTAATACCGCCTACGGAACTTACAGAAACCGCAATAGTGCCAAGCTTTGGAGGAGTGGGCGGATTCGAACATTGAAGATAGAGAACAGCGATGACGAAGAGCAGTAGGATTCTCACGTTGACCCCATTTACTGATCCATTGTAATGTAAGAACAAAGTAAAGTCAATGAGGAAAGAGGCGAAGCAAATGCATTTCCCTTAACCTGATTTCGCTGGGCCCAGATACTTCCTTGTCTGGGCCGGAAAAGAAACCCAGCGTGGGGGGACGCTGGGTCTGACCAATAGCAGACAACAGTAAAGACTGCAGTCAAGGTCGGATTGAAAATCGGGGTAATTATCGAGAATATCAACAACGCAAGTAGACTTTGGTCCGTGGAGAAGTCATCTTCTCCGGACAATTGCGAGGTTTTCTTATGTCTCGACACTCATCTTTTTGCCAATCATCAAACCCGGGCCTGCTGGATTTCTCTTCTGCAGGATCTTCTTGAAGCCTGCTTCCTTCATCCAGGATTGAATTTCGGATCCAGTAAATGTATCGCCTGCCTTGGTACCCACCAGCATATTGAGCGAGAACAGCGTTCCAGCAAGCGGAGCGGTGCGATCTTCATTCATGATATGATCCTGAATGACGAGCTGTCCGTTAGGGTTTAATGCATCAAAAGCTTTCTTGAAAAGCATTCTGTTTATGTCAATAGGATTGCTGTGGATGATGGCAGAAAGAAAGACCAAATCGAATCCGTGACCCAGCGAATCGGATGTGTAATCCCCGTCAGCTGTCTGGATCCGCTCGTTCAAATTGGTCGCCGCAAGATACTTCCGCGTCAGAGGTGTTACCGTTGGCAAATCAAAAACGACGACACGAATATCTTTTTTTGCACGCGCAAATGCTATCGAATAAGCCCCGGATCCTCCCCCAAGATCAAGCACCCGCCGCACCCCTTTCAAGTCGAGCAGCTTGATTATGCCAGGAGCAGTCTTGTAGGCCCTCATATGCATTGCTGCTATGAATGCTTCCACCCAGCCGATTCCACCATCATTTCCAGATCCACGAGCCGACACCGAAGTCCCTGCACGCACCGCATCCGTAAGTGTACTCCACGTCTTCCATAGGCTTACGGAGTGCATCAAACCAGCCATATAGTCCGGTTTCCCTTTAACAAGATAACGCGCAGTGAGGGGAGTGTTGTAATACTTCTTATTCTTCTTCCTAAGGTATCCCATTGAGCACAGGGCATCCAGAAGTCTATCCGTCGCGCGTGCATCGGTCTCTAAAGCACCAGCAATTTCAGATGCAGCATTCGTACGTGCGGCGAGTTGAGTAAATACACCAAGCTCAAAAGCGGTGAGAAGGACACGCGCCTGGCGAAAACCGTAAACGGTGTCGAAGATGACCGATGGGGAAATCGACTGTTTCCGTCTTGATTGCTTTGTCATGATTCAGAAGAAACGGAATTAAAGTGACTTCGAATTTACTTCCTCACGCAGCTTCGGCTTTATCTCCTGCGCCACATCTTTGACTTCCTTTACTTCTTTTTCAACCGCATCCTGAATATCCCTCGTTGCCTTTTTGAATTCACGGATGCCTTTCCCCAATCCTTGTGCTATCTCCGGTATCTTTTTCGGACCGAAAAAAATCAAGATGAACACGAGGATGAGAAGAACTTCGCCACCGCCAAGATTGCCAAACATATTCCATTCCTTCAATTGATGATGATTAGGTTGATTGCCCGAATCCGACTCTCCTCTCTTCCCGTCTATGGGATGAGAACCGGTGCCATCCAGCGAGCATCGTTGATGAGTGTACAACGGACGGCGGCTACATTTGTTTCTGGGTTTCGATCGGCCGGGGATGTGAAAAAAAGTGGCAAGATCGATGCGGAAGAAAACCTTGTGTCAGCACACGCCCGTTCAAATGGCCCCTGCGCGAGTTCTCGCTCGCACGTGTTCGCACATCATCAGTGCCCCTGCAACGGTTCCAGGAGGGAATCTTTCAGAACGGTACGCCACCAGTGGCAGCAATCCGTGCCTGTCCCAATGCGTTGAATGACAATTCCGTTCGTAGAACAAAACTGTAGGGGAGGAGGAAATGAATCCCCATACCGGCTGAGGCAAGCCACGGGACGTTGCCGAACGAATCAGACCGGTACCACAACTTGCCAACGTCGGTAAACAGAGAGGCATAGACACCAAATCTCATCGTGTTAAACTGGTGAATATTCAGGAAGTTGAAGGTGATGAAGCGAGGCGAAATCAGAGGCACGCGCACTTCCGCCGATCCTCCGACAATATCCTCCCCTTGGTAGTCACGCTGGTTATATCCCCGAACGCCGAGCCGCGAACTCAAGAAAAGATCGTGATACACCGGCACGACACCCCCGGCAACGAGTGAGCCAAACCCGCGCAACGCAAGCGCCACGTTTTCATTTACCATCGTATACCACCGAATATCGGCCGCACACGTGAATGTCTTAATTGTCGACTCACTGCTGAATCCGTCGTTCGTTGCCGTCGCATCGAGATAAAATCCGTCAGTAGGATACTCCCGCACGTTCCGTGCATCGTAGGTGTAGTGCAATCCGAGCTCGATGAATCGATCCGTACCGTCAGGCGAGACCGTTCTCCCCAGAGAAGTGTCAGGAATTTGCCATAGTTGATACCCGGCAGTACCGATCAGGGTTTGGAAAAACCCGAATCGCTTTCCGAGAGAGAGCGATCCCGATCGATTGATCTGCTCGAATTCGATGTTGCTATTCGCAAGAGTATGTGAATCCCGATACGAGAATGCGGTTCGCAGGAGAATATCGTCATCGTCGGTGAGGCGCGGATTCTGATATGTTAACGACGCGGACCGATCGTACCCCGTACCAAACGAAGCGGATAGTTTTTCATTGCGGCCGAGAAAATTCTGATCCGTTACCCCAAGTCCATAGGAAAGCGTGCTCAAATCCCGGGTTTTTATGTCAAGAATGGGTGAAGGAAAAATATACCATCGTTCGACGACCGTCACCAACAGATCGGCAAATGCAGCCGTGTCAGCGTGGGTGACAGTGACTTTGTTAAAGAGCCCGAGGTTATAGATGCGATCACGATCCCCTTTCAATGTTGTTTGCGACAACGTATCGCCCACGTGGAGCGACATCTCGCGCGTGATCACGCGGGATCGGGTAACGGTGTTTCCGTCGATTCGGATGGAACGGACAACGAAGCGCGCGGTCGTATCGGGTTTGTCCGCGAATGCTTGGACAACGGTAAAACCCAAGACGATACAGACATACAAGATTCGTCTAGTCACGATGCGACCTCAGCTCTGTATGTGGGTTCCGTTAGGAGGTTAATGAATGAACGCATCTCCGTCAAAAGAGGTTCCAAGGCAACCTGCCAGCTGGGAGTGTTCCAAGACCTTTTTTGTGATCAGTGTAAGAAGGGTATAAGATATGGGCAAGACGTAGCGCACGACTGAGCAGGGTTCCACCTTGGAATTGCATACGCCCTTAGAGATAGGCGATGGAACAAGACCATTTCTCAATAATCAACGGCATTTCGGTTCGGATTCGAATCTGAGGGGGTGTGTAGCAAGAAAAAGACA
Source organism: Bacteroidota bacterium (assembly GCA_017882185.1). Lineage (GTDB taxonomy): Bacteria > Bacteroidota > Ignavibacteria > UBA10030 > UBA10030 > JADGQA01. Next base: position 6,154 of record JADGQA010000037.1, read on the forward strand.
GCAGTGTCTATTCAATTGGCTCTTCTCGATCCGAACTGCAATGTTTTGAATCGTTTTTCTTCTCTTCGTCGCTATGATGATTGGCCCACTTTTTGCACTTAGGATGGATTGAACTATCCAAACAAGTTAATGTGCCGGCGATGAATTCCAAGAATGCTGTTTGGATTTCCCCACTCCTCCTTCCAAAATCTCCTCTCGACCCTCGAAACAATGAGTATTCCACAAGTGTGATGGTTGCGGGAACGGAATCAAATGATGACCGACATTGGGACTTTTCGATCAAGAAGACCAGTTATCCTTTTGGCTTCCATTCTGACTGAGGATGAATAATTAGAATATCATGGTGGCAATTTCACACTGATGTGAAGCACTGAGGACTATCATTGAAGTTCCTCCCTTGAGAATAATTGCAGCCATTTTGTACGATTGTATGAATCATCCGTTCGTAAAATGAAACTGAGCATTGTCATACCAGCCTTTAACGAGGAGAAATATCTCGGCAAATGCCTGGAATCCATATTCAGAGAATTGCAGGGGAAGAATTGTGATGCGGAAGTAATTGTTGTCAATAACGCCAGCACCGATGGGACAAGTATGGTCGCGTCCTCTTTCGCAGGTGTAAAAATTGTTGATGAAATTCGAAAGGGCCTTGTGCAGGCGAGGCAAGCCGGATTTGTAGCATCAAAGGGTGATTTGATTGCGAATATAGATGCAGATACGATGCTCCCGTCCGGCTGGATCGAACGAGTCCTCGCGGAGTTCTCGCATGACGAAAGACTCGTCGCCCTCAGTGGACCCTTTATCTTCTATGATCTCTCCAAATTGGCAAATCTCTGGGTGAAGTTTTTTTTCCTTCTGGGGACGATCGGCAGTTTTATTGGCGATCGCATTTTCAGAAAAGGAGGCGTCTTACAAGGAGGAAATTACATTCTTCGGAGACAAGCACTGGAGAAAATCGGTGGGTATAACCTGCAGCTCCACTTTTTTGGTGAGGATGCTGACGTCGCTCGGAGAATCGGAAAGGTCGGGCGGGTGAAATTTACGTTACGGCTCCCCATCTATACATCAGGTCGTCGTCTGAAAGCACATGGCGTTCTTCAAACCGGCTTCTATTCGTTTTGTGATGACATTTGGATTATGTTCTCAGGAAAACCGTTTAGAAAACAATCTGACGAAAGCGACATCCGAACGAATATAGGAGTGCACACGGGAGTGGGATAACAGTGGTGTTGAAGTCCTATAATCCACAGCCGGGTGCCTGGTCCTTTTGTCTCGCCGGTGTTCAGAATTTTTCAAGGTTCAAGCGCTTGAATCGTTAGCAGGCTTTTATCAACGAAGAGAAATCTAACTATGAACGACAAGGCGACTCAACGATCAGGCCGACTCACGCCACAAATTCCCGATTTCTTACTTTCAACCATTATTTGATATGACAAATAAAGGATTGTCAAAGCTTGGCTTCTATGCCTTGGATCGTCTCACGGATTCGTTCCCGAAATCATTTCCAAAGGTATTCCAAAAAGCTTTCCTGCTCATAGCCGGAAATGAATTAGTCTACAGGTTTTATCAGAAGCGATACTCAAGAAAGCTAAAAAGAATTGAATTTTTCGGAAAGATCCTGATCATTACGGACGTCAACATTGGTGATGCTATAATGATGCAACAAAGCATCAATGTCATAAAATCTTATTACCCAAACGCTCAAGTAGATTACCTGTGTAATCAATCTGGTGGAGATCTCCTTCTTGGCCTGCGAGAGGTGAATCATGTCTTCAATGTTTTCGGAGGCAATGGTTACCCTACGAAAAATGAGCTTGCCGTATTGCGAGAAATCGTGAAGGCCAACAAGTATTCTGTCATCATGAATTTTTGCCCATTTATTTCAATACAGGATTTGCAGAATGATGTGCCAGTTCTGCAGCTGTATGTTCCATATGCATCCTATATTATACGCTTATGGAGAACAAAGAAAGGACAAATGCATTTCTCTGCCGCCGTGCATTCTTTTTTTGAAGAACTTGCCCGCTCTGCCTTTCATCACCCGGAAAACCAAGATTCTGATCAAGTCTCCCAATCCCATCCAATCTCTGTATTCCGGGGAAATACAATCTATCTCACAAACAACGCTATACGGGCGGCAAGAGATTTTCTAGCAAGGAATAATCTCTCGCGCATAGATCATCTATTATTCTTTAACCCCAACGCATTTTCTCGTTACAATCAAATACCTGCCAAAGTCCAAATTCAGATTTTGAGAAGTATTTTGGCATCCAATGACGTCAAAACGGTATTGCTGGGTGCCGGGTACCCGAGTGGAGGCATTGAACAAACGATCTTGGCCTCACTTCCGCCAGAATATCAGAAGAAGCTCATCATTGTCCCGCATCTGCCATTAGGTGCCTTCGCTGCACTCATTGATGCGTGTGATGTTTTTCTATCCAGTGACACGGGCCCCGTGCATATCGCAGCTTCATGGAAAATATCCCTTTCGCCAAATGACTTGCTGAGAAATCGAACAACTGTGGTGACGGTATTTGGCGCCAGTGATTCAAGAATGTACGGGTATGATTCTCACCGACCAGATCACATTCCAGCAAACCAGCAAGCTCCTTCCAAAGTATTTATTGCCGACACGCCGCGTCGAAATATTACGTGTATAAATAAAATGGGAAAGACTTGTCGGGAAGTACGATGTTTTGACGGATTGAATTTAAGGGAGATATCGGGCTATGTCATATCCTGCCTTCGCAATCCTCGTAATCAAGGGATGCTCAAAATGGACAAGGCCGTAATCGAATGAGCATTTCAACATCAGTGAGAATAATTCTCTTGATACTAACCTCCTATGCAATGGGCTTTGTGGTTGCAATACCTATCGGGGCGACACAACTGGAAATTGCACGCCGCTCCCTGAATGGTTTTCTCTCTTCAGCGTTGATGATCGTGGTCGGATCGGTGATTTCAGATATAATGTATGGGGTCATTGCTCTCTTCGGAATTGCTCCTTTCCTCCAAGAACCCACTGTAATGGCAGTATTTTGGCTTCTCAACGCAATCATCTTGATCGTGCTTGCAATTTGGACAATCCGTCAAAGTAAATCTCCAATAAGACACCATAGTCGATCCGGAAACAGACTTGGAAAACACAATGTAGCTTTTCTTACGGGATTTTCATTAGCGATAACAAACCCTTTGATGGTTGTGTGGTGGATATTTGGTGTTCGACTGTTGATGGACTTGAGACTCATGGTGAAGCATACGACCTCCCAAACTGTCCTGTTTCTGGTCGTCGGTGGATTAGGCATCGGGTCATATCTTTCATTACTGGCATTCATCGTGTTTAAGGCGAAGAGGTTCTTTTCTGAGCTAACTATTAAGAAGATCACTCTGGCCTTTGGTGTTGTTCTTTTAGGATTAGCGACGTATTTCGTGTTACGATCTGCTGAGGTACTGATGAATTAGACAAGAAACATAGCTACCTGACCAGCCTCCTGTGGAGGGGCCAATGTAAGGTTTGCTCGTTCCCGTTCAGGGAGCGGCTGAAAAACAACCAGCGTGGTGGGTCCGCCAATGCCCCGCTCACTACAAATTAAGTGCCGGCTTCACTTGCCCTCTGTGAAACGTGGTGAAGTTAACGATTGGGCTCTCGCTTTGCAGATTTTTTATATTCTTGAACACCAGCAATGCAAAACAAATTTTTATCACTCACTATCACTCACTGAAGCGTTCGGATCTGCGCGATGAAAGGAGCGATTTATGAAAACCAGACTGGCTCTGTTGTTTGCATCGGCTCTAATTCTATCTACTGTTTTCCTGCCGGCCCAGTCCGGCGTGCCGAAACGGGGTGGTAAGCAGGCTCATAATCCACCACGCGCGAACCAGGGACGCATACCGAAGGCTCCGCCGGCGAGAAGCTATCTTGGCGAGCAGCCCCAGATGGAGCATCTGCCCACCGGCCATGTGAACGACATGCCGCACGTCAACCACGATCAGTGGTTCGGCCACCATCCACCGAACGATGCACGGTTCCACCTGGATCAACCGTTTCCGCATGGCCGCTTTGCGCATTTCGGGCCGACGTTTCGCTACCAAGTCAATCGGATTGACCCCAAGCTTCACAGGTTCTGGTTTCCTGGAGGCTTCTATTTTGATGTTGCCGCAGCGGATTGGCCCCTCTGCGCAGACTGGTGCTGGGACTGCGGAGATGACTTCGTCGTTTACGAGGACTCGGACCACACCGGCTGGTATTTGCTCTACAACATACATACCGGAGTATACGTCCACGTGCAATATATGGGGACGTAAGGAACCGCATCATTGTACACAGTTCTTACTAGACTAGTGCAAGAATTCATATCGGTACTATTTCCTGCCTTGTCGGGTGGTGTCCAAGTGTTCAGGACTCAACGTACGTGGTTCCAACTTCGCCACTTCGACAAATCCTCCCTTTAAAACGGTATAAGAACCATGAGAATAGGAGACACTCATGGTCCAACAAATGTTCGATGCGTTAGCAACGACAGCCTCAAGAATAGAGATAATCTTCCATCCTTCTGCCGTTTACCTTCCCAACTTTCCGCGTTTGATTCAAACTAACAGGCAAAGTTGCGGCAAGAAAGCAACATGGGTCTGCCTTGAATACTTCGGGAAACGCTGCACTCATCGGAAGCATCAGCAAATGTTAGGCACGGATTCAGAAGGAACAAACAAGACATCCATTAAAAGAACGCTGAGATCCTTTGGGCTTGTAGTGCGTGAAGTCGATCATAACACGTTATGCAGTGGAACGGAAAGGATGACAGAGGAACCTCAGTTGCGAGCAGCGTCTACTTCTATCAGCTTCGCGCGAGCGGAATTGTGATTGACACGAAGAAAAACGATTCTGGCAAAATAGCGGACTTCCATTGCGTCACACCGAAGCAATTCGTTTTACTTGACGACGACGAATTTTCGGACGTTCGACTTGGAGCCGCCTAAGTCGGATCGGTAGAAGTAAGCTCCGCTGGGTAAACGTAGTTGCCCGGCATTAATGATCGCGCTGTGCTGTCCCGCTGTCAGAATGCCCTGGTCGACGCTGGCAACCTTTCGGCCAAGGATATCATAGATCTCAATACTGACAAGTCCGTCACGGGGCGTTTCGTACTCGATTGTCGTTGCCGGGTTAAACGGGTTCGGGTAGTTTTGATACACTTGATACGTACCTATTGCGACTGACAATGAAGTAAACTTCAAAGAGCTTAGACTAAATCCCCCTCCAGCAAACAGGATCGCTAAATTATGGATCCCAACAGTAAGAGTCTCGGGACCGACACGCACTGATCTCCACAATCCCGATCCCCCTGTCGATGGAACGTTGATGACACTCTTCAAGTCCTGAGCGTCCAGATACAAGGTGATCCTACTTCCTGCACTTGAAGAAGCCAGCCTTGCATCAATGGCGTAGGCATCCGTCCTTTTGATATTGACAGTGTAGGTAAGGAATTCCCCATCGTTGATCCATCCAATGTCATAACCATTGCTCGTTGCATCTGCGCAAGGCTCGATGTCCACACCGTCATTCCGGTAGTAGCCGCCGATATTCCAATTACCGTTTCCTGCTCCACCAACATTTTGATAATCGACGTCGCCATATGTATATCCCTGCTTCCCCATGTCGTAATTGTCGGCATAAATGACCCCGGGAATATCGTTTGACGCATACGGAAGGCTTGTTGTCTGAAAAGGTTGGCGAAACAGCGCATCGACAACATCCGGGCGTGCGTTGCATGAATCGATGCTCAATTCGGCTGCCATTCCGTTCAACGCTGCGATCGCGTAACTCCTTGACGGTGCCGATACCTGGCCATTCCAATATTTAAGGAGGTAATTGTACTCGGATGTTTTGTGCACCGACAACAATGGGTTGGTCGATTCAATTTTCTTGAGTGTCCACCACGACCAGCCGATGTCGTTGCGTTCCAAAAGTTCCACACAATCTGTGAACCACGGATTAGAATTCTCCCCTGATTCTCCCATCCAGAGCGGTACGTTGTAGTTCGTGCGCAAGTCGAGAAAGCCGGTAATGGAAGAGGAGCTGTTTGGATTCCAGTACTTGTGAAAACTATACGCCATGTTTCCATCCCAGGGTGGTGTGAGACCGCTAAAATCAGTCGCATACCAGTTCCCTTCTATGAAAAGGAGATGGTTCATGTCGACTTGGCGAATTGCCTGAGTAAGAGAAACATAGAGGATCTTCAGCGGCCCGTTTCCGGAACCGAAAGACCAGGCAGGTTCATTCAAAAGATCGTATCCACCGATCCATCTCTTGTTAGCGTACCGTGCGGCAATTGTCTTCCAGAGATCAATTGTCCGCTGTTGGTTCTGCGCACTCTCCCAGAGGGACGGATATCCTGCGTAATCGCTTATGTTGATACTGTTCTGTCCTCCCGGTGCACAATGAAGGTCCAGAATCAGGTAGAGGCTATCCGCTTCACACCAGCTTAAGAGACTATCAATGATGGCAAATCCGCTTTCGAGATAGACCCCGGGTTGGTCTTTTGGCGTCAAAAGGGCGTAATGCATCGGTAAACGTATGGAATTGAATCCCCAACCCGCAATTCTGTCGATATCCCGACGAGTGACAAAGTTCTTTCTATACTGATCGAAAAATTGGTCAGTTGCGGAATCACCGATGAGCGACCCGAAGGTATTCCTGATCTCCGTCGGCGAATTTGCAAACGAAGATGTCTGCAGCATGTAACCCTCGGGTACGAGCCACCCCCCCAATCCAATTCCTCTCAAGAGAATTTCCTCGCCGGAAGGCTTGAAAATCTTACTGCCTACGGCTCGCAGATATCCCTGAGCTCCAACGTGGGACTCCAAACAGGCAAGCACAAGCAGAACGAGAATGATTCGAACAACGATCGAGCGAGGAATCGGTTGGTCTTTCACAGCCGAGCGGACAGATCGTGAGGCACTCACAAGCATGACTTGCAAAGGCCGTTATCGCACAAGGAGCACTTTTCTGCTCATCTGGCGGGTTCCAGACTCAAGACGAACTACATACGCGCCGCTGGAAAGCGATGTGCCGTCGAAGACGACCTGGTATTTTCTTCCGGGGACTGCAACATCATCAAAAAGTCTCGCAACTTCCTGTCCAAGCAGATTGAACACCCTGAGATGCGCCAAGCCCCGCTCCGCCAATGTGAATTCGATCCGCGTTGTCGGATTGAATGGATTGGGATAACTATTGCTTAGTGAAAACAACCAAGGGAGCGAATACTTAGGCCCAGCATCCACGTTTGTGTCTTCAGGTCCGTGTACTTCGATCTCCCAAATCGAATATCCATATTGCGTCGCTCGCTGGATTCCAAGCATCTGTACAAACTGCGCATTTGCCCCGACAGATATATGAGCAATTCCTCCACTGCCATTTGTTTCATGGTTGACATCAGTCCAAACTGATCCGTCGTTAGAGATTTTAAGATAATACTCCTTTGCATAGGCAGTTTCCCAATACAACACTACCTCGTCGATTTGGTACATTGCTCCAAGATCGATGGTGATTGATTGTGGATCGCTAAAAGCAGACGACCAACGTGTTCCCATGTTTCCATCAACAGCCTTGGATCCTTCTAAACCGGTCTTTTCCACCGAAGTAACTGTCACAGGTTTATTCAGAGCAAGATTGACTGGTGGTATAGGTGGCTGTGGATAAACGGTTAGCTGCGACGAAAAAGAATTATCAGTTTCCACACATTCATCCACAGTATTATCAGGATCGACGGTGGCTCCTACACTATAATTTCCAACAGCAGTTGCTGTCCAAGTATTAGTTCCATTGGGCCCGCTATTGCCGCAAATCAAAGCCATGCCTCCAGCTGGAATCGAACTAGTATAATTATCAGACCAGCATACTTGTTGACCATTTACTGTAAAGGATGCTTTTAACGGTGTACCTGCAGTTGTTGCCGCTGTTCCTTGATTTTTTACTGTCGCCAGAAATATTACATTTTGCCCCGGTAATGGATACGGCGGAACCATCTTGATGTTTGTGATTAATAAATCAGGCTTCCGTTGACTATCAAGAACTTGGAATGTTCCTATGACTGGAAGATTATCTGATGAACCTCCAACACGCACGGTATATTGTCCAGGCAGAACCTCATAGGAACTTGTTGTCTCATTAAAATAGTAGAGTTCATCTGCAGTCAAAACAAAATTGATGGTTGACTTTTCCCCAGCATTCAATGTCACTCTCTTGAACCCTTTTAATTGTTTTACAGGCATTGCAATAGTCGATGATGTATCACTAAGATAGAGTTGAACAACCTCATCTCCGGCAAGTGGACCGGTATTTGTCACATCTACGCTCACAGAGATTTGTTCTCCCGGATTTACGGTTGCGGGAGTAATGACAAGATTACTATAAGAGAATGTGGTATAACTTAATCCAAATCCAAATGGATATTGAGGAGTAAATCCCATTTTGTCAAACCATCGATATCCGCGCCCATAACCTGTATTGAGATCATCATTCTGAAGCCAAGGTGGTAATTGTCCGTCGTTGTACGGGAAGGTTACAGGTAGTTTTCCTCCAGGATTGTAGTCGCCAAACAATACATCCGCAAGTGCATTTCCTCCCTCCTGCCCAGGGTAAAATGCATAAATCAATCCTTTAATATTATCAAGACATTGACTGATGCCGCAAATTCCACCGCTAAAAAGTACAACCACAATGTTTTTATTTACCGCAGCAACTGCATTGATAAGTTGCTGTTGTTTGCCCGGTAATTGAGTTGACCCACCGACGCGATCAAATCCCTCGCCCTCCTGAGTTCCATCGAGTCCACCACAGAAAATTACAACATCGGCTGCCGCTGCAATTATTCGCGCGGCCGCGAAGCTGCTTGTGTCTGTGGTGTTGATATCGCAACCTTTCGCATACTGAACTTTGCTCACACCAACTTTCGCCTCAATTCCTTGTTTTGGACTAACCGTATAGAACGGCGTAACATAAGCACTCCCGGAGCCGTCAATTTGTAATGTCGCCGCACTTGGGCCTATGAGCGCAACATTGTTTATCGTACTTTTATTCAGCGGAAGAATATTATCTTGATTCTTCAGAAGCGCAAGCGACTTTCGTCCAGCTTCGAGACAAAGCTGCTGGTGAGCTGTACTGTTCACATCGTTAGGATCACCAGATGGTTGATAGTCGAGCATACCCGCCAATATCTTCGTTCGCAAGACACACCGAACTGCACTATCGATGATCGAATCCGATACTGTCCCGCTGGCAACAAGCCCCGTTAAATCATTTTTGTAGTTATCGGCTCCCATGCAAATGTTACATCCTGCCTTGATGGCCTTTTCTGAATTCTTGATCGAGCCCCAATCAGAAACGACATAATATGGGAAACCCCAGTGTGCACGCAGAATAGTTGTCAACACATTGTAATTCTCCGCGCATTGTTGGTTGTTGATGAGATTATAAGCGTTCATCACACACATTGCACCGCCTTGCTGTACAGCTGTCCGGAACGCTAGCCCTGCATCCTCGTGTAATACTCGTTGGTTCGCAGTGATGTTGTTTGTCGTCCGGCCATTTTCCCGATGATTCGCATTATAATGTTTGACGGTTGCAATGCACGGTGTTGATTGAATCCCCTTGACGACCGCAGTTGTAATTTGCGCACAAAGGTAGTAATCTTCACCGCCGGTTTCAGGGCTGCGTCCATTCCGCGGATCGCGGTCGATGTCGAGACATGGCCCGAGCGCTTGATGTTTTCCTTTGCCTCGGAATTCTTTTCCCATCGCAACACCAATGCGCTGGGCAAGTTCAACATCCCACGTCGATGCCATTCCAATCCCAACAGGAAAGCTCGTCGCCATTCCGTCACGAACACCGTGCGGTCCATCGGACATAATAAAGCCTGGAATTTGAAGCCGCGTATTATCGGCAGTATTGAATCCACCTTCCTGATGGAGTTGAAGGATCTTTTCCTCCATCGTCATCTTACTGAGCAGTGTATCAATTCGTGCTTCAACAGTCTGAGCGCTCACTTTGAAGTACCATAGTGGGAGAAGTATCCCCAAGAGGATTACCCTTGTTGAAATTCTAATATTCAGGGGTGAAATAGTCATAATCATATTTTCTATACACGTTATATACAATAGTATTATTCATTCGTTTCTAGACCCAACGCTTTAGCATATCTCGTATTCAAGCGGCAGTTATTGAATTGACCGAGATGAATGAAAATGTGGCTGAATCAAACTTAAACATATATCCTTCTGACACCAGCCAATTCCCAAGGTTGATGCCTCGGAGAAGGATCGGTGTTCCATCCGGCAATACAATCTCTTCTCCCTTGGTTCCCACAAAATCATTACGTTGGGAGAGTCCAATATTGTAAAGGAGGAAAATGGGTAACAGAATTTTCAATCCAGTGTTCAACATGTGACAATTATCTTTCTGGACCAGCTATTTCAGTTCAATGATTTCTGAGAGCTGAATATCTTTCGAGGAGCTGCCAATTTGAATGGAATACTTACCAGGTTCAATGGTCCAATCCTTTTTTTGAATATCATAGTAAGCGAAAGCGTTTCTATCCAATGTGAACTGGACATTCTTAGTTTCCCCCGGCTTAAGGGAGACCTTCATAAATGATTTTAACTCTTTCATCGGTCTATCAACATCCGATTTGATTTTCCGCACATAGACTTGGACAACATCCGCCCCTTCATACTTGCCGGTGTTAGAGACATTCAATGATCCCTTCACTTCTGGCTGAGCGGCGGCGGCAGTATTTTCAGTCTTCAAATCTGAATAATGAAATGTCGTATAGGATAAGCCGAAGCCAAACGGGAAGAGCGGCTCAATGTCTTTCTTCTCGAAATGTCTATAACCGACATAGATGCCATCTGAATATTCAGATGTACTGTCCTTTGCTTTGTATGTTGTAGAGGCTGAACAATCTTCCCATCGCTTGGGGAATGTCACTGGCAATTTCCCCGATGGATTGTACGACCCCGAAAGTACATCTGCTATGGCATTACTCATCTCTTGTCCGCCAAACCATGCTTGCACCACCGCTTTGACCTTTCCAAGCCAGCGATCCATGAAAACAGGTGAACCTGAATTAAGAACAACAATTGTATTCTTATTCACCTTCGCAACTGCTTCGATCAGCGCATCTTGATTCTTCGGCAATGCCAAATCTTCTCTATCTCTCCCTTCTGTTTCAATATTATGGCCAGTCCCCATAAAGAGAATTGCAACATCAGATTTTCCTGCGGCTTCTAATACCAATTTCATCGGATCATTTTCAGGGCTCGACCATCCGAGCTTCGCTACCGCACTGCCTCTATGTTGATAGTACTCTATCTTTACCTTGTATTCTTTGCCTGCCTCAAACTTTGTCTTGATGGTTCGTGGTTCCGGTGCATGATCATTCCAATAATTAATCAGTAATGAATCATCCAACCAAAGGCGAACACCATCATCACTTATGAATTCCAAAATATACTCGCTGGTTTTTGGCGCTTTTAACTTTCCGGTCCATCGCACAGAGAATTTATTCTTCTGAAAACCTGCTTTGGGTCCAGGTTCACCAAAATCGAAATTCACCATCGTATCTCTTCGTGCGAATGCCGGCTTTCCCTTTAAATCCATATTGCCAAAGTACTCGCCGACTAAACCTTGTTCGCCGTTATCGGTTAGAAGATACTTTGATTCAATTGGCGACGCACTGCCATCAAGATAGACACCTGTGGCATAATTGATCTCCACTATATCTCCAAATCTCTCTTTCAATATCTCCAAAGGACTTGGAGCTTCAAGCGGATCTACTTTAGAACTTCCACCGCCTCCGGTTCTGCACACCATGGCATTGGGACCAATTACAGCAATGGACTTGAGTTTTAAAAATTCTAATGGAAGGAAGTTGTCTTGATTTTGAAGAAGGACAATGCCTTCCTTCGCTGCTTCAAATGCTGCCGCTCGATTTTCAAGTGAGCCAAGCAAATTCGCTTCTTGGAGACTTGGTTTTTCAAAAAGACCGAGCGCAAAAATGACACGTAAAATCCTTCGCACCTTGTCATCAATCGTGGATTCCTTCACCACTCCAGTTTTCAATGGATCTTTGAGAGTGCTATAATTCAAATATTCACCTGTTGGCATCTCTAGATCCATGCCGCCATTTGCTGTTGGCACCGTGCTGTGCACCGCGCCCCAATCAGACATAATCAGCCCGTTAAATCCCCACTCTTTTTTTAACTTGTCGATTAGGAGTGCATCATTCTCGCTTGCAAAGTGTCCGTTTACTTTATTATATGCATTCATCACGCACAGGACATGGGCTTCCTGCACAGCAGCCTTGAAGGCGGGAAGGTATATTTCATTCAAGGCACGTTCATCAATTTTTACGTCGACGAACATTCGCTCGTATTCCTGATTGTTGCAGGCAAAATGTTTTACTGTTGCCGCAACACCTTCACTTTGAACTCCCTTAATATAATCGACTGCCATGCGACTCGTAAGATATGGATCTTCACCATAACTTTCGAAATTTCTGCCTCCTTGAGGTATTCGGGCTATATTCACACAAGGGGCAAGAACGACATGGCGGTCATGTCCTTTCACTTCGCGTCCGATTGCTGAACCGACTTTATACGCAAGCTCTGGATTCCATGTTGCTCCAAGACATATTCCTGACGGAAATGCAGTTGACTTTTCCCATCGAACACCAAGAGGGCCGTCGGTCATTCGCAGTTCCGGAATACTTAATCGCTCAATGGGTTTTGTGGCAAATCCTGTTCCACCCAATAAATCAATCTTTTCTTCAAGTGTCATTCGACTCAGAAGATCGCTCACACGATCTTCTATTGGTACTTTCGTATCTTTGTACTTTTCCTGCTGTGACATGCCAGACGCAGCGACAAAGATGATGACGAGTGCAACAAACAGAAGTCTATGGTTTTTCGTGATTCGTTACTCCTATAGGAATACTTTCATAGATTGTTCGTATTCTTTAATCCAATCCCACTGCTGCATAAGAAGAGGGACGGCATTCATCATTCCTCCGAAGCCCATAAAACGCTGTGTAAACATTGGGATCAACGACGGCTTGACTAATTTCAATTGTTCATAATTAATACTGACTTGTTGTTCACGTGCGAGTTTCGCAATAAAGCGATTGATTGTCTGCTTCCGTTTCTCAGTCATCAATCTCTCTCTTATGTTCTGACAGAGTGTATCAAAGCCGACTATCGAGTCCTTCGTGCGTCGTTTGCCGAGGACAGTAAAGAGTGAATAACCCTCCTCCAATTTGACTGGACCGACAAGTGTTTCTGTATCTGCGAGCAAGGCACGGAAACCGATTTCGGGATGTTGAAGGACTACAAAATAGCCAGACTCACCCCCGTTCTTCACCCATTCTGCACGTATGGAATATTGGGGTACCATTTCCGCAAGATTTTTCCCGCTTTGAAGTTGATTGATTATCCCCGTCGCATCTTCCAGAGTAGGGGTAAGAATTTCGCGCACATCGACCTCATAGTATCGACCAAAAATTCCTTTGGTTTTGAGGAGATGCTCGATGATATCTTCGCTAGTGACTTTGACACTATCGCGGACATCATAATAGAGCTGGCGGGCAGCCCAATAGCCAGTCCATAGTTCCAAATCGTGTTGTACTGGAGCGGAATTTTGGAGGAATTGTCTGCGACCTTCACGTGCGAGCAACTCATTCCCCACCAAATGTTTCACTTCCTCATTCAGCTCCATTTTGAATGAAAAACCTTCTAAAGATTTTGAAATAAAGTTTTCATAGCGAAACATTTCGAGTAATTCTCCAAGTGTCATGTTACCGCCAGTGATGGTAATGAATGTTGTGTCAAGATAAGGCTTCAGTCGATCGATAAGAACGTCCACCATCTCGGACGTAACCATATACCCGCCGTCTCTCTGATAATATTTTATCTCAATTTCTCTCCGCAACGCAATAATAGAATCTGCAAGTATGTTGAAGATATTGGAATCAGCTACTGCATTCTTCGACGAAAGTACAGCAAGCGAATAACGTTCGCCTATATCCTGTTCGTGTCGTTCTTTTAGGGTTTTTTCGACTTTGCGGCTGCGTTCATCCAACGTCATCTTTGCTGACTCGGGATTCGTAACCTTATCGAGCAGATAGAGCACAGACCAACCGAGGTTATGCGAATAGAATGGTTTAGATACTCTGGAGTTACCGATAGCATAGGCAGCATTTTCATACGATGAATCCGGACCTGCAAAACGGATATTGATCGTATCGGCCTCTGTGAGCAGATCTCTTGGCAATCCTTGAAGAATATTCTTTGTTTTGTTTGCACGAAGGCGTTTTACGAGAGCATTACCTTCAGCTTCCGAGCGAGCAAGAAACGCAATAACTTTGAGCTTCCATTTAAAACGATGTATCCCTGCGATTACTTCTTCCGCGGTCGGCTTTGCATTGGCCTCAACTTCGCGTTTAAAGAGCTCGTCACGGATAAAGAGATTCTCGAGCTCGCGACGCATAAGTCTGGAGATTTTGTCTTCGGACAAACTTTTGCGTTTCGCTTCATTTGCAAGCACCTTTTCTGCAATTAAACCTAGCAACGCTCTTACTTTTGCTGAGTCTTTTTGAGACGGTTTATCTTTGCGGGGAAATGGCATCAGCTCAATTCTCTTGAGCAGGTCGACGGAAGTGATAACTTCAGGGCCGACGCGTGCGAGTGTATCCCGGGGAAGCGTTTTTCTTTCCTGGGAG
>JADGQA010000172.1 GCA_017882185.1 Bacteroidota bacterium
TGTCGGGCGGAGGTGCGTGACTACAGAGAACTTGCACCCTCAGAACCGTTTGACAAAATAGCGAGTATCGGGATGGTCGAGCACGTTGGCAGGTCAATGTTGGCCGAGTACTTTAGGAATGTCTGGCGCCTCCTTCGACCGGGCGGCGTTTTTCTGAATCACGGCGTTGCGGATCATCTCGATCATCGTGGTCCAACGTTTTCGCAACACTATGTTTTTCCGGACAGCGAGCCGGTCCCCATCGGCGAGAGCACGAACGTCGCTGAAAGTGTGGGATTCGAAGTGCGCGATGTTGAGAGTTTGCGCGAACATTATCTTTTGACACTTCGGCACTGGGTCTCCCGCCTGGAGGCACATCGCACGGAGGCGATCCGAGCAACGGACGAAACAACGTATCGCGTGTGGCGACTCTTTATGTCTGCTGCAGCGCACGGGTTTGAGATCGGACAGACAAATGTCTATCAATCTCTCCTCGTCAAGCCAGACCGAGGGGTTAGCGGAATGCCTTTCACCCGGGCTGATTGGTACAGAAAGGGAAATGTGAATCATAGCGTGGGACTTCAAAAAAAATTGTGATAGACAGATGGTCTCAAGCAGTGGAAAAACAGATTCAGAAATATGTAGGGAGAATATCTGGAACTTTGCTCGACCGGATCGACATATACGTGGAAGTGCAGTCCGTGAAGTATGCCGAACTGTCTTCCAAGAGGAGCGGAGAGAAATCGTCTGTGATCCGGCAACGAGTGGTCGAAGCGAGGCAGCGACAAGAAGTTAGCAGGATTTCGAATTCAGAAACATAAGACCCTGTGATTTTGCGGGGGTTCATTCATTCTAGTGGTATGCCCTGAATTTAGTGACAGTAGTCAGTATCCTACCTGCACCCAAGAGCTAGCTACTCTCAAGTCAAATTCGTTTTCCCTCTCCAACGCAGATTGTGAACTGCCTACTTGGAAAAACAGGGAAAAAGAGGCGAGTTATTTTGATTTCTCACGATTCCACCGTTTTTGCCTGGAAGAATCAGAAACGAAATAGAATCTCGTTCGTTATTAATTGTGTGAGGCAATCCAAATGAGGTTCATCAAAGCTTTGATAATCATTTCAATTTCAGCGATTTTTGGCTCTTTGTCATTGAGTGGTTGTTATACTCAACTAGCCGTCAGCCAAGACGAATCAGCCTACGCTGACTCTCAAGCAACTTCTAACACTCAGATCTCGGGATCGATTTACACCATCGACCCGTCGTTCTATCACCGCGCTCCACGTGAAGACTACCATCCGATGCCTCTCGCTGGGGCTGCCTTGCCCGGCACCGGAACAGCTTCTCCACCCGATTCACCGCACAGGGAATCGGGTTATCAACGATCTTCAACTCCTGCGCAGAATGACAACAGCAGAACTCAAACCACAGGAACTCAGACTCCACAGACGAACAGCTCCAATGCGAGCGGACGAAGTGCGCCGTCAAGCTCCGGCTCTGACACTCGCACGAGCGGGACGACGCGCGGTGGGAGATAGAAGCTATTCCGTTCTTCGCACTCCGCCTGATATTCAACTCGAGATCTCAGGGATTACCTCTCTTTCGAAATGCCTTCAAGGATTAGGGTCACCGCGTATCGATTGATTGGGACCAACTACACATGTCGGACAAATTCATCGAAACGGGGAAAATAACATTATGGCGAACCTCAGAAGACTTATGAACAAAATCATTCTGCTTCTCATTGTTGTTCATGCGGTTGGCTTTGGGCAGCAGGACAGCTCTCAGTACCAATCAGCGCTCATTGCTGGCTCAATTCTCGTCGAAGGCCATTCACTCGAATATCTTCGAGGGCTAACGGATGGGTTCGGGGGGCGCGTTTCCGGCTCCGCCGCTTACCAGAAGGCAGCAGAATGGTCAGTCAGCCAGTTTCGCGCTGCAGGAATCAGCGATGTAAAACTAGAGTCATTCACGATACCGAATGGGTGGGAACGCGTCTCTGCTCGGGCACACATGCTTGCCCCATTGTATCGTCCACTTCAGGTGCAATCGTATGGCTGGGCTCCATCTACTCCTGCCCAGGGAGCGAAAGGTGAAGTCATTTATATAAGCCATATCTTTGCGCAAGACCGAATCAAGGCTCACGCCGACAACATCAAGGGGAAAATTATCCTGATTGACAATGACAGCTTCTCGCAAGACGTACCATTTCTGGACAGCAGATATATGGCTTCCAAACGTCTCTTGAAGGAGCTCGGAGCAGTTGCAATACTGGTTCGTGGCTCCACAGACAACAACGTTACAATGAGCTGGAATGATACGTGGGGAGGAATGCTCGAACCACTTCCGATAGCAGAGATTGGAATGGAAGACGGAAAGCTTGTGCAGCGTTTGCTCGAAAACGGATCGGTGACAATTGAATTTCAGTGCGAAAACAAAGTGAGTGGACCCATCGAGGTCAACAATGTGGTTGCTGAAATTCGCGGGCGTGAAGAACCGGATGAATGGGTTCTCGTCGGCGCGCATCTGGACTCCTGGGACCAGGGTACCGGCGCACAAGACAACGGAACAGGTTGTGCCATGGTGCTGGAAGCTGTCCGTGCAATTGCTCAGCTTAACAATGCTCCTCGGCGCTCAATCAGGTTTGTGCTGTGGGGAGGTGAAGAACAAGGGATGCTCGGTTCATTGGCTTACATTCGTTTGCACGCTTCGGAGATGGGTAACTGCATTGCCGCTCTGAACACGAGTTCAGGTGCCGGCCATCCTCAGGGGTGGACTATCAGGGGAAATAATGAATTCAAGGACGCAATGATTCCTCTCGCCCAATCCCTGACTGGAATGAGCGGAGATAGATTGAAACAAGAAGTGAGATTTGAAGAGTTGACAGATTGGGCGTCCTTCTTTCTTAAGGGTGTCCCTGCGCTGGATCTGTGGATGGACATGGCCCACCTCTCGGAGTATCACCACAAACCGAGCGATACATTTGAAAAAGTCGATGCGCATAATCTTGCTTTGGGATCGGCGATCGTCGCAGTTACTGCATATAAGATCGCTGACCAATCGCAATCGATCAGCCCACATCTTGATCAAGAATCGATCAACAGGGTGCTCAAGAGATCAAATGTCTATGAAACGATCAAAGACCTGATCGACGAAGGTGCGTTGAAATAGGAAAGCATTGTCGCGAACTACAAACAAGAATGAACGAATCTACGGACATTGACAAGACGAGAACTGCATTGGTCGTTATCGACCTCCAAAAAGGTATCGTTGGCATGCCATCGGAACCGCACCCCGCAAACGTTGTTGTCGCAAACGCGACAAAGCTCACCCAAGCCTTTCGGAAGAATCACATGCCAGTGTTCCTCGTGAGAGTGACACCGTCGGCCGATGGTAAGGACGGCCTACAACCTCTCACCGACAGCAAGAGCCAGATGAATGTTCAAAGACCGAGTGACTGGGCAGAGATTGTTCCTGAACTGGGTCCCCAACCGGGCGATTTCGTAATTACGAAACGGCAGTGGGGTGCCTTTTACGGAACCGAACTTGATCTGCAATTGCGGAGGCGTGGAATCGAAACGATTCTGTTATGCGGTATTTCGACGAATGTCGGCGTGGAGAGCACCGCACGATTCGCATACGAGTACGGCTACCAGCAGATCTTTGTCGAAGATGCCTGTTCAGCCCGTTCCGCCGATGAACATAAACACACTATGAAAACAACGTTTGCGAGAATTGGAAGGATCCGAACAACGGAAGAGCTATTGGCTGCTCTCGAATAAGCTATGAATGATGAAAACCTTATAACCGTCCGTAATCTCAAGAAACACTTCGGCGATGTGAAGGCCGTTGATGGGATATCTTTCGAAGTGAAACAGGGCAGCGTGTTTGCGTTTCTGGGCCCCAACGGAGCAGGGAAAAGCACCACCATCAAAATGCTCATCACACTCCTTGCACCTACAAGCGGAGAAGCGACGATTGATGGACTGGACGTCGTACGAAATTCCGCTGAGGTGCGCCGGAGAATTGGTTATGTGCCGCAGTTGATCTCCGTGGATGGAACACTCACGGCATATGAAAACCTGGTTCTCATGGCCCGACTGTATGATATTCCCGCTCGAGAGCGTGTCGATCGTGTAAAGGAAATTCTTTCGTTCCTGGAATTGGAAGACCAAGGACAATCACTGGTACGAACGTTTTCCGGGGGGATGATCCGCCGGCTCGAAATAGGACAGGCAATGATTCATCGCCCCAAGGCACTCTTTCTCGACGAACCGACGTCGGGACTCGATCCTGTTGCCCGTCAAAATGTCTGGGAGCATATCCTGGAATTGCGGAGAATGTATGGCACCACTATTTTTTTCTCCACACACCAGATGGAAGAAGCCGACGAGATGAGCGACGCGGTGGCAATCATGAATACGGGGAAAATCGCCATCATCGGCACTCCGCAGGAAATCAAGGCAAAGACGGGTAAACAGGAAGCGAGTCTTGAAGACGCCTTCATCTTTTTCACGGGAGCAAATCTCAAAGAGGGGGGTAATTTTCGCGATGCACGCCGCTCACGACTGATGGAAAAAAGATTGGGATAAGTGCTATGAAAATCGGAATGAATTACCTTGTGCAAGTGTGCAAAAAATCGTGGATCCTGGCGGAATCGGAGGTGCGCAAATTACTCCACGATCCCACTGAGCTTGTTACTCGCGCCATCCAGCCGATCCTTTGGCTCGGCATATTTGGTGAAGCACTGAGCAAGGTACGTGCGATTCCCACCGGCGATTATACGTACATGCAATTTATTACGCCCGGGATTCTTACTCAATCTGTCGTTTTCATAGCGATTTTCTACGGATTAAACATTATCTGGGAACGGGACATGGGATTGCTCCAGAAATTGCTCGTGACGCCAACGCCGCGACTTTCCCTGGTATGGGGCAAGATGGGTTCCGCAGGAGTGAGGGGACTGTGCCAGGCGGTCATCGTTTTCCTCTTCGCTCTCGTGCTCGGGGTCCCGCTCATCCTGACGGTACAGTCGGTCTTTTGGGTGGTGATCATTGTCATGCTCGGCGCCGGATTTTTCACCGGACTTTCCATGATCATTGCTTCGGTCGTAAAAACGCGTGAGCGGTTCATGGGGATAGGGCAGGTAATAACGCTGCCGCTCTTCTTTGCGTCGAGCGCGATTTATCCGATCACGATCATGCCCACGTGGCTTCAGGTGGTCGCCAATCTCAATCCCTTAAGTTACATGGTGGACGGATTGAGGTCGCTCCTCGTTACGGGATCACTCACGCATCTTCCCATCGACCTGGCAATTCTTGCAAGTGTGACACTGCTAATCTCGATCACGAGTGCTTATATGTATCCGAAAGTTGTAGCGTAATTGGAGTGCGCAGAACAAGATCACCTTCCGTGAAGAAGTAGTAATACTGCTTGTTAACACCACTTGACTTTGGAACTTGTGAATCGTATAATCGTTTTGAGATGTACGTTAGTACAAAAAACAATTCGTCTCGTTCGTAAAAGTAATCCCCGAGTACTGACGGCGAACGATGACAAGGTGTCAGAGATAAAAAAACTGTTAGCAAATTTGTTAGCAGTGTTTTTGAAAGGCCTGCAAAACAACGACGATATGAGCGAGCGTCACACCTTTTAAGCAGAGGGTCGGTGGTTCGAGCCCACCCACGCTTACGATTTCAGCTGACATCACCCTCCCTCAATCTTCCCATTCTGTCAGAATCCGAAGTCCGCTTTAGTTCTCACAAGTTGCTTGCGGTGTGTGGTGGTTTGCCATTGAGAATGAGGTTATTGTACGTCGGCAAGCGTCATTGCAGATAGATGTCGAGATAAGCGATATTATCAGCCACGCCAGAATTGGCGTCGGTGCTATAGCCAATCAGCACTCGACGGAGAACGGTGCGGGCGAGGGCTAATGGCATGCCGTCGAGTTGACACTCGCAGAAATTTGGGGGGCGATTGCGCACACCGCAAAAGATCTCAAGAGACTTACAAACAGAGACGCGCAGTGGCGCGTTGCATTAGTATCCTTAGAACTTTCAGGCCTCCGATCGTGAGGGAATAGTCTTGTCTATTTTGCGTTTTTGTAAATCGTTCCGCCTTTCATCACAAAGCGTACGTCGCGCACTGTCTCTATATCCCTCATTGGATCGCCGTTTACGCCAATCAGGTCGGCAGCAAAATTGGGGCGGATGCGACCAAGTTGGTCCTGCATACGGACAATCTTTGCATTTACGGATGTTGCTGCCAGGAGTGCTTGTGTCTCTGTCATGCCGGCACGCACCATCCATTCCAACTCGCGGTAATTCGTGCCGTGTGTGAAGACTCCCACATCGCTTCCGAGACCGATTGTCACACCCGCTTCCATTGCATACTTGAATGATTGCATTGCACGCTGCAATCCCGGCGACAATGGCCCACCTCGTTTAAATCCATCGAAGTATTCTCCGTAGGCTTCCTCTGCAGTGAGAGTTGGCAAGTATGCAACACTGCGTTTTGCCATCAGCTGGAAGACTTCCAGAGTCCCGCCATACCCGTGTTCAATGGAATCAACGCCCGCTTCGATTGCGCGGCGCATTCCCTCCGGGGTCGTCGCATGTGCAGAAACCGGCCTTCCGGCCGAGTGGGCTTCTGCCACCAGCGTGTGCAATTCTTCTTCGCTAAATGTTGGAACAGTGCCACTCACACCGTGCCTGTAATCTGCATAGACTTTTACCCAATCGGCACCGTGCCCAACCTGTTCGCGCACAGCTTTGATAATCTCTGTAGTTCCGCTTACCTCCTCACCGCCTTTTGGAAGCACCAAATCAGGCGCAAAACCGGCCGGACCCGGTCCGTAGCTGCCTGTCGCCACAATTGCGCGCGTTGCCACGAGCAGGCGGGGACCGGGAATCATGCCTTCATTGATCGCCCGTTGAACAGAAACGTCTGCGTAACCCGCGCCTTCCGTGCCGAGATCGCGCAGCAGCGTAAAGCCGGACATCAACGTGCGTTCACAGTGGATGACGGCTTCGATGGTCCGATAGGCGAGCGGCTCCTTCAGTACTTGGTCATTCCAGAGCGTTTCGTTGTAAGGATGAAGGAAGATGTGGGAGTGTATATCCATCAGGCCCGGCAGGAGAGTCATTCCGGGCAATTCGATAGTCGTTGCTCCCGTAGGCGCTTGCACCTGTGCCGGAGATCCGACGGCGGCGATACGCTCGCCGTTGACTAGCACAACCCAGCCCTCGTGAATTGTTCCGTCTTCGCCATCGAACACGCGAGCGGGCTTCAAGAGCCGAACAGCGGTGTCTTGGTTTCGCTGTTCTTGAGCGTGATCTCTTGCGCGAAGTGATTGAGGTAACATCGAGCTGAGTAGCACGCCAAGGCTTGAAACTATGCTTCCTTGCAGGAATTTGCGACGACCGACGTGATTTATCATTATTAGGTTCCTACGTCTACAAAGTGGAACAATTCAGGCCCGTGCTGGAATCTTCGGGAATGTTATTCCTATGGATGTGAGGTATCAGCAACTGGGAAGTGATAATTTTTAAGATATACGCCGTCCGAAATCTACCCTTCGAGCCTTCAAAAGTCAATTAAATCTAGGACAGTTGACATACG
>JADGQA010000038.1 GCA_017882185.1 Bacteroidota bacterium
AGAGATGCCACGCTAAATGATTCGACAATGCCGAGCGCTTCCAGCATTGGAACCTCATTTACACCGGAGATCGCAGGGAAGACATCTTTGTGAACGTTGGGTATAACAAACGTGTCGATGACGACACCCTTTCCGATCATCTTGCCGGCATCCACTGCAGCTCTTACTGCAGCAACATCGCCTCCTACGAGTACAATGTATTTTCCGGAACAGATGCTTCTGGACAAGATCAATTCGACCTCAGAAGTCTTCAACATCGTGTCGGCAACCAGGTAGCCAGCCGCAATGCTTGTAAGCTCGATTAATCCGATCGAATTCATTTCTCTCATGGAGTCTTCCCGCTATTGTTCTATGATAATTTCTTGTCCAACTGCTGCTATCGTGCCTTCGATACTGGCGTGGATACTGGCTCCCAGTTTGTTTGTGGCCGGCTCAGCAATGACCTCACCTTTCCTCACTTTTTGGCCCTTTTTGACAAGAGGAAGCGCGGGTTCCCCTACATGCTGGAGTAACGGGAGGTGAACTTGCTTGGGGAGAAACTCCCTTTCCTGGAAGTGAGCGGGAACGTCGTACTCAGCTATGCCGAGTTTCCCCATAAGCTGTTTCAACGGAACATGCCTGCCGTCATAGATCGGGTGGATTTCGACTTCGCGGTTGCCATTCCACTTGATCCCGGCCGATTTCAAATCAAACTTCGCTTTGTCGCACGCTTCCTTTGGATAAAGATCCTCCGGACATGCATAAAGTGTGCAAAGCCCACACGAGCAGCACAATTGGGCCCATTGATTCCATACCTGCTCGCCTGTGGCAGTAAAGCCCAGACTCCGCATGACTTTATGAGGCTGAACATCATAGCCAAGCAAATAGCGAGGACAGAATTCTGTGCAGAAACTGCATTGATCGCAGGCAGATTTTCCAATTCTGTGCATGGATTCGACGGGCAAGCTCTTGCGTTGGATCAGACGATGATCAACCGGTAATACGACAAGCCCCGCGCAAGTCTTTATGATGGGGCGACTCATGTCGGTCTCCAGTTTCCCCATCATGATTCCGCTCACGAAGACCGCATATTCTGAGACAGTGGCTCCTCCCGCCGCTGCAATGGCTTCATCGAAACTCAAACCAATCGGAACCGAGAATGTAGATGGGTGTTTAACCGCCCCTGCGACCGTGATATATTTGGATGTCACGGGGATCTTCTGATCGGCCAAGCTGACATTCCTCAAAGTTTCAACGTTGTTGACCACAACTCTTACATCGAGCGGAATACCTTGCGGCGGGATGAGACGTTTCGTTGCTTCGTAAACAAGTATGTACTCATCACCGGTTGGATAGAAGTCGCCAAGCCAATGGAGTTGAATATCCGTGCCCTTCAGCGCTGAAGATAGGCCTTTCAGTCTCTCTTCATATTTCCTTTTGACCCCGATGATTCCTTTCTTTGCGCTCGTTGCCTGCATCATGAGTCTCAAGCCTTTGATCACCTCTTCAGGCTCTCTAATCAACAATTCCAGATCCTTGTGCAACAGTGGTTCACACTCCGCACCGTTGGCGATAACGAATTCGACCTTGGATTGCGACTTCACATGGGTTGGGAAGCCGGCTCCGCCGCTACCGACAACACCTGCCGCCTTGATTTTTTCCGATAGGCTCAACTGTCCCTGTTATGATATATTGGATTGGAATATAACGAAATTAAGCTAATACCTGAACTGCTGAAAGTCAAACAACTGAAGATTGAAACAGAATTCCACATCAGTGTACTGTGAACCATACAGAAACACGCCGGTCACCGTGCAACCTTTTGACTCTTTGAATAGTCTTAATACTCAGATGCCAGGTTCGTCGTCCGCAACATTCCAATATCGCGGACGTATCACATGAGAAACCGATAAGGGGTGTCATCATGAAAAATCTATCACGATTTCTTGCAGTATTCACCCTCTTTTTGACGCTTTCCGCGTTCACTACGAGAAGCAGTTCCACTGTTGAGGGAACTTGGATTGGGGAATACACCGGAATCGATCATTCCGTCTCCTTCAAGGTCCATTTTTGGCAACACGATGGAGGATGGCGGGGGACTATTAGTCGTTCAAATGACGGATCGAAGGAACTTCCCTTGAGTTGGGTTATGCTGGAAGCATCCAGAATACACTTCGAACTTGTTCAGAGTTCTGGAACCCTCGTATTCGACGGCGTATTGCGGGATGGTATGATTTCGGGCGACTTGCTCTATTCAAGTCTGCGCGGGACTTTTCAACTCGCTCCCGACAACTTGTCGGTTTTGTAGAGGCCGCTTCGCGAGACTCCCTTCGATTCATATGAGCTAGCACTACAATTTCCTCAATGAACCGAATAGAGCCTTCGGATTTTCCCAGGCTCGAAGGTATTTCTTCTCGATGTGGATTGGTACAACTTCCCTATCCACATATCTTGCAGACACATTGGTAGACGGCGGCTGCAGTCTCTCACTCGTCTCACAGACATCCCTTGATTTCACTCTCCTCGCTTAATTCGGTCTTTTCTGCATCGGCGTTGTCCCCATTTGGGTTCTTATGCACGGGTACTTTCACAGGAAAAGGAGCGGAACGTGTAGCAGAGCCCAAATTCCGTACGTCCAAAGCGTCTCTTTGCGAACTGAGGGTCCAAGCGCAAAGAAGTACGCCCCCTTAGCAACCGTATTGCTCATCAACGACAAGACGATGGCAGAAGTCAAAACGCGAGCCGTTGCGTCTGTACCGTGAACAACGGACAGAATGAACGGCGTAATATCCGTCAGCCCTACAATGGCGGACAGCGCCAGTATGCCAGAATCTCCAAGCTTGGATCGGACAACGATCGTGAGAACCGACAGAAGCACGAAGAGTAGAGCAAACCCTATTGCGGGCCTAATTTCAAATGGGTTTTGAAGGCCAGGAACTTCTCCGTCATTCTTTGCGGATTTGACGTTGGAAATGCGAAGTGAAAGGATGAGACCTACAGCCGCCAAGAAAACCAGTTTCCACCAGACGACGGGGACAAATGCCACGTTGATCGCCCAAATAAGTCCAAGCATTCGCAAATACGACACACTTCCCGCCAAGACAGACGCCTGCAGAGCACTCCTTCCCCGCTCAGGCGAAGTTCTGGCGATCCTACCCACCGCGACCGTGACGACGGTGCTGGAAACCAAGCCGCCAAAGATGCCCGACATCCACAGACCGATTTTTTCGCCGAACTTCTTCTCCAGGTAGTATCCGACGAATCCAATCGTCGAAACGAGAATCACGATCTGCCAAATCTTCGTGGGGTTAAGGCCGAACTGGGTGTATTCTTGATTTGGAAGTACAGGATAGATAATGACAGTAACGAGGAGGAACTTCATCGCAGCCAGAAATTCAACTCTGTTCAATCTCTCGACGTACGATTCCAGCATCGCCTTCTCCGACAACAGAATTGTATTCATCACACCGATTGCCATGCACGCCCAAACATCAACGAGGAGGGCCATCGCTCCCGTGATGAACGTCAGAAGTGCCGAGATCTCACTGGTTGAACCGAACCGTTCGCTGCGGATTTTTGCAATATACGCTATCGACGTTAGTGCGCCCACCGAAAGCAGACCAACAGGGAGCATGAAGGTGACTCCCACCTTGTAGAGCCATGCGCAGCCAAACCCGAACATACTTATGATCGGGTGGGTGCGGACTCCACCAAACACCAGCTTTTGTTGTTCAAGTTTTGTGCTCTCGCGCTCCAGCCCGACCAGGAAGCCCAAAGCAAGAGCTACAATAAACCGCAATTCAGTTGTCCACTCGAATGCATTCATGAGATTTTGAACATATTATGATGGAAGAATTGCCACCTCGACCTCCGTGGCATGTAATACTGATTTCAGAACGGCCGGATCCAATTCAACCAGAAATCCACGTTTGCCACCATTGATGAGAATCTTGAGCAGTTCAAATATCGACTTCTCGGCATAGACTGGCAACGGAATTCGAGTACCAAATGGACTGGTTCCGCCAAAAATGTATCCAGTTGCTCGTTGGGCCATGGAAGCGTCACAAGGCTCGATTCGTTTCACACCGATGACGCGAGCGAGCTCCTTCGTGGATACTTCTCGATCACCGTGCATGAGAACCAGAAGAGGCTTTCGGATCTCAGTTTCAAATACGAGAGTCTTAATGACCTGATGTTCAGGTACTCCAAGAGCATTAGCTGACACCCTGGTCCCACCGTGTTCCTCATATGTGTAAAGATACGGTACGAAAGGAATCGCATTGTCGCGAAGAAACCGTACTCCCGGAGTAATCGGATAATCCGGTTTACTCATGTGTAATCCGAATAGAAAACTCCGACTTCCAGATTATCAGGTCATCTCGGAAGTCGGAGTCTTGACGTTTCAGGCCGATACAGGTTCGGCAAATTTCGCAAGTTCCTTCGCGGAGGCTTTGTCGACATCCGCGTGCAAACTGTTACCGTGGGCATCCATCGTCACAATGACGGGGAAGTCTTTGACCTTTACGTGCCACATGGCCTCGGGAATGCCGAACTCGATGAAATCCACGCCAGCAACCTCTGTGATACAATTCGAATAGTATTGGGCTGCCCCGCCAATCGCGCTGAAATAAACGGCACCGACTTCTTTCAATGCAGCCAGCGTTTTGGGACCCATTCCACCTTTCCCGATCACCGCTCGGACACCGAATTTCCGAATGATATCTCCCTGGTACGGTTCTTCACGGATGCTTGTGGTCGGCCCGGCTGCCTTCACTTCCCACTTCGCACCTTCTTTCAGCATTACGGGGCCGCAATGGTAGATTGCTCCTCCTCTCAAATCGACGGGCGAATCGTGACTGACCAGGTGATGATGGAGAACATCGCGTCCCATATGAAGCATCCCGTTCAACAGTACGACATCTCCGACTTTGAGGCTGCGTATCTGGTCTTCCGAGATGGGTGTCGTGAGTTTTACTTCGCGTCCTGTCAGAGGCAGGCCATCCTCCTTCGCCATGTGCACAGCAGGTGTATCATCTTTATAAAGCCAGCGTTTGATCGAACCGGTTTTTGAATCGAGAATGATCCCGAGTCTCCTGAACGCCCAGCAGTCATAGGCAACCGAAACAAAGAAGCTCGCCGGGAGGCGGTGGTAGGCGCCAATTTTGCACCCGATGAGCGTTACCCGACCACCAAATCCCATCGTTCCGATTCCGAGTTTGTTGGCATCGCGCAAGATGGTATTTTCCAGCTTTGCCAATTCGGGAATTGGATTTACGTCGTCGAGCGAACGAAACAATTGTTGTTTGGCGTATGCATATCCAGAAGCACGGTCTCCACCAATGGATACTCCGAGGGCTCCAACGCTACAACCCTGTCCCTGCGCCTGATACACGGCGTGCATGATACATTTTCGAACACCTTCGAGGTCACGGTCCGCCCTTCCCATATTGGGAATCTCCGCAGGGACTGAGTATTGGATGTTCTTGTTTTCGCACCCTCCACCTTTGAGGAGCAGTCGGATCTCGATGTCATCACCCTCGTGCTGGTCGAAATGGATGACAGGGGCTCCCACACCGAGATTATTTCCGCTGTTTTTGCCGGTAATCGAGTCAACTGTGTTCGTTCGGAGTTTACCAAGCTTTGTTGCTTCTACGATGGCTTCCTTGATCTGTTCCCTCATCACAATCTGGTTCGCACCGACGGGAGTCTCGATTTCGAATGTCGGCATTCCGGTGTCCTGACAAATTGGTCCGCTATGATCGCACGCCATGTCAACATTGATTGCGATTGCCTGGAGCGCCAGTCCGGCTTGCGAAGCTTTTTCTTCTTCCTCTTTCGCCCGAGCCAAGGCTCTCCGGACATCTGACGGCAAATTTGTAGAAGTCTCAATAATAAGTTTCAGCACGCTCTCTTTGAAATTCTGCATAACTGTTTCTCTCCTTTTCGGTCTTACTATTTTGTATTCTCGTCAATCCAGTCCAGAACAGTTCGATACCACAATTCCGCATTCTGAGGTTTCGCGACAAAGTGTCCCTCATCAGGGAAGTACAGCATCTTCGATCTGACTCCGTGCCGTTGAAGCGCGGTGAAGAGTTGAAAGCCTTCGCTCACGTCAACCCGAAAATCCAGCTGGCTGTGGACGACAAGCGTCGGTGTCTTGAAATGGTCGGCAGAATTCAACGGTGACCATTTTTCGTATAGTTTTGGATCGTTGTAGGGGGTTCCTTTGAATTCCCACTGCGGAAACCACAATTCCTCCGTAGTGCCGTACATGCTTGTCGGATTGAACACCCCATCGTGTGTAACAATGCACCGGAAACGGTCCGTGTGCCCGCCAATCCAATTCATCATGTATCCTCCGTATGACGCACCTGCGGCCGCTACGCGCTTACTGTCGGTAAAAGAGTACGATTTGAGCACATAATCCAGACCATTCATCAAATCCGTGTACACTTTGCCTCCCCAATCACCGCTTATATCATCTGTGAACTTCTGTCCATACCCCGTGCTTCCACGTGGATTGATCAGGACTGCGACATAGCCGCGAGAGGCGAACATTTGAGCATTCCAACGGAAGTGGAACTCGTCTCCCCACTGTCCTTGCGGACCGCCGTGAACGAGGAATAGGACGGGATATTTCTTCGATGGGTCAAACGCGGGGGGTCTGAGTAAGAAACCCTCGACTTTCGCACCCTCTGCACCTTTGAACCAGAATTCTTCGAGCGGATTCATATCCAACTGTGCCACTCGATCTCTATTGATGGAGGTAAGCTCCTTAGGGTTTTGACCATCCACATCTACTCTGTACACTTCCGTCGGCATGTTGACAATTTGCTTGAGAAAAACGAGCGTTTTTCCGTCCGGACTCAACTGAAGGGAAGTGTTGAATCCTTTCTCTTGAATCACAGTCATTTTCTTGTCTGAAATTGATATTTTGAAGATTGTCACATTCCCCTTGTCATCGGCGTTGCAGTAAATTGATTTTGCATCCGGCGACCAAGTCATTTCGCTGATACTGTAATCAAATGTCTCCGAAATGTTTACCCGACTCCCCGTCTCTCGATCGTATAGAACAATCTGATTCTCATCAGCTTCGAATCCAGGTCTTTTCATCGCTCTGTAGGCGATGTACTTGCCATCAGGGGAATAAAGTGGCTGACTGTCGTTCGCCGGATTGTCCGTAATCTTCTTGGCCGGCCCCCCCATGACGGAGACGACATAGATGTCATTGTTGGTGCTGACAGCCACTACCGGGTCTGTGTTCCGCTCAAATGCAATCTCCTTGGTGTCCGGCGAAAATGCATAATCCCAGTTTCCGCCGAGGTCGATCGGTGGAGTGTCGTAGTCGCCCGGTGTAAGATCTTTGGCAGGGCCGCTTTCCGAAGACATCACAAAAAGGTGACTCCGCTTTCCATCTTTCCATTGGTTCCAGACACGGTAAGGAAGATGGTCGAAGATTTTCGCCTTGACCTTGTTGTTCTCCAGGACTTCCAGCTTTTGCTTATTGCAGTCATCCGACTGACAGTCGGGAAACACATCAGAGCCGAATGCAAACCATTTCCCATCCGGTGATACAATGAGACCAGATGCTTCCGTGGAAATAGCGGAGACTTTTCTGGCCTCGCCACCATTCACGGGGATCGTCCAAATCTGCGATTCGCCATCTCTGGTGGAGAGGAAGGCTATCGTCTTGCCGTCCGGCATCCAGCGGGGAGAATAGTTTGCCCCCTTGGCCGCGGTAAGTTGTTTCACATCGCCGCCGGAAAACGGGATAAGATAGATATTGCTGTTGGTCTTGTTCTGAACCGTGTCCTGATATGTCACAACGAAGGCAATCCACTCACCGTTCGGAGAGATCCGAGGGTCGGAGACTCTGCCAAAGCTTATGAGATCGGCGAAGTTGATGGGCCGTCTAGTCTGCGAATACAGAGATAGCGTGACTCCGAGAAAGAGAACAGAAACCTGTATTAATTTCTTCATGGGGACTCTCCGAGATTATCGAGCGTCAAACGGTGGTGCGAGTGACGGCTCCATCGGTTGATCCAGTTTTGACGTGATTAAAATATAGGTTAAAAACGAGGAAGCCGCAACGCTCGTCATCCGCATTGCGGCCCCTTTGGCGAATTTGAGAAACACCTCGAACTCCTTGATCGACCTTTACGGCGCTTTCTGCTCGACCGATTGCTCCTCGTAGATTTCCGTCCGGATTATCTTTTTAAATTGTTCAGGCATTTCCGCAAAGGCATGTTCCCAGCAGAGGTTATGAGTGATGAACCAGTTCGAGAGGGTATTTCCGTCATCGCTTTTCCATCGATCCCAATTTCCGTCGGAAGGTCGTTCAATCTTCCAAAAGAATTTCTTGCCACATTTGGAACAGGTTCTATCTTTGATGAGCGCCATGGTTGAAAATAGTAATTTGTGAATCGTGAAGGATGACTGGTTCGTCAGTTGCCAAAAAAGAATTCCAACGGGCGCCAGACTCTTGCAGCCCAGGCTCGTTCGCTGTGTTCAGCGGATGCGTCGTAGAAATATTCAAAGTCTTTACGTTCTTTGTATCCTTTTCCCCGGAGCAATTCGATCATTCTGTCCATGCCTGGTTTCAGGGCAGCTTCACCAGCATACCCTCCGCAATCCATATAGATTTTGATATCCTTTCCGGGCCCACTGTCAGACTCCACTTCCTTAAGAATCTTTCCGTCGTTGTAGGAGAAGACACTCGAAAGACAGCCCGCTCTTGAAAAGATGTCTGGATACCACCAGGCGAAGAGGAACGATATCAAACCGCCTAAGGAAGAGCCCATAACGGCGGTATTCCGTCGGTCAGATTTCGTCCGATACGACGAGTCTATGAGCGGCTTCACCGTATGGACAACAAAATCCGCGTAGGCCTTCCCCAATCCAGAATCCGAATACTCTACCATTCTAGCGGGTGAGTTATAGATTCCAACGACGATTATTTCCTGCATTTTTCTGGCCCGGATTAGGCTGTCTGCAACCTCGTCCACTCGCCAATCATAACCTGCATAAGACGTGCCCGGATCGACGATATTCTGCCCATCGTGCATATAGAGGACCGGATAACGATGGCTAGGCTCTTTTTCATATGATGGTGGAAGCCAGACGATCAGATCGCGAGCGTAGCGAAGCCCCTTCCCCCTCAATCCCTTGTGATATCGCACCGTGCCGGTAATTCCTCCAAAAGTCTTAACCATACCGTCACTCCACAAAACTGGCCGGATGACCACTTCCGTGTCGTCACGGACAATGAGTCGGCTATTGCCCGGAATTGTTCCACTCTCGTAGACGGCCTGAACATTCCATCCCCCACGCGTGATCTTATATTCAAGTTTCTGGCCGCGCTCAAATGTAAATTGACCAATCCACACAGAATCATTCATCTGGCTCAACTCGATTTTGCCGGGATCCCATTCTCCGAGCGTGGAATCATTTCCAACGATAAACATCGTGGCGTTTCTTGGAGTCGAGGCGGGAGGTAGAACTTTGAATGTCACTCGCGCATTCTGCGCAACGCAGAACGTCGCAGTGAAACACAAGGTAACAATGGAGGTAACCCGAATATCCATCCAATGAGTGTCTCGCGTGAAACTATCATGAGATTTCACCATCTTGATTCCGAGCTTCTGCTTCATCTCAACCTAGACCCATCCCCGCAACTTGCAGGCTTGCGCCACTCGTGCAACACCCACGACCATCGCCGCCAAACGGGGATGTACTTTTTTCTCCCTGATTGCTTCTTGTACCGCATGATAGGCCTTCGTCATCTTCGTGTCAAGCCGTTCGTGGACAACAGACTCCTCCCAGAAATACGAATAACTATCCTGGACCATTTCAAAATAGGATACCGTCACACCTCCGGCACTGGCAAGGATGTCCGGGATCACGTGAATTCCATTCTTGTGGAGAATAAGATCAGCTTCCGGCGTCGTCGGTCCGTTTGCCAGCTCACAGACAATCCTGGCTTTGATTTTTGAAACGTTCTGATCATTGATGGAGTTCTCAAGAGCTGCAGGGTACAAGATTGCAACGTCAAGTTCCAAAACGGAATCACGTGGTATCTCCTTCGAGCCCGGAAATCCGACGACTGACCCAGTCTTGAGCTTATGAGTCACAAGATCTTTCGAATTGAGACCCTTCGCATTATAAATACCACCGCGTGAATCACAAACCGCAACGAGAGTCCCACCTCCGAGGATTTCATGATGCAACAGCGCCGCCCTCTGTCCTGCATTGCCAAATCCTTGAATTGCGAAACTGCCGGTCGGATCAATGCCGTGAACTTTACAGGCTTCTCTCACTGTTATAACGCCTCCCCGAGCAGTCGCGTCTCTTCTTCCCTCTGTCCCGCCAACCTGCATCGGCTTGTCTGTCAGCACACCAGGATGGTGTCGCCCCTTGATGGTTTCATACTCGTCCATCATCCAGGCCATGGTTTGTGGATTCGTGTACACATCAGGTGCGGGTACGTCCTTGTCAATCCCGATGTATTCAGACACCGCCCGCACATATGCCCTTGCAAGGTTTTCAAGCTCCCGATCTGACATGTTGTGCGGATCGCACACTACGCCCCCTTTTCCTCCACCGAGGGGCAGATCGACAACCGCAGTTTTCCACGTCATCCAGCCAGCAAGCGCCCGAATTGTGTCCACCGTTTCAGCGGGATGGAAACGAATCCCGCCTTTTGCTGGGCCACGGGCATAGTTGTGTTGAATTCTGTACCCGTGAAAAACCTTTACTTCTCCGTTATCCATCCGCACAGGCATGGTGAATTTGAATTCTCGTTGGGGCCACAGAAGCAATTCAGTGGTCGCCTTATCAAGATTGAGGATCTTTGCAGCCTCCGCTACTTGCTTCTGTTCCACTTGAAATGAGTTGTACGATTCCATAGCCTTATTCCTTTGGTGGCGTTTCAGAATGCCCTTGTTCTTTTGATTTGTCTCCATAGACATCGAGAACAATTCTGTACCAACACTTCTTACACATCAGCGCCCTGTCGATGCCAAGGAGAACCTGTTGCCAAGGGCTCAGTTTCTCGCCGCAATGTGGACACGCGTCGAGTACTTTCGATTCTTTTGGATCGTCGACATTATTCAATGTTATTCTCCGGTTTCAAAATAACGCCTTTGTTTTGGTGCCCGTTGATTTTGATAAGGAGCGGTTTCGGAAAGCGTATGAGCCGGGTCAGCTTCATCGTTTCGATGGCCTTTTGTTTCAGCAACCAATCCCAGTCAATAAATCCCAGGTGGTTATGTGCGTTGACGGTAAAGTATCCGATCATAAACGCTGTGATGTTTTGAAAGAAATGTGATCCTTGCGATGGCGTGACTGAAAGTTCTTTAAACCCGGTTTCCACAATCGCTCGAGCCCCGGCGATTTGTTCCCACGTAACAGGAATGCCAAGCCACGGATCCAGTGTCCCCCAACGGCCGACGCCGATCAAGAGATACGGTCGATGTTCTGCGACAAGCCTGCTGTTCATCATGCTGACTTCCTTCGCCACTTCCCGGCTTTCGGATCGGTCGAAATGCTCATAGTCAACGACAACAACGTCGCGAATGTCTTCGATGATACCGTTTCCAAGCACTTGATTACTTTGGCAGATGAGTTGCGAAGGATCAACTTCCTCGATGGTGAGTTCTTCCGGTTCCCTGTGCACCACGAGCGGTCTCATCTGCAGCAATGCAAATTCCTTGGGATTTCCCTTTCGTACGGAGATTGTTGCTGCGAACTCAATTTCAACCGGAGTCCCCATTCCCCACGTTCCCATATCCAGCAGCAATTCCAGGATCTGGGGAAGTTGAAACATACGATGCCGCAATATCGGTCCAAATGTAATTACACGCGGTCCATTTCGTCCAAGTCCATCAGTAATCGAATCGTCTTCCGGCGAATAGGTCGATCCCACAAATTGAAGCGTCCCGTCGCTTTCCGCGATTGCGAGATCAAAGGGTTTGACCAGGACGTCGTGCGTCTCGATTTCGAAATCGGCGTGTGCGTCAAGCTGGAGCGCGTAAAAATTGCGCTGTGAACTATTCAGCGTTTCTTCAATGGAATAGAATTGAATGAGGTCCGTGGGGTACCTTGGACAGAATCGCACGGTGTTGCCACCGTCGACAACAGTTTTTCCCAGTCCCAATGCCGTGGATACAATTCCGTCCGAGGACTTCTGCGGCAGCAGCGGATAGAAATTGTAGGAACGTGCGACACCCGCGATGTCCGGATAAAAGCGGTTTTCGTGGATAGCTCCTGCCAGCTTCTGGATAATGACAGCCATCTTTTCCTCTTCGAGGCGGTAGGATGTAACCTTGATATAATCTTTTGCGCTCTGATAGAACGTTGAGGCATACACCCGTTTAATGCTGTTGAGGAGGTCGTTCAGACGAATGAGCGCATTCGAATGATTGTTGGGGATCATATACGTCTCGTACACACCGGCGAACGGATGGTACTGAGAATCTTCCAGAAGGCTCGAAGAACGGACTGCAACAGGTGTACGGACGATGTCCAGAAACGCTGCAAGCTCGCCTAGGACAGCTTCCGGAAACTTGCTCGCCTCAATAAATCTACGAGTGATCTCCTTGTCATCGCCACAGTCCATTGCAAATTGACGCAGATTGTTTTCATCGATAAACTGGTCAAATACGTCAGTCCCGACCACGACGGCAGCCGGTACATATATTTGCACCCCTTCGAACCTGTTCCTTACCTTGTAATCATTGATCAGCGTATTGACGAAACCAAGACCGCGCGCTTTCCCACCCAGCGATCCTCCGCCAATCCTGGCAAAACTGCTCTCGGGATCAAACGTTTCCTTGACAAAATCTGCAATGATGCCCCGTTGGCGAATATTGCGATAGTGATGGAGCGAATCAATGAGATCCCGCCGTAAGGCCTCGACTGTCGGGTAGTCGGACACACGGCGGGGCCTCAACTGGTGTGCAAGCCAAAACTCAGTCCGGGCCTTCAGCCAATTCGAAAAATGATTCCGTTCTCCGTGATATCGGATGCTCTCATCCGGTACGATGCGAAGCTGTTCTTCCAGACTCTTGAGATCATTCGCCCGGCCGACTTCGACACCAACCGGAGTGCGAAATACGAAATCGCCAAAGCTGAAGTACTGGATCATGAAATGTCGGAGCTCATTCAGAAGCAAGGATGAATCTTTCAGCACAAATGAAGCGCCGGTTGCGTGAGCCTTGGATTCGTTTTCAGGCATATTTGACAACAAGAGAATGGGAAGATCAGGCTGAAGCTTTTTCACGCGTGTAGCAAATTCTATTCCGGCTTCAGGGTCCTGTACTCCGTTATGCGGAAAATCGATGTCCGAAATGATCCCCAGCATAAACTCACTGTATCGCTCATAATAGTTCCACGCCTCCTCGAACGTGGAGCACAAAAGGATCTTCGGCCTCGCACGCATCCGAAGAAACTTGTGCGTCAGATTGATCCCCTCGGATATCAGTTGTTGTGACTGCTTGAGTATTTCGGTATAAATGCTGGGCAAGATTGACGAGTAGTACTTAACGCTGTCCTCGATCACAATAATCGTCTGTACACCCACCATCCGAGTATCATGTTCAACGTTAATCTTGTCCTCGAACGATTTGATGATCGCAATGATTATCCGGAAATCTCCCTGCCAGATGAACACCTTCTCGAACACCGATGTGTCGTGGTTCATCAAGAGGTATTTCAATTCTCTGTTATCGTGTGTGAGAAGAACTATCGGAATATTAATGCCTGCCGCTTTTACCATTCTGGCAAAGTCGATGGCATGCATATCATCGATATGCAGCGTCGTAATGATCAAATCAAATCGACGTTCTTCCTTCGCGAGCGCTATGGCCTCATAGCCGCTTGAGACTCGTGTTAGTTCCGGCGAGTGACTAAGGTTGAAACCTTGATACTCATTGCGGATCAACTCATAGAGCCGTCCGTCTTCTTCAAAGAGGTAGAGATCGTACAGACTTGAAACGAGGAGAACATCCCGAATTCTCAGCCGCATAAGGTTTTGAAAACCCTGGAAACGGTTTCCGTAGCCGTGCTCGACCCAGAGTGTATCAGAGGTGGTTCTTATTTCATCGAATGAGCTTTTCATAGGCCCACTGTCTTGGGAGGGTTAAAGCGCAGGACGGAGGGACGGGCGCAACCCGTCCCTCCATCGACGATGATCGCTTCATTACTGCCGGAGCGGTCACACAACTCCCTGGTCCATCATTGCATCGGCGACCTTGAGGAAGCCCGCTATGTTGGCGCCATTGACGTAGTTGCCGGGCGTTCCAAACCGGTCTGCCATTTGGACACAGCTCGTGTGAATACTGTGCATGATCATTCGCAAACGAGTATCGACTTCTTCTCTCGTCCAGTTTAGGCGCATGCTGTTTTGCGTCATTTCCAGTCCGGATGTAGCAACTCCACCCGCGTTGGCGGCTTTTCCCGGTCCGTAGAGAATTTTCGCATCCAGGAATACCCTGACTCCTTCGAGTGTCGTCGGCATATTTGCGCCTTCGCTGACCACGTTGACACCATTCTTGACGAGATTCTGGGCATCTTTTCCGTTAATCTCGTTTTGGGTGGCACTCGGGAATGCGCAATCGGCCTTATGGTTCCACAGCGGATTGTAATCAAGTTTCGGGTCGACTGGAGTATAAACCGTTCCCTTGAACTTATCGACGTATTCCTGCATCCTTCCCCGGCGCACATTCTTTAGATCCATCACGAAGGCGATCTTCTGTTTGTCGATTCCTTTTTCGTCGTAGATATAACCGTTCGAGTCTGAGAGCGTTACTACCTTACCGCCGAGTTCATTGATCTTCTCAACAGTGTATTGAGCAACATTTCCGCTTCCTGACACAAGGCACATTTTGCCCTGAAGGTTCTTTCCTTTGGTGCTGAGCATCTCAGAAGCAAAGTATACGCTGCCGTACCCCGTAGCTTCGGGTCGAATGAGAGATCCGCCCCAATTCAGTCCTTTGCCTGTCAGGACACCGGTGAACTCATTTCTCAATTTTTTATATTGACCGAACAAATACCCAATTTCTCTTCCGCCGACACCAATATCGCCTGCCGGAACATCGGTGTCAGCTCCGATGTGCCGGAAAAGTTCGCTCATGAATGCCTGGCAAAAACGCATGATTTTCAGATCGCTCTTTCCTTTCGGATCGAAATCAGATCCCCCCTTGCCTCCACCCATCGGAAGAGTCGTAAGGCTGTTCTTGAATACCTGCTCGAATGCGAGGAATT
This sequence comes from Bacteroidota bacterium, assembly GCA_017882185.1. Lineage (GTDB taxonomy): Bacteria > Bacteroidota > Ignavibacteria > UBA10030 > UBA10030 > JADGQA01. The sequence goes on from JADGQA010000038.1 coordinate 15,241, forward strand.
TCAGAATACCCAACGTCACAGAGGGGTGAAAACGCAGTCCCCCTTTGTACGGGCCGATGGCACTGTTCATTTCAATCCTGTACCCTCTGTTGATTTGGACTTCTCCTTGATCGTCCACCCAGGGAACACGGAACGTTATGACACGCTCCGGCTCAATAATGCGTTCGAGTATTTTTGCTGTCCTGTACTCGGGGTGACGTTCAAACACGATCGCCAACGACTCCGCGACCTCCTGTACAGCCTGATGAAATTCGGGTTGTGCCGGATTCTTCGCCTTCACCTCAGCAATGAGATCTTTGACATAATCGGACATGAGATCCTCCTGATGGTTTTTGGTTTAGGGCGTTTTCCTGATATGCAATTTGTGCGATTGCGGTCTACTAGGATGACAAAACATAGCGAGGCAATAGTCCAACATCACTTGTGCCCGCCGTTAATTTGAAGCGCAATTTGAGTTTGTTGAGCCTTTAGTGGCTTAATGATAATTCCTTTGTTCTTATGGCCGTTGATCCTGACGTTAATCGGATCGTCGAATTGAAGATGGCGGATGAATTTCATTTCCTCAGCTGCCTTCTGTTGGGACAGCCATTCCCAATTGATGAACCCGAGTTTATCGATTGAATTGACCGTGAAGTATCCAATCCTGAACGAAGTAATGTTTTGAAAAAAATGAGAACCCTGGGATGGCGTGACATTGAAATCCCTGAAACCGGATTCAACGATTACACCCGCGCCTGATATTTGATCCCACGTCACAGGAATTCCCAGCCACGGGTCAAGGCTACCCCAACGACCCACGCCAATCAACACGTATGGTCTTTTTTGGGCAAGGAGCTTTGTGTTGAAAGCGCTGAGTTCCGAGGCGACATCTATGCTCTTTGACCTGTCAAATTTCTCGATGTCAACCATGACGAGGTCGTAAATGTCTTTGATCGCTCCATTTCCCAATACCTGCCGACTTTCACAAATAAGATCCTCTTTGCTCACGTTGTCGACGTCCAGTTCCTCTGCTTCAAGGTTGAGGACAAGAGGGCGAATTTGGAGCATTGCAAATTCTTTTGGCCGTCCCGGCGGTACATTCATATTGACTGCAAACTCAATTTCAACGTGAGTGCCCATACCCCATGTACCCATCTCGAGAATCAAATCAAGAATATCTGCGAGGGGGAAAATGTTGTGTTTGAGAACAGGGGCAAACGTTACTACACGCCTGCCGCTTCGTGACACCCCGTCATAGACAGAATCGTTTTCAGGAGAATATGTTGACCCGACATAGTAAAGGGTTTCATCTTCCTCCGCTTTGCTCAAGTCATATTTTTGAACGAACACCTCCGGCGTTTGGTGTTGATCATGATCCAGTTTCGCGTTGAGATCGAGTGCGAGGAATTCCTGCTGGGCATTTCTTATTGTCTCCAGGGTCGAAAAAAATTGAAGCAGGTGTCGGGGATATCTGGGACAAAATCTGACAGAATTGCCACCGTCGACCACTATTTTTCCGAGACCGAGCGCGACATGGACAATTCCGTCTGTTGAATCCTGTGGCGGCACGGGATAGAAATTGTACGACTTCGCGACGCCGGCAAACGCCGGATAGAATCTGTCGTTATGGCGGGCTCCGACCATCCTTTGGATGATGACCGCCATTTTTTCCTCCTGGAGCCTGTACGCCGTAGCCTTCATATAATCCTTGGCCCTGGACGAAAAAGTTGAAGCGTAGACCAACCTGACGCTCAGCAGAAGCTCACGCAAGCGGACGGCGGGGTCGGGGTCATTATTTGGGATCATAAACGTCTGATAGACGCCCGCAAACGGTTGATACTGCGAATCCTCGAGCAGACTTGACGATCGGACTGCCAGCGGCTCCTTGTTGATGGCCAGAAACTCAGAGAGTTTATACACTATATCTTCGGGAAAATATGATGCCTCGCTGAACCTCCTATTGAGCTCATCGTCGTCCGTTGCGCTGAGTGCGAACAACTCCAGATTGTTTCGCTCAAGAAATCTGTCGAATACGTCGGTCGCAATGACGACAGCCGAAGGAACGGACACTTCGACGTTTTCAAATTTGTTGTCAACGTGGTAGTTGGTGATCAATGTGTTCATGAATCCCAACCCACGTGCCTTCCCCCCCAGCGATCCCAACCCCATGCGAGCAAAGCTGTTTTTGGGGTCGAAGGTCTCTTTTGAAAATTCCGTGATCACGCCGCGCTGTTGGACTTCCCGGTAGAATCTGAGCGAGTTGATCAGCTCCGTTCGGAGTGCCGCTACTGAGCTAAAATCCGATATCTTCCGCGGCCGCAGCGTGTGAGCGAGTCCGAATTCCGTCCGTGCCTTGAGCCAGTTGGAATAATGATTGCGCTCCGCGTGGTAGAGAATGCTCTCATCAGGAACGATGTGCAATTGTTCCTCGAGACTCTTCAAGTTGAACGCTCGGCCCACTTCACGGCCATTCCTCGTGCGGAAGACGAAATCTCCAAATCCGAAATTGTTAAGCATGAAATCCCGGAGATCGTGGAGCAAGGTTGGCGATCCTTTGAGAAGAAATCCCGCTCCGATGCTGCGTGCCTTCTCATTGAACTCCTGATTGCTTGACTGAAGCAATATGGGGATATCAGGATGTTGAGCGCGGACTGTCTCTGCAAAAAGAATCCCCGCCTCCCTATCTCTCACACCATTTCGTTTGAAATTAATGTCCGAAATGATCCCAAGAACGAATTCCTGATATGTTTCATAGTAAGTCCAAGCTTCTTCAAACGTGGTACAGAGAAGAATCTTCGGTCGGGCTCTCATTCTTAGGAATTTGTGAGTGAGATTGACACCCTCGGAAAGGAGCCGTTTTGACTGGTTGAGAATCTCAGTATAGACGATAGGAAGATAGGTTGAATAGAATGCTACATTGTCCTCCACGAGAATGATGGATTGAACACCGACCGCCTTTGTATCATTCTCGACATTCATGCGATCCTCGACATATTTAATGATGCCAAGGAGAAGGTGATAATCACCCTGCCAGATGAAAATCCTCTCGAATATCGAAGTATCGTAATTAGTTACGAGTTCCTTCCGTTCTCGGTTGTCGTAGGCAAGGAGGATAATCGGGACTTTGATGCCTGCCTCGCGCACCATCTTGGCGAACTTGATAACGTGCATGTCCTCGATGTGCAGCGTGGCAATGATCAAGTCGAATTGCTGCTCATTGAGAGCGAGATTGATGGCTTCTGTACCGTTGGTAACGTGGGTGATGTCGGGGGTTTGGCTGAGATTGAGGGCCTGGAAATCCTGGCGTATCAATTCATAGAGTCTTCCATCTTCTTCGAACAAATACTCGTCATAGAGACTCGAGACAAGGAGGATATCCCGAATCTTGTATCGCATCAATTTCTGGAACGACTTGACGCGGGCGCCGTAGATGTCCTCGATCTGTGTTTGATCGACTCTACTCATTAAAAACACCGATTGTGCAAGTGCTCCTCAATCCGTCTGACGAATATCGAGACGACGCCGATTCGTTGACTGTGCGAATGAAAACAACAAGGCGTACTCGACTCAAGGGCATACTTCAAAACTTGCAGTCGTGAATGGACCCAAGGAGAATACGCCTTTCTTCGCCGGGCGACATCGAAAACTCGCCCGACGTCTTCGTCCAAGGAAGTGGAAAATTCCGTGGCCGCGTAGATTTGCCTTCTTCTATTTCCTTACACCAATCCCTGGTCTATCATTGCGTCAGCGACCTTGAGAAATCCGGCAATGTTCGCGCCTCTCAGATAATTTCCGGGCGTTCCATATTTCGCAGCAGTCTCGAGGCACGTACGATGGATATTCTTCATGATCTGGTGTAACCGCTGGTCAACTTCCTCTTTCGGCCAGGGGAGCCGCATGCTGTTTTGACTCATCTCAAGTCCTGACGTCGCGACGCCACCTGCGTTTGACGCTTTGCCGGGAGAATACAGTACCCCAGCGTCCTGAAGCATTTTCACCGCATCGAGTGTCGTTGGCATGTTTGCTCCTTCGCAGACGCACTTACAGCCATTCTTGATCAATTCCTTTGCGTCTTCGACATCCAACTCATTCTGAGTCGCGCAGGGCAACGCAACATCCGCCTTTACCCCCCAGGGGCGCTTGGCTGCGTGGAATTCCACTTTGAACTTGTCCGCAAAGTCCTTTACCTGGTCTCGAGCGCTAGCCCGCATTTCAAGCATGAAATGGATTTTCTCTCCCTTTATGCCGTCCTTGTCGTACACGAATCCGTCCGGACCCGAGAGAGTCACGACCTTTCCTCCAAGTTGCGTGACCTTTTCAACAGCTCCCCAGGCAACATTGCCAAATCCTGAAACTGCGACCGTCCTGCCGTCGAACGATTCGTTTCTCGTCCTCAACATTTCCTCAGCGAAGTAAACAACACCGTATCCCGTCGCTTCAGGTCGGACAAGAGAGCCGCCCCAATTGATTCCTTTGCCAGTCAGGACGCCCGAAAATTCCCGCGTTAACCTCTTATATTGACCAAACAAAAAACCGATTTCCCTTCCACCGACGCCGATATCGCCCGCCGGAACGTCGACATCGGGGCCAATGTGCCGGAAAAGCTCTGTCATGAAGCTTTGGCAAAACTTCATAACCTCACCATCGCTTTTCCCTTTCGGATCAAAATCCGATCCACCTTTTCCACCGCCCATCGGAAGCGACGTGAGGCTGTTCTTGAAGACCTGTTCAAACGCCAGGAATTTCAGAATACCAAGGGTTACGGATGGATGAAATCGGAGTCCGCCTTTGTACGGACCGATTGCACTATTCATCTGGATACGAAAACCACGGTTGATATGGATCTCACCCTGGTCGTCGGTCCACGGAACTCGAAACATGACAACACGTTCCGGTTCCACCATACGTTCCAATATTTTTGAAGCACGGTATTCTGGATGTTTTTCCAATACTGTTTCAAGAGAGTTCGTAACTTCTTCTACCGCCTGATGGAATTCAGGCTCGCTGGGATTCTTCGCCTTGACGTGTGCCAGTATATTATTGATGTAATCCGACATGTTTTCCTCGATTCGTCTTTGCGTGTTATGTTCAGTTTGTTCTCGGAAGGCCCATCAGCACCGGCGACCCTTCAATTCATGATCCCTCTTGTGCAGATCGATGCTTAGTGTGAAGCGCTCGCTATACACAATGAAAAGGCTCGAGAGGGTAAATCCCGAAATAATTACCGTAGCAATATAGAATGTTTTTTGAGCGAGAGCAATACGAAAAGGCGTTGAAGAACTGTCGTGAATCGATGAATTAAGCAATGATTTTCGATTTTTCTCAAACTTGAACAATCGAAAACATGAAGAACGAAGGCTCGCTCAGCAGTCAATTTTCGTCGACAAAATAGAAGATGGAGGAACCCCAAAAATAAGAAAAGAGTCTCTGGGAATCCCAGAGACTCTTTTTCGGTGACAAATCGTTCCCGCCCGTGTCAGGCGGACTGCTGTTGAGCCTTCGCCGGATTTTTCGCGAAATAGGTTATGAGTTCAAAGATACCGAAGAGAACCCCGGTGTAAACCAAATCACCGAAAACTGTGTTGCGGAAGAAGGGAATCGCTGCAACGAAACATTCAACCAGACCTCCCCACGTCCTCGGATACATTTCC
>JADGQA010000173.1 GCA_017882185.1 Bacteroidota bacterium
ATTTTTCAAAGATAGAAAGTTTCAGTCTAGGTATAATAGGGATATGGAAAAGATAAATGGATTATCTGTGGTAATCAACATTTATGGTTGCAAAAACAAGGCTTTGAAACAATTGACAACCAGGAGGGATACATACAGATTTTCTATCTCAAAGCATTTGTAGGCCGATTCAGGCATTTCATGGACCGATCGCAACGCCGTCGAATCTTCACGATCAAGGAAGAGACTGATCGCTGCATCAACAATGGAGACATCTCGCGTTGGAGTTGTTGGCCGCAAATGAACGAGGTAATCAGGAACTGATCCATCGTTTTTTCCAAACCATTCGAGTGCATGAGCGATAAACTCATAATCTGAAGATTGATCATTTGAAATCTCGACAGGTCTGAGAAATGGCACTTCTGCACCGTACTTGCGAGCAACGGAAGCGATTTCTTCCGAATCAGTTGAGACCACCGTTCGGGATATTAATTTAGAATGTTGCGAAGCTTTTATTGAATAAGCTATTAAAGGGAAACCATTCAAAACTCTTATGTTTTTCTTAGGGACTCCCTTTGAACCACCCCTTGCTGGAATAATGGAAATGATATTTGGTTTACTTATTTGTTTCATGACCACCGGACTTTATCCATTCCGCGATATTGATGCATTTATCATCTATATAAATATCAGCGGTCGGTTTACCAAAAAACAACTCGTGATATTTTACACCCCAGTTCTTCAGTTGAGCTTTTGTTTTCGCCTCCCAATCAAGGCCGGTGGTCGATCCTCGAGCCGTGTAGAAGTAGATTGTATGATTCTTCTCATAAAGTGCATTTACCAGTTGAATTACACCGTGCAATGGCTCAGCCTCATCATATCGCCCGTTTGTGTTACTGCAGATCGTACCATCGATATCGAAGCAATAGACCATTACACATTACCCATGAAGTATCTCAGTTTCTTAGCGATAGACTTTTCACCATCAGAATATGTTTTTGCCCCGTTCCCAAGCACAGCTTTTACTGCCCTGCAATCGCGGACAATAATTTCTATTCCACGTCTTTCCAATGAGGCCGCTTGATCACTTCCATACATCGCTCTGTCAAGCGTAATGTGCCTCTCGATTACTTCTGCACCACAAGCAACAGCCAACAGCGAAGGTAAGACTCCAACTTCGTGACCGCTATATCCAACCTTGCATTTGTAGCGATCCTTAAGGGTCTTGATCATCAGCACGTTACATTCTTCATCCTTGCAAGGGTAGACTGAAACCGTATGCAAAAGCACAAATGGGCCTCCACTGCTCTTGAAAATCCCTACGGCTTTATCAATATCAGCCATAGTACACATTCCTGTCGATATAAACGTAAGCTTTTTTTCATCCGCAACTCGTTTAACGAAATCCCAATGCAGCAGCATCGCGCTGGCTATCTTGTTATACTTAAGATTGTAAGGTGCCAGAAAATTTTGACTCGGAATATCCCATGCGGAGGCGAACCAGTCGATCCCTATTTCCCTGCAATAGTTATCAATGATGTCATACTCCTTTTTCCCAAACTCAAGACCTTCCTTTTGCTCTCGTGTTGTTTTGCCCCATGGACTTTCCCGAGGTGCCGCCAGAACTTCGGTCGAATACACAACATCAATCGTTCTTTTTTGAAATTTGACCGCATCACAACCAGCTTGCTTCGCCATCGAAATCAATTTCTTAGCAATTTCAATATCGCCATTGTGGTTTATGCCGATTTCCGCAATGATGAATACTTGATCATTCTGCATGGGGCTACACCTTTCGTTTATTGCGTGATCGGCAGTGCAAGTTAATCATATCCAGAATATGAGGATTTAGATTTCGAGGATAAAGACATTCACATATTGACGCCAGGAGATCGCATTCCTTCTTTGTATTTACATCAAGCACAAGGGTCCGGACTTCTAGAGCGAAGGGCAGTTGACAATTCTTTTCCTCAGATGTCCATGAAAACACGCATGGGGACGTTCCCGATTGCGCGAACCAGTGGTTTTTTCTCGAACCTCTTCTAATCTTTGAACGGATAAAGGTTTGACCCCTAGCCCATCCGGATAAACGTGTTTCAAGATATTATGTGCATTCGCAGAAGAATCGTCATCGAAATTTGGACGATGTATAATAACGCGCTCAGTGTCTTATGGTCCTACAACTGGATTGTCTGCAGTCAGCCCCACAATAAAATCAGCTTTGTATTTCAACGCAACTTGATACTATCGTTCAAATCATTTTCCGAACCTCTGAATACTTGAATACTCATTCTTTCTGCAATTCTGCATAGAGGATCATCCCCAGTCTTTTCTGTGGTAGTTAGCACAATTTAAACCTTCCTACATCTTTCAATCAAAGGGCTTCCGGCCACAAGCATCAAGAGATTTGTCCGGCAGCCTTGTGGATCCCACCCTTGCCCGTATGATCAAAACGATCTTGGCGTTACGCACTATTCTCCCCAAAAAGATTGATTTCGACAAGTTCACAAATCGTATGTTCAATAAACAAATGAGACTCCTGAATTCTCATGGTTTCGTCCGATGGAACCTTGAAGAGTATATCACACATCCCATTCATCTTCCCGCCTTGCCTTCCCGTCAAACCGACAACTTTCATTCCCTTTTCTCGTGCCTTCTTTACGCCTCGAATCACGTTTTGAGAGTTGCCGCTTGTTGAGATGGCGATCAAAACATCACCAGATTCACCAAATGATTCAATTTGCCGCTCAAAAATAAGATCGAAACCGAAGTCATTTCCCGTTGCTGTTAAGAATGAGGTGTCCGTCGTGAGTGCTAGCGCAGGCAACGATCTCCGCTTGAACCTGTGATCAAGACTACTGACATATTCTGCCGCAATATGCTGTGCCTCAGCTGCACTTCCGCCATTTCCACATAGGAGGATTTTTTTTCCCCCTTGAAATGCTTTGGAAATCTCGTGGGCCGCTTGAGCTACAAACTCAGCGTAGAGAAAAAGAGCGCTCACGGTCTCATTCGAAACAGTTATCCTACGCTGGAAGAATTCGGCTGGATCATTTTTCAAAGTATTTTCTTTCCTCCTCTTCTAATCGTTCCTCATTGGTTCTCTCAAAAACGTCCATAGAAGTTCTGCGGCGTAGAATTGTATAATCACCAAACAATCTATCATTACGTTACCATGCTTAGTCACGGATACTTCATCCCCCTGTTCAATGTCATTTCCGTACTTCCCGTTTGGCATTCGTTCGAGGATGTGGCATACGTCGACAAACCAACAATTCGTCCACTGATCACGACAATTCCAGTTTTCCGACAGATGATCTTGTCCACTGCATTGATTCTTTCCACTTGCGCGGATTCTATCTCGAGTAGTGGAATTAATCTGTGTACAGACTCTTCGCGAGAGAGTTGAGCCTATTTCAAAAAACCTATGAGAATTATAGCTGAAGAGCTGTGTCTCTCGGGATATTCAAACCTCGGCCAATTTCTTGCATCGGCTCGTTCCGATCAAGATGGAAGTCTGCGAAAACTAGGCCTCTTTTCTCACAGAACCTGAAGAACATCAGCTCGAATCTTGCCTGCCTTGGATGAAGGTCGATAGGAGTTCATTCCTTCGCACCGGCGCCAATCTTTGACCGAAAAAGAGCAAGATATTCGTGAACTCTCGCTGAATACGTTTGTCTTACAAACACAAATCCCACACTCCCCATTAATGAAAGAACAAAGCTAACAAGAACAATTAACCTTCTTTTCGGCCTCTCTTTGTGCGCAGAAGCCATCCCGGCATCCATAATATTGATGATCGGTATATTCTTGATCTCTTCGATTTTGACGATTTCGTACTGCTTCTTCAGTTCTGTATACACCGTCACATTGATCTGTACATCTCGAATCAACCGCTCCTGTTCCAAGAGAAGTCGGGGCGAGTCACTTACCCTTCGATTATTTTCTCTAAATTCCTTCAACGTGTTCTCCGATTTTTCAAGATCACTCTTGGCTTCTAATAGGCGAGCTTCGATCCATTTGCGCTGCTCCGTGGCGCTGGTTGTCCTTTTGGTTCGTATGAATTTATCCAGCTCCACCGTCACTTTGTTGACAATATCAGCCGATAGCTGGGGTTCTGTTGTTTCGATCGATATGGCAACCACATTGGTTCTACTATCCATCGAGACATCAAGCTGATCTCGCAGCGACCTCAACGCCGTTTCGTACACAACCTCAGGGTTCTTCCCCTCAATTTCCCAAAACTGAATCAAGGTAACCGAATCCCTAAATGCTTTTGACTGATATCGCGCATGGAGGACATTTCTAAGGACCGATTCGCTCTTTATAATAGTCGGATACAATCTCACCAGCGATCCTTCACCAGTACTCACTCCCGCAAGGGAAGCAAGATCAGACAATCCTCCCAACGATCCCAATTTGCTTTTGTCTGTTTCGGGAAGGAGAACTGCCGTCGACTTGTAAGACGCCGGCAGGAGTAGACTAATAACTATTCCGAGAGCCGTGGCAATGCCAACGATATATACAATTAGCTTTCTTGATCTCCACAGCGTCGAAACAATTTCCATTATGTTAATGGAGTTTTCTTTTTTTTCTGGCGGTGCTGTTTCTTCGTTTGACAATTTGGTTAGTTTCAATAATTCATGAACATGAAATGCGATGCGTCGAGTTACTTTTTCGTCACCTGCACAATCGCCACCGTTATCGCCGCAAGGCTTGCCATCACTGTCGCCCAAGCGGTCAAAATCGGCAACGTTTTGTCTTCCTTCTCAATTCTCTTCGGTACATAAGTCAAGCTCCCCGGCAAAACCTCCGGATTGGTAATATAGACCACCTTGTTTGCCCGCCACCGCAATTACATTGCTGCGCTCGGCTGGTTGTAGCACTCGAAGCGCCTTCAAGAATGAATAGTTTTTCGCGAGAAAAATCACGGAGTCACCTGGCACTTGCATCTCTAATCGACACGATCAGGCGTTGTATCCCCCCGTCAATGCTCAATTTCGGGTCGTCCATGCGATTGTGTTTTCGTTCTCCGGAGAATACAAATCTGAGCATTTATAGTAGACAAGTGCACTTTCGCTTGTCACGACAAAACCGTGTGCAAAACCAATTTGTACGAAAAGTTAACGTCTATTCGTGTCCGATAATTCGACTTCTATCCGTTTCGCAAACGTCGGTGAATTGAGTCGCAGATCAAGTGCAACATCGAATACTTCTCCATTCAAGACGGAAATCAATTTGTCCTGTGCAATTGGTTTCTGAAAATGGAGTCCTCTCAGAACGACTTTGGACGAAAAAGACAAGTTGTCCTGAACGAAGTCGACCTCCAAACCCTTGTCAAAGTATTTTGTTGCATTCCAATTCTCATAGAAATATCCTCTGCTGTCCGGGAAGACCCGAGGCTCAATAATCAAAACGCACGGTAACTTAGTCGGGAGAATCTTCACCCTGAACTCCGCGTTTGACCAAATTCGCCAAGTATTCGCCATAGGAGCTATTTCCGTATTTTGAAGCCAACAGCAATACTTCTTCCTGGCCGATCCAACCTTCCCGAAAAGCAATCTCCTCGGGGCATGCAATTTTCAATCCTTGACGACTCTCCACGGTCTCAACGAAGTTACTTGCCTGCAGCAACGATTCGTGGGTTCCCGTGTCAAGCCATGCCACACCGCGACCAAGTAGTTCCACCTGCAGGGAGTCTCGACGGGAGTATTCGATATTCACATCGGTAATTTCCAATTCGCCGCGAGCCGATGCGTGTAGGCCACCCACTATGGAGATTACCTGATTGTCATAGAAATACAGACCTGTGACGGCATAATTTGATTTGGGCAACCTAGGTTTCTCTTCAATGCTCAACACTTTCTTCGAAGGACCAATCTCCACAACGCCATAGCGCATTGGGTCGTTCACAAAGTATCCAAAGATGGTTGCACCTGATTCTCTCTTCGCGACTTCCTTCAGCAAACCTCCGAGTCCGTGCCCATAAAAAATGTTGTCCCCGAGTACGAGGGCAACGCAATCCCTGCCGACAAAGTCCTCTCCAATTATAAAAGCTTGAGCAATCCCCCCAGGTTGCGGTTGTTCAGCATACCGAAATCGCATTCCCCACTGAGACCCATCACCAAGGAGTCGTCGAAAGAGGGGCACATCATTCGGAGTCGAAATTATCAGCACGTCACGAATCCCAGCTAGCATAAGGGTAGTGAGTGGATAATAGACCATTGGTTTTTCATACACCGGCAAGAGCTGTTTGCTGACTGCCAGCGTAGCAGGGTAGAGCCTCGTCCCCGTCCCTCCCGCCAGAATAATACCTTTCAATGGCATTGCACGTTTTGAACTGTCAATTAGAAACAGAACTTAGGTCTTCTCGCGAAGACAACAAGATCTTGATCTTGAATGGCTCCTAAATGCCCTCATCCACTCTCGCAGATCGTTTATGTAGTAATGATCCAACGCCTTTTAGATGGTGACGCCTGCGAGAACGAGGAGGAAGAAAAGTATTACAATTGTGAACAACGTCGTAATGACTTGAACGGCCCGTTAGAGAGTTTCGGTGTCCTCGTTCTATTGGGAGAATCAACACATTCGTTCTTGCATCCAGACCAACTTTCATTGCGAACGGATCTATCCATCAACAGTCCGGGTTAGCTAAGCACACTTTCGTTCGTTGTCCGATGACCTTCCAATTTCTTCAGAGAATATTCAAATTACCGATATCCCAAGTACTCTCGTGATGTTAACAAGCTTGGGATAGCAGGTTCTATTTTGTAACCTGTACGAGTGCAACAGTGATTGCTGCCAAACTGGCCAAGATGGTCGCAAGATTGCTTAAGACCTGGAGTGTATTGTCAGGCTTTTCGATTTTTCTTGGAACAAGAATCGTGCTGCCGCCAAGAATATCCGGATTGGGGAAAATGAACCATCCTTTTTCCCACTTTCTTCCATTCGGCAGACTCACAACCGTCTTCCCATCGTCCGCTTCTTCCCGGTATCCTCCTGCTTGGCCAATATAGTAAGCAAGATCAGCTCCCTGTTTATAGACGACTGCGGAAGGGACGAATACCTCTCCGCGGACATAAACAACGTTGTCTTTGTTCGCAATATATATTGAATCTCCATCCACCACGCTAATGTTTTCTACTGATTTCGGATTGCCCTGAATGGAAACAAAATCAATTGGAACGAGACCGGCTCCGTTTCTTCTCCTGGTAAGTCTGGACGCTTCAAGATAGTATCCAGGTTTCAATCCACCAGCTCGTATGATCATATCATCTACTTTTTCCTGTTCATTCTTGATCGTATACGTGCCAGGGTACATTACATACCCGGCGACGGTGACGCTTTGTTGAGTCGGGAACTTGGGATTGAAGGGAATATTGAGCTGATCAAAATCCTGCAATTCGAATTTCGCCGCGCCGCCATCATTCCAATATTCTTCACTGGCGTCGAACTTGAATATCTTGCTAAAGATACCCACCTGGGTCGTCTCGATCCGTGCTACTTCCCATTCTTGAAGAGATGCTGCCTCAGTGATTCCACCAGCGAGAACCGCCAAATCTCCGACAGTCAGCTTGTTGTATCGCGGATAGCTGCCGGGGTGACGGAC